>CAYPEH010000110.1:0-9360 GCA_964409585.1 uncultured Chromatiales bacterium | reverse complement strand
CAATCCATGCCATCCTCAGGACGTCAGACAGAAGTCAGAACGCGGCGCGCTTCGCAGGCAATGGCCATTCCATTGGCAAGAAGCGCAACAAAGTGCTGGCTTCTGTCTGACGTCCCGATCTTATTGAGATTCATACGGTTCGGCCGCCACGAGCGCCCCCGTGGACGTCGTTGCCGCACCTCGACAGGGAATGGCCCTGCCTTCGGCACGGCGCCTTGCCACGGGGGCGCTCGTGGTGGCTGAGGGTGACATGGATTGGTGCCGGGTTAATATCAGGCGGCGCTCTTGCGCTGGCGCCAGCCCCAGCGCTGGTACTCATCCTGGCGCATGGCGGCTTCCTTGACTCCCGGACGACCAACCAGTTCGGCCAGGGTGATGCTGTCGAGGAAGTCATGGATGCGACCGGACAGATCGCGCCACAGGTCATGGGTCAGGTAGGGGCCGGCAAGTTGCAGCTCGGCATTGGGTTTCCAGTCGGTGAAGCGGACCTGCTCATCGACAGCGGTAACCACATCGGCGACGGAAATCTCCTCGGCAGGCTTGGCCAGCCGATAACCGCCTCCAGGACCACGGGTTCCTTCCACCAGACCTTCCTTGCGCAGACGGGCAAAGATCTGTTCCAGGTAGGAAAGGGAAATAGCCTGGGAAGCGGATATGTCTGCCAGGGTGACCGGACCGGTTTCTTCATGAATGGACAAGTCCATCATGGCCATGACGGCGTAGCGTCCTTTGGTCGAAAGTCTCATGGTTGCACCTCGTTGATCGTATCGTCTGGTCAGCGTCAGTCGGTGACTGATTATCTGAGTGTTTTGCTGGGTGATAGTTATATAGTAGCCGAGGAAAGCGGTCAACTATTAAATCCCTTTATTTGTGCGGTTGGCCTTTCGAATCCCGTGGCAATTCCTGCAAGAACGGCTTCATGGGGCCATTTCCAACAAGGTTGGCAGCCCTGAAAAAAATTCCACCTGATGCCTGGGTGGCCGAGCATTTTGCTCGGATATAGGAAAACGGATGGACACGCTCCCCCAATCAGGTGGAGGTCGACCCCAAAAAAAAGGCGCATCCCGCAGGGGATGCGCCGTCAAGTCAATATCAATCCAGAGGGGTGTACGCTGTAATTAGTCAGGCCATGGCCGGAAAAGTTCCCCCCTGTGAGAACGTCACTCCGAAGTGGCTGCCGCCTCCTTGGCGATCTCATTGCCCTCGTACATGATGTAGGGTTCGGCTTCGCCCTCGATCACTGCCTCGCTGATGACCACCTTGCTGACACCCTCCAGGGTGGGCAGGTCATACATGGTGTCCAACAGGACATTTTCCAGGATGGTGCGCAGTCCACGGGCGCCGGTCTTGCGCTCCATGGCTTTGCGCGCCACGGCTCCCAGGGCCTCGTCGCGGAATTCCAGTTCGACGCCCTCCATCTCGAACAAGCGGCGATACTGTTTGGTGAGGGCGTTCTTCGGCTCCTTGAGAATGCGCACCAGGGCCTCCTCGTCCAGCTCCTCCAGGGTGGCCGTCACCGGCAGGCGGCCGACGAACTCGGGGATCAGGCCATAGCGGATCAGGTCATCCGGCTCGATGTCGGCCAGCAGCTCCGTCAATCCCTTCTTGTCATCCACCGGCTTGATCTCGGCACTGAAACCGATGCCACCCGGCTCGGAACGGGCGCGGATGACCTTGTCCAGACCGGCGAAGGCGCCACCGACGATGAACAGGATATTGGAGGTATCGACTTGCAGGAACTCCTGCTGCGGATGTTTGCGCCCTCCCTGCGGCGGAACCGAGGCCACGGTACCCTCGATCAGTTTCAGCAAGGCCTGCTGCACGCCCTCACCCGACACGTCGCGGGTGATGGATGGATTCTCGGACTTGCGCGCAATCTTGTCGATCTCGTCAATATAGACGATACCGGTCTGGGCCTTGTCCACGTCGTAGTCGCATTTCTGCAACAGTTTCTGGATGATGTTCTCCACGTCCTCACCGACATAGCCGGCTTCGGTCAGGGTGGTGGCATCGGCAATGGCGAAGGGTACGTTGAGCACCCGCGCCAGGGTCTCGGCCAGCAGGGTCTTGCCGCAACCGGTGGGGCCGATCAGCAGGATGTTGCTCTTGGCCAGCTCAACATCGTCGTCCTTGCGATTGGCGCGAAGACGCTTGTAGTGGTTATAGACCGCCACTGACAGCACCTTCTTGGCCGATTCCTGGCCGATCACGTAGGAATCGAGGATCTCCTTGATCTCGTGGGGCTTGGGCAGACGATCGCTGTCCACCTCGTTGTGCTCCTGGAGTTCCTCACGGATGATGTCGTTGCAAAGGTCCACGCACTCGTCGCAGATGTACACCGACGGCCCGGCGATCAGCTTGCGAACCTCATGCTGGCCCTTGCCGCAGAAAGAACAGTAGAGCAGTCGATTGCCCCCGTCCTTGCCGTTGTTGTCAGTCATGTTGCGGCCTCAGTCATTTTCACCAGGAGCAGACTACCCCCGGCCACCGGTCGTATCAACCTCAGAATCTATCGGCTAAGGGGGAATAACACTTGATTTCGCGCAAGTAAGCACATGAAAAAGCTTGTTGTTAAGTATTCGCTTATTTACTAAACATTATTACAGGGAAGGGGAATGGGTATGGATCGAGGAGGTCATCATGTATGCACGCAGCCTGATTTCCCTCGTGGCCGGCCTGTTGCTGGGCGCACTCAGTACCCTGACAGCCATCGTCTTCTCCGCCCCCGGCCTGATGATCGCCGAGGACATGAGCCCCTTGGGACAGCAGGCAACGGTGGCGGCCATACAGCGCGAAGCCGCCCAACGTGGCTGGAAAGTGCCCACGGTGCACCACATCCACAAGTCCCTGAAGAAACACGGCTATGAAGTGGCGCCGGTATCCGTGCTGGCCCTGTGTCAACCGGACTACGCCGCCCGCCTGTTGAGGGACGATTCCGCGCGCATGGTCACGCCCATGATGCCCTGCCGTATCTCGGTGTACGAGACCGGTGACGGCACGGTGAAGATCTCGCGCATGAACAGCCGTCTCATGAGCCACCTGTTCGGCCCGCTCGTCGCCGAGGTGATGGCGCAGGCCAGCGCCGATACCGAGGCCATCATCGACGCCGTGCTGCAATCCGGCCAATGATCCGGAATTTCACCCAGATCAGGCGCCATGGACGGCACACAATTTGCTTCTTTTCATAACAAGTCGGAAGCATTCGAGGTGCACCATGAACGGCAACCACGCGCACGAACTGGAACAGCGGGAACAACCCGAGGAATACGGCGACTTCCAGGATGAGGTGGAAATGGCCGGCTGGACCCCGGAGCTGGCTGAGCTGGCGGAACTGACCGGCGTGACATCACGCCCAACCGCCGAAAAACCGGCGCTGAAGCTGGTCCCGCCCATCACTCCCCCATCTGCATGAACAGTCCACGCTTGCGGGCCACATGGAATACGTGCAGGAACACCGCCACGCTCACGGCCAGGTAGATCACATTCAGGCCGATGGCATTCCACAGCAGATCCTGGCGAAAGACCTGGTCGAACATGACCGCCCGCATGCCCTCAAACACATGGCTGGCGGGCAGCACCGCCGCCACCGGCTGCAACCAGTCCGGCAATACCGAAATCGGGTAATAGATCCCGCTCACCGGCGCCACGGCGAAGACCGCCACCCAGGCCAGACTCTCCGCCCCCAGGCCATAACGCATCACCAGTGAGGCCACCAGCAAGCCCATGGCCCAGCCCATCACCAGCAGATTGAAGAAGAAACTGAGCATGGGCATCCCCATGGCAAACAAGGAAAAATCATACATGGGAATGGCCAGCAGGGCCGCCGCGCCGACACCGATCACGGTGCGCACCAGACTGATGACCAACAGAGAGATCACCATCTCGTAGGGCCGCAAGGGGCTGGTGAACAAATGCCCCAGGTTGCGTGAATACATCTCCTCGAAGAACACCAGCGACACCCCCAGCTGACCGCGGAACAACACATCCCACAACAGCACGGCGGCGATCAACACCCCCGATGCCTGCGCCACCCAGGTGCTGTTGGTGACCATGAACTGGGTAATGAAGCCCCACAGGATCATCTGCACCGTCGGCCAGTACACCAGCTCCAGCACCCGCGGCCAGGAGGAACGCAGCACATAGGCATAGCGCAACACCATCGCACCGACCCGGCGCAGGGAGAAGAGACTCGGTTGCGTACTCACGCCACACCCTGCCTTGCGATGTCCAGGAACACCTCCTCCATATTGTCCCTGCCATAACGCTCCACCAGCTCATCCGGCGTACCCCGATCCACCAGCCTGCCTCTTCGCATCATCAGCACATCGGTGGCGATACGCTCTACCTCGGTCATGTTGTGCGAGGCCATGAACAGAGTCGCCCCGGTACGTTCCCGATAGGCCATAAGGTATCCACGGATGCGGTCGGCGGTATCGGGGTCCAGCGACGCAGTGGGCTCGTCCAGCAGCAGCAGCTCCGGCTCGTTGAGCAGGGCCTTGGCCAGGGCCACACGGGTCTTCTGGCCGGCAGACAGAGTGCGGTAGCGGCGCTTGAGGAAATCGGTGATCTCCAATTCCCCGGCCAGCCTTTCCACCCGCCCGCGCACATCGGGACAGCCATACAGGCGACCATAGACCAGCAGGTTCTGCTCCACCGTCAGGCGCATGGGCAGGTCCACATAGGGCGAGGACAGATTCATGCGCGGCAGCACACGGTAACGGTGGCGCAACATATCCTCACCCAGCACCCTCACCGAACCCGCCGTGGGCAGAAGCAACCCCAGGAGTATGGAAATGGTGGTGGTCTTGCCGGCCCCGTTGCCGCCCAACAGGGCACAGACGGCGCCGCGCTGCACCTCGAAGTCGATGTCGTCGACGGCCAGCACCGCACCGTAGCGCTTGCTCAGTCCTTTGACTTGGATCACCGGATCACTCATGGGCTGCAGGGTAACGCATGGGAGGCCATCACAGTCAACAGGCCACGGAAAACCCGCCCTCCCTCTGGATTGGGGAAACTCCGATCAAGTCGCTACGCGCCTCGATCAGAGTCCCCTTGCGGGAGGTGCCTATTGGGGGAAGGATGAAAATCAATGCCTTGCGGGAGCGCTGATGCCTCCCTTCCCCCAACCCCCCATCCCCCGGTACTTGTTCAGAGGTTCCTTGGGTATCATCATTCCCCCGCTGATCCACCGGGGAGGAGGGATATTGAACGTCATTGAACAACTGATCGCGGGATACCACCGTTTTCGCGGCGGTTATTACGAGGCCAATCGCGAACGGCTGGTCGATCTTGCCCGCCAGGGGCAATCCCCCAAGGTCGCCGTGATCGCCTGTTGCGATTCGCGCGTCGATCCCGCCGTCATCACCGACAGCCAACCCGGCGAATTGTTCGTGATACGCAACGTGGCCAACCTGGTGCCCCCCTGCGAGGGGGAAGGCATCTGGCACGGCACGAGTGCGGCCCTGCAATTCGCGGTCTGCGGACTGGAAGTGGAACACCTCATCGTCCTGGGACATGCCCGCTGTGGAGGTATCCGGTCACTGCTGGAAGGTCGGGAAAACGAAGATGAAGACCGATTCATCGCTGCCTGGATGAGCATCGCCGATGAAGCCCGTCAACGGGCCCTGACCAGATCGGATCTCCAGACATTCGACGAGCGCGCCCATGCCTGTGAGCTGGATGCCATCGCCATATCGCTGGACAACCTGCAAACCTTCCCCTGGATACGGGAGCGCATGGAGCAGAACAGATTACAGATCCATGGGTGGTACTACGACATCCTGTCGGGGGAGCTCTTGCAGCGGGAGCGGAACGGCGGCGGTTTCACCCCCCTGTAGTCCCACCACCCACGCAACCCCGAAACAACAACGCAATCTTCCGGGAATCTGCCGGAATCGTTCGCGGAATAATCGGCACCGCACCACTGCCGGCATGCGCCGACCGTTGCGGCCCGGCACGAATCCACAAACACCCGAACGATGGCCATGAACAAGACCCGAATCTGGATATCCCTGTTGACCACTGCCGCCCTCGCCGGTTGCGGCGGCACACGTGATTACGCCCCCGCGCCCGGAAGCGATGGCGAGCAGATGTTCGAGCACGCCTGTCTGGAGTGCCACGATCCCGACGCGGGCGGTAAGTACTTCAAGCTATCCCGTGACGAAGCCAGCCCGGAGTCGATTGCCGAGCGCATCCGGGAAGGGGGATTCATGATGCCGTCCTTTCCCAACATCCGGGGTGAGGAGCTGCGGGCCTTGAGTGTCTACGCAGCATCGAAGGTGCGGCTCAAGGACTAGCAGCCTGTCGGGCGCAGGCTGAATCCGGCAGGCTCTTGGCGGCAAGCTGTTGAAATGCCTCTCATGCGGTGCGATACGGCGTTGAAAATTCGCCACGCCCCTTCCTGAGCCCAACAGGTCCTTCGGAGGGTCACCCCCCGCGTTGGAAGCCGGGGGACATCTCCCTCACCACCCGCTCCACGGTATCGACGATGGCCTGGGTCTGCGGGTCGATCTCGATGTTGACCCGGTCGCCCGTGTTTCTGCCGCCGATGTTCGTGCGCTCCAGGGTTTCCGGGATCAGGTTGACGTTGAACTCCCCACCCCCGACCTCGCCGATGGTGAGGCTGATGCCGTCGATGCCGATATAGCCCTTGGTGAATACGTATTTGCCCAGTCCTTCGGGAATGCGGAACCAGACCTGGCGGTTGTTGTCGCTCTCGATGACCCGGGTGACTTCGGCGGTGGCGATGATATGGCCGGACATCTGGTGACCACCGATCTCGTCACCGAAACGGGCGGCGCGCTCCACGTTGACCCGGTCGCCCACGGACAACCGGCCCAGATTGGTGATGCGCAGGGTTTCCTGCATCAGATCGAAGAAGACCCGGTCTCCCTCCACGGCGGTGACCGTCAGGCAGCAACCGTTGTGGGCCACGGACGCCCCCGGTTCCAGGCCATCCAGCAGGGCCGCGGGCATGCGGATGACGTGGGTACGGAAATTCTCTTTTTCGCGGATGTCGATGACTTCCGCCGTGCCTTGGACAATGCCTGTGAACATGATTCAAGTAGGGATGATGATCAGTGGAACAAACATTTCTTCCTCGCTGACACCGCCGTGCACACCGAGGTGGCTGAAGACCCTCTCCCCCACCACATGGTCCTTGATGGTGAAGTGATCCTTCATGATCAGAGTGTAGTGCCCGATGCGGTCCGCCAGGGCAGGATGGGGCTGCCCCGTGCCGAACCAGCCGGCCCGCAGCAGCTCGCGGCTGGGCACCACCTCCATGAAATCACCCAGTTCCCCACGGCAGTAGTCGAGGAAGGTCTGTTCCCGGTGCGGGTGAATGTAGCAGTAGGCGGCGCGGGGCTCGCCACTGAGCGGCATCAGCAGGGAATCGGCCAGGGGCGGATGGTCTTCCACATGGACGGTCAGTTCCGGCGCCGTATCGATCAGGCCATGGTCGGCGGTGACCACCACCAGAGTGTCGCTGCCATCGATCTTGCGCACGAATTCCCCCATCGCCGCATCCAGTTGCAGGACATGATCGGCCACCTCCGGTGACGAGGGGCCGAATTCATGGCTGAGCCCGTCCACATCCGCCCAATAGGCATGCACAAAGCTGCGTTCACCGCCCTTGAGTGCCTGGCGCACGGCGCGGAAGAAGCCTTTCATGTCTTCGTAGGGCCGCACCCTGGCATGGCCGCAATGGCCGCGGTTGAAGGCCGAATGGGCGATATGGGCCGGCATGACCTGCTCACCGCGGACGGCGATGCGGTCGAACATGGACGTGTGACCGAAAAATTCCACCGGATCGATGCCTGCCTCGGTCAGAGGCGGCCCCTTGTGGCGCGGGACGAAGGGGAGAACGGCAAGGATGTCGCCCAACTCCCGGAACCAGGTGAACCAGCCGGTCAGGCCATGCTGTTGCGGCGGCTGCGCGGTGAGAAAGGTGGTCACCGCCGTTGCCGTGGTGGAGGGAAACACCGAGGTCAGCCTGCCCCGCAACCGGCTGTGGAGGAAACCATCGCGGCCGATGGTTTCGAGCAGGCGGTATCCGAGGCCGTCGATGACGAACAGCACCACGTTGCGCACCGGGCGCACCTCCCTGGCCGGCAGGGCATGGGCGCAGGGGTAGCCGGTGGTCAGCCCGCCCAGCCCCTCCACCAGGGAGGCCATCAGATTGGTGATACCGTGGCCGGAATAGTCCGGACGGTTCATGAACGACTGGGAGAGAATCGACTGCATACTCGCATGCTACACCACGGACGAACCGGTCCGGCAGCACGACGCCCGTCTTTTCAGCCGAAAGACACTGCCCCCGAACCCCGAAGTCGGCCACAATGCATCCATGAGCGAACAGGAACCGGCCATTCTCTATTACGTCCACGATCCCATGTGCTCCTGGTGCTGGGGCTTCCGCCCGGCCTGGTCGAAGGTGCTTGCGGGACTGCCCGCTCCGGTGGTGGTCCGGAGGGTACTCGGCGGCCTCGCCCCGGATGACGACACCCCCATGAATGACAAGATGCGCGCCCAGTTGCAGTCCACCTGGCGGCGCATCCAGGAGCGCATCCCCGGCACCGGGTTCAACTTCGACTTCTGGAGCCGGTGCCAGCCACGGCGTTCCACCTATCCCGCCTGCCGCGCCGTCATCGCCGCCCGTCACCAGGGCCCGCAATATGACGAAGCCATGACCCTGGCCATTCAACGCGCCTATTACACCCAGGCACGCAATCCCTCCGATCACGGGACTCTGGTCGAACTGGCCGCTGAGCTGGAACTGGATACGGACCGTTTCGAGGCGGAGCTGGACACCCCCGCCACGCGCTCCGAACTGATGAAGGAAATCGGCCTGGCCCGACGCATCGGCGCCCATTCCTTCCCCAGCCTGGTGCTGGAGGTGAACGGAAGCCGCTGGCCGGTGGCGGTAGCCTACACAGCCCCGGACGCGATTCTGACCGACATCAATTCCATCCCGGAAGATCAGGGGGGATACTGATACCGTTGATCGTGGGGGCTCTGCCCCCTGTTCCGCATACCACACACTAGGAGACTGCCGGGTTATGGGGTATCGAAGCGAAAAACCATCCGCGCTCTCCCGCTTTCGCAACCGATTCCTCCATAGCCTGACAGTCTCCTAAGTACCGAAAGGCATCCCATGCTTGGCGAACTGCACGACATCCTGCACGAGTTCCCCGAATTCAAGGCCAAAATCGAAGAGCTGAAGAAAGCCGACCATGACTTTGCCCTGATCATGATCCAGCACGACGAACTGGATGCAGAGATTCGCAGCCTTGAAGAGCACGAACAGCCCGTTTCCGATACCTACATGGAAGACTTGAAGAAACGGCGTGCAAAACTGAA
>CAYPEH010000109.1:0-9390 GCA_964409585.1 uncultured Chromatiales bacterium | reverse complement strand
TGCCGTGAACGCGCACAGCACGGCTGAACACGATCTATTATGTTGCCGGGTTAATTATGACCATTGCCATCACTTTGCATCTGCTTGCCACCGTCATCTGGGTCGGCGGCATGTTCTTCGCCCACATGGCCCTGCGCCCCTCTGCTGCCGAGGTGCTGGAGGCTCCGCTGCGTCTGACCTTGATGTCCACCACCCTGGGCCGTTTCTTCCACTGGGTGTGGGCCGTGGTGGTGGTGATCCCGCTGACCGGTTACTGGCTGATCTTCTCGGTCTTCGGTGGCATGGCGAACGTGGGCCTGCATGTGCACATCATGTCCACCCTGGGGTGGCTGATGGTGGCCTTGTTCGTCTTCCTCTACCTGGGACCCTACCGGCGCATGCGTGCCGCGGTGGAGACCGGGGATTTTCCGGGGGCTGCCGCCCGGCTGGCCCTGATCCGCAAGATCATCACGGTGAACCTGAGCCTGGGACTGGTCGAGGTGGTACTGGGAACGGGGCGCTATTGGTTGCACTAGCAGCCTGTTGAAATTCTACTCAGGCGAGTGCGAGACAACAGCCCGCTGCTAATAGAATCGGCTATGGCTGATCCATCAGTTGATGGATGCGGGCCACGTAGGAGCGTGTTTCCGGTGGCGCGAATGGTGCCACCTTGTGCCACAGACCGGCCTCCTTCTTCGTTTTGCCGACCCGTTTGTAGGCCTTCAATACCGTGCCATAACCGGCATTGTAGCTGGCGAAGGTGAACGGCAGGCGCTCCCGTGACGGTTTGAGGTGCCTGCGCCAGCGCTTGTACAGCTGGCGGTCGTAGAAGATGCCAGCGGCGATGTTCCAGCGTGGCTCGTCGATGGTGGTGAAGTGGGGGTTGTGGCGGCGGATCTCCTCGAAGGTGGAGGGCATGATCTGCATGATGCCCTTGGCCCCTGCCCCGCTGATGGCATCGGCTCTGAGTCCGGATTCGGCGATGCCCTGTGCCTTGAACCAGCGCCAATCCAGCCCCGGGCCGAAGTAGCGCTTGGCGTACTTCTTGAACTGGGCGTCGTACTCATCGGTCCACCGCTCGGAATCGACCCCCATTCTTTTGCCCAGGGCGGCGTAGGCCAATGCCGGCAGCAGGCAGAGCAAAAGCAGGCCCCGGCCCCGGTTCAGTGGCCTTTTCGGGGGGCTGGTTGTGCTCATGGCCGCGGAGAGAGTCAGTTCAAACCCAGGCCGACCACCAGGCCCATGGCGATGCCGACACCGATAAAGATGCCCATGACCATCATGCCCACGGCCTGATTACCCTTGGCCAGCTCCTCCGGCAGGCTGAAATCGACGATGCGGTTGAACATTTTGCAACCCAGCCACATGAAGATCAGAGTCATTGTCCCGCCGATGGCGGCATAGAAAAAATTCAGAATGATCGGATCCAGTGAATCGGTCATTGTGCTCCCCTCTGATCGGACTCATCATATAGACATGTGTCTGTCCTGCCCCGCGATGGCAGAGACAATAGCGCAGGCAGCCAAGTATCGACAATCACTATATTTGCTGTAATGTTCGGCCTTTCCAGGTACGGCCGTGCGCGGAAAACCACAATAATTTCATAGACTCAGGGGGAATAGACAAACATCATGCGGAACATTAGGGGTCCAGGCTCCGGTGTCCGGGCGGCACGTAATCCGGCCGCCGCACTGGAGCAGATGCTTCGCCGCAGTCCGGTATTTGCTCCCATGGACGATGCCCAGCGGGCCGCCGTGGCCAAGACCGCGCGGCAGATCAAGTTGGAAGATGGTGAGAACCTGTGTGAATACGGGCGTCCGGCAGAGCGCTTTTTCCTCGTCCAGAGCGGCCGGTTGAAGCTCTATCGCCTGTCGCCTTCGGGCAATGAGAAGGTCATCGACATCATTCACCCGGGCCGTACCTTCGCCGAAACCACACTGTTCATGGATGAGCCGGGCTATCCCATGAGCGCGGACGCCATCGGGCCCGGCGTGGTGGTCTCTTTCAGCAACAAGGTGCTGATGGAGGTGTTGCGGGAATCACCCACCAGCTGCCTGCGTCTGATGGCGCGGTTCAGCATGAACCTGCGTCAACTGCTCACCGAGATCGACCACCTCACCCTGCAAAATGCCACCTGCCGCCTGGCTAGCTTCCTCGTCAGCGAATTGCATCAGGAGCAGCGCGAGGGCAGCGACATCCGCCTTTCCGTGCCCAAGAATGTGATTGCCTCGCGGCTGTCCATCAAACCGGAGACGCTGTCACGCATCCTGCACCAGCTTTCCGAGGACGGGGTTCTGCGCGTGGAGGGCAAAATCATCCACGTAACCGACGAGGACCGCCTCAGTGAATACGACCAGTTGTGCCTGACATGAGCAGTATCAGCCCGGAACAATTACGCGAAATCCACCTGTTCAGCAGCATGGACGACGACCAGCTGCAACGAGTCATCGCCAGCACCAGGGAGCAGGAACTGGCCGAGGGCCAGCATCTGTTCGAGTACGGCACCCAGGCGCGCCGTTTTTATTTTCTCAAGTCCGGCTGCATCAAGCTGTACCGGCTGTCACCCGGCGGCGATGAGAAAATCATCGAACTGATCAATCCCGGCGAGACTTTCGCCGAGGCGGTCATGTTCATGCAGCAGGCCGATTATCCGGTCAGTGCCTCCGCCGTTCAGGCCAGCCGGGTGCTGGGGTTCGACAACCACACCTTCATGAACCTGCTGGAAGAGTCCAGTGACACCCGTATCGATGTGCTCAAGGACATGGCGCGGCGTATCCATTCCCGCCTGGATGAGATCGACGATCTGACCCTGCACAATGCCACTTGGCGGCTGGTGCGTTATCTGGTGCGGGAGATCGACGAGGGCAAGGCGGCCGATGACGTCCAGTTCACCATCCCCAAGAACGTCATTGCCTCGCGCCTGTCCATCAAACCCGAAACCTTTTCCCGCATCCTGCGCAAACTGACCAAGGCGGATGTCATCGATGTGCAGGGGCGGACCGTGCACATCAAGGACCCCGAGGCCCTGCGCCGGTACGCCGAGGACTGATGCGGCCTAACAGCCTGTCGGACTCGGGCTGAATCGGCTGCAAAAGCGGGACAGCGGTCTGATTTTCCCTGATTTTTCGTCACATAGTTCCCACTATGCTCCTCAAAATCATGAAAAATCATCCTCGCTGTCCCACTTTTTCGCTACGATCCCCCCGAGTCCGACAGGCTGCTAACCCCAATAGGCAATTCCCCGCAAGGGAACTCTGATCGAGGCGCGCGGCGACTTGATCAGAGGTTCCCTAACCGATTCCGGGATATCCCGCCGGCGGCCAGGGATGCCGGGTCAAGGCCACGGCGACGATATAGGCATAGACGGCCACCGCTCCCAGGCCGGCAAATGCGCGTGTGCGGCGACTGGGGCCAAAGCGCAGGGCCACCATCCCCAGGCCGATGTAGGCCAGCAGGCAGGCCAGCTTGACCGCCAGCCAGGGGGAATTCCACGGGTATTGATGGGTGAGGGCGGCATAGCTCATGGCCGACAGCAACAGGGTCGTATCCACCATGTGCGGCAGGCGCCGCACCCACCAGGTCCTCCGCAGGGGGGAGTCACGCAGCATCAGATGGACACGCAGCAGGAAGCCGCAGATGCTCAGTACCACACAGGTGACATGCAGGTGCTTGAGCCAGATCCACCAGGGCATATCGATGATGGTCCCACCCGTCAGTGCTTGAAGGTGACGAAGCGGAAGGGCGCCATCACCTGCCCGTCTTCGTTACGCACGTAGACCCTCGCCTCCCACTCCATGCTCTCGCGTACGCACACCGGCAACATGCCCTTGCCGGCGAACCCGCCGTCCGGCTGTTCCTGCAGGCGCAGGCGGTTGAAGCCCATATCCATGTCCACGCCATGGAAGTCGATCTCCACCTCGTCGGCCTTCAGGCCCGTCAGCCGGACGCTCAGTTGCAGTGGCTTCAGACAGGGGATGTCGCGCGGTTCGATACCGAAACGGATAGTCTCGCCGGGAGACAGTGTCGCGGTGCACGGGCCGCGCCGCAGTTCACAGTCCGGCAGGGGGGCGGTACGTGTCACCTGGGGTTCGGGACGCAGCCACAGGCCCAGGCCCAGGCCGGCGATCACCAGCAGTGGCAGCAGCCCTCCCCACAGCCAGCGGCTGGTATTCGATGCGGCGCCTTGTTGCTCGGTTTCACTCACGGTACCGGACCCGGTCGAAAAAGGAGGGTGGATTCAATCACAGCGGGGCGCGGGTCACAATTGACGGATATCAACCCTGGCTGTGGGGGGTGTCTGCGCATAATAGGAACAATGAAGATCATCACCGATTCACCCATCGACAACCGGCTGGAAGAGGCTCTGGCCACCCGCGAGGGCAGCGGCCTGTTCAGCCTGACCCTGCATGCCGGGGACCTGGACTTGCGCCGGTTGCCCCCACTGTCCCCCCCCTACGCGTATTGGGCGCGCCCTGCGGAGGATCACCATCTGCTGGGGCTGGGCAATGCCTGGTCGCTGGAAACGGGGGGCGGCGCGCGTTTCCGGCGCCTGCGCCAGGCCTGGGATCATGGCCTGAAGGATTGGCAGCGGCGGGTGCAGGGAACCGGCCTGGGCGCGCGCCTGCTGTGTGGCTTCGCCTTCGACCCGGATGACCCCATGCGGGGCCGGTGGAGTGGACTGCCCAACAGCCTGCTCTGGATTCCTGAACTGTTGCTGGAACGGAGGGGCGGGGATACCGCCATCACCTTCAGCGCACGGCCCGGCGTCGGTGGGGAGGACACACTGAAGCGTTGGCGGGCATTGTTCGCGGAGCTGCGCCGCTCCTTCTCCCTGGCGCTGCCGGCCAGCCGCCGCAATCCACTCAGGAGGCTGGCCGAGCACCCCGATGAACATCGCTGGAAGGTATTGATTCCCCATGCCACGCGGGACATCGGGGAGGGCCGGTTGATCAAGGTGGTCATCGGCAGGCGCATCCGTGTGCGCGGACGCCATCCCTTCGACCCCAGCCGGGTCAGCGCCGAGCTGCACGGCCTCTACCCTTCCTGCACCCAGATATCATTGGCATTCGGCTCCCGCACGCTGCATGCGGCCACCCCGGAACGTCTGTTGTCGGTACGGGGTGGCCAAGTGTGCGTGGATGCCCTGGCCGGTTCCGCGCCGCGTGCCAGCGAGGTGGCGGAGGACAGCGCCCTGGGCAGTGATCTGTCCCGTGACGAGAAGAATCTGCGTGAGCACCGGCTGGTGGTGGAGCGCGCGGCCGACGCCCTCGGCACCCTGTGCAGCCAGGTGGAATACCCTCCGCGGCCGGCGCTGATGAAACTGCGCTCGGTGCAGCACCTGCACACCCCCCTGACCGGAAGGCTGAAACCCGGGGTTTCAGCCCTGCAATTGTTGGAGGGTCTGCATCCCACCCCGGCCGTTGCCGGTACGCCCAGTGAACTGGCGCGGGACTGGCTGCGTATTCATGGCGATGATCACCGTGGCTGGTACACCGGCGCCTTCGGCTGGCTCGATCCGGAGGGGGATGCGGGCCTCGATGTGGTATTGCGTTGCGCCCTGGTCGAGGGGCGGGAAGCGGACCTGTACGCCGGCGCCGGAATCGTGGCCGGCTCCCAGCCGGAGCAGGAACTCCAGGAGACCGAACTGAAGCTGCGCTCGGTGTGGGAGGCATTGGAGAGAAGCCAGGTGCCGGGCCGCTGACGATCCCGCTTCCCCGTGCCGCCCGCCCTTCAGGTACCATCCCCGCCATGTCCGCCCTCACCAATCTGCATTGGAGTGATGCCCTCATCGCCGGTCTCACCGGTGCCGGCGTGGAACTGGTGGTGATCTCGCCGGGTTCCCGTTCCACCCCCCTGGTCCTGGCTTGCCTGCGCAATCCCGGTCTGCGCACCCGTGTGCTGGTGGACGAGCGCAGCGCAGCCTTCTTCGCCCTCGGCGCGGCCCGCGCCAGCCAGCGCCCGGTGGCGCTGCTCGCCACCTCCGGTTCGGCGCCCGCCCATTGGCACCCGGCGGTGATCGAGGCCTGGCACAGTGGTGTTCCGCTGATCCTGCTCAGCGCCGACCGGCCGGCGGAGTTGCAGGATTGGGGCGCCAACCAGACCACCGATCAGTCCCGGTTGTTTGGACGGCATGTGCGCGCCTTCCACCAGACACCGGACGCCGTGGACGGGGCCGAGGCCCGGCGCGCGCTGCACGCCCTGGCGGTCAAGGCCGTTCACCAGAGCCGTTGGCCCGATCCCGGCCCGGTGCACATCAATATCCCCTTGCGGGAGCCGTTGGTGCCGGACGGTGAGCTGCCCGCCCGCCAGGATCCCCCGGCCGCCCCGGCACCCTTCCGCCCTCCCAGGATGTTGCCGGATGCCCTGGACCTGGACAGGGCGCTGGACCGTATCCGTGGCCGTCGTGGGGTCATCGTTTGCGGGCCGGCCGGTGACGATCCCTGTTTCCGGCAGGCGGTCACGCGCCTGGCCAGGGCCCTGCATTGCCCGATCCTGGCCGATCCCCTGTCCGGTTTGCGTTTCGGTCCCCATGACCGCAGCCATGTCATGTCCCGCTACGACGCCTTCCTCAGGAACGAGGGCTTTGCCACCGCGCATGCGCCGCAGTGGGTACTGCGCTTCGGTGCCTGGCCGGTCTCCAAGACCCTGGGCGGGTGGTTGGCGGCGGCCCGCGGCGGCGATCACCTGTTGTGCAGCGCGGGCGGTGCCTGGCTGGATCCGGAAAAGCTGGCGGGACAGCGCATCTGCGCCACCCCGGCAAGCCTCTGTGATGCGCTGGTGGAGGCGGCGCTGGAACCGGTGGCGGCGGACTGGTTCGATGCATTCGAACAGGCCGAGGCCCGTGCCGCGCGCCGTGCCGAAACAGTCGGGGCGCCGCCGGAATGGGGGGTCATCCGTGATCTGCTGGATCGCCTGGAGGATGGAACGACCCTGTTCAGTGGCAATTCCCTGCCGATCCGACAACTGGATGCCTTCTCGGGTACCGCCTCCAAGCGCATCCGCATCGTCGCCAACCGTGGTGTCAGCGGCATCGATGGCGGTGTCTCCACCCTGGCGGGCCTGGCCCATGAAGGCACGGGGCCCGCCGTGGCCCTGCTGGGCGATCTGGCCCTGTTTCATGACCTCAACGGCCTCCTGGCGGCACGGGACGAGGAATTGATCCTGGTGGTGTTGAACAATCATGGGGGCGGGATCTTCGAGCACCTGCCCCAGGCGCGGTTGGCCGCCTTCGAATCCCATTGGCTGACCCCCACGGGGCTCGATCCCGCGAAGATGGCGGAGCTGTTCGGCATCGGCTTCCGGTGCACCGACGCGGCCGGATTCGGCGAGGCCCTCGAACAGGCCGCCGGGGCCGGCGGCGCGCAGATGATCGAGGTGCGCATCGACCGGCGCATCAGCACCGAAGGCATGCAGAACTATTGGCGCAGCCTTGGAGCCTGTCGGACTCAGGGGGATCGTGGCGAAAAAGTGGGACAGCGGTCTGATTTTTCATGATTTTGAGGAGCATAGTGGGAACTATGTGACGAAAAATCAGGGAAAATCAGACCGCTGTCCCGCTTTTGCAGCCGATTCAGCCTGGGTCCGGCAGGCTCCTTGCCTGACGCCCCCTGAACACGAGGAAACCACCTTGGACTGGCAAACCGTTCCCGATCTCGACTTCACCGATATTCTCTATCATCAGGCCGAGGGCATTGCCCGCATCACCATCAACCGGCCGCAGGTGCGCAACGCCTTTCGTCCGGAGACGGTCACGGAACTCTCCCGTGCCTTCCACCATGCCCACATGGATGCCTCCATCGGTGTCATCATCCTGACCGGCGCCGGGGACAAGGCATTCTGTTCCGGCGGTGACCAGAAGGTCCGTGGCGATGAGGGCGGATACAAGGACAAGCAGGGGACGCAGCACCTCAACGTGCTGGACCTGCAAATGCAGATCCGCCGCCTGCCCAAGCCGGTGGTAGCCATGGTGGCGGGTTACGCCATCGGCGGTGGCCATGTGTTGCACCTGGTGTGCGACCTGACCATTGCCGCCGACAATGCCCGCTTCGGCCAGACCGGACCACGCGTGGGCAGTTTCGACGCCGGTCTCGGCGCCGGGCTCATGGCCCGTACCGTGGGCATGAAGAGGGCCAAGGAAATCTGGTTCCTCTGCCGCCAGTACGATGCCGCCGAGGCACTGCAAATGGGTCTGGTCAATGCCGTGGTGCCGCTGGCGGAACTGGAGGAAGAGACCGTGCGCTGGTGCCGGCGGATGCTGGAGCATTCACCCACCGCCCTGCGCCTGCTCAAGGCCGGCTTCAATGCCGACACCGATGGCCTGGCGGGCATCCAGGAGCTGGCCGGCAATGCCACCGGCCTGTTCTACATGAGCGAGGAAGGGCAGGAGGGGCGCAATGCCTTTCTCGAAAAACGGCCGCCGGACTTCTCCCGGTTCAAGCGCCGGCCTTGAAACCGTAACCCAACAAGACCCGGCAGATGAATCCGATCCGCGCCTGGCTGTCCGCGTTCCGCCCGAAGACCCTGCCCCTGTCCGTGACCCCGGTCGCCGTCGGCCTGGCCGTGGCCTGGAGCGAACAGGCCAGCCTGTCGCCGGGCCCGGCCATCGCCACCCTGGCCGCCGCCCTGTTGATCCAGATCGGCACCAATCTGCACAACGATGTGAAGGACTACGAACGGGGCGCGGATACCAGCGAACGCCTGGGACCGCCGCGCGCCACCGCCGAGGGCTGGCTGAGTCCACGGCAGGTCCGCGCCGGTGCCTATGGCAGTTTCGCCGCGGCCTTCGCCATCGGTATCTACCTGGCCTGGGTGGGGGGCTGGCCCATCGTGATCCTGGGACTGGCCTCCCTGCTGGCCGGGCTGGGCTATACCGGCGGGCCCAAACCGCTGGCCTATACTCCGCTTGGCGAGCTGTTCGTATGGTTGTTCTTCGGCCTGGGGGCGGTGGCCGGCACCGGCTATCTGCAAACCGGCCATGTCACCCCCCTGGCCTTGTGGGCCGGGGCGGCTCTGGGGTTGCACGCCGCCGCGGTGCTCACGGTCAACAACTTCCGCGACCAGGACAGTGACCGGCGCGCCGGGCGGCGTACCCTGGTGGTGCTCATCGGCACCCGCGCCAGCCGCGCCGTCTACGCGGCCAGCATCCTGGTTCCCTTCCTGCTGCCCCCGTTCCTCTGGCTGTCGGGGCAGCATGACTGGGTGGTGCTCCTGCCCTTGTCGGCACTGCCCGGGGCGGCCACTGCCGTACACCGTTTCACCCATGCCGTACCGGAACCCGGGCTCAATGTCCTGCTGGCCCGTACGGCCCGTCTGCAGGCCCTGTTCGGCCTGTTGCTGGCCGCCGGTCTGGTGATGGGCTAGCAGCCTGTCGGACTGAGGGGGAGCGAAGCGAAAATGTGGGAGAGCGAGGCC
>CAYPEH010000108.1:0-9513 GCA_964409585.1 uncultured Chromatiales bacterium | reverse complement strand
CACCCACCCCCGGCCCCCGAGGAGGCGGGTGATAGGGGGTGACGGCCAACCCCCGCGAACCCGGCCCGGGGGAGGGGGGTTGGGGGGAAGGGGCGCGCCCATGCTCCCCGTAAGCCATCGATTTGCATCCTTCCCCCAATAGACGACCCCCTGGAAGGGGACTCTGATCGAGGCGCGTGGCGACTTGATCAGAGTTTCCTTCAGTGCGCCTCGTCCCAGTTGTCACCGACCCCCGTATCCACCACCAGTTCGACCGCCAGTTCGGCGGCCCGCGCCATGCGCTCCACCACCCCGGCGCGTAGCCGTTCGACCTGTTCTTCCGCTACCTCGAACACCAGTTCGTCGTGCACCTGCATGATCATGCGGGCGTCGATGTCGGAGTCGCCGAGCCAGGCGTCCACGTCGATCATGGCCCGCTTGATGATGTCCGCCGCGGTTCCCTGCATGGGGGCGTTGATGGCGGCCCGTTCGGCACCCTGGCGACGCTGCGGGTTGCGCGCCTTGATGTCCGGCAGGTACAGGCGGCGTCCGAACAGGGTCTCCACATAGCCACGTTGCGCCGCCTGCTCGCGGGTGCGTTCCATGTACTCCTTCACACCGGGGTAGCGCTGGAAATAAAGGTCGATATAGCTCTGGGCCTCGCCGCGCTCGATACCCAACTGCCGGGCCAGGCCGAAGGCGGACATGCCGTAGATGAGGCCGAAATTGATGGCCTTGGCCGAGCGGCGCTGCTCGCCGCTGATCTGTTCCGGGGGGACGCCGAACACCTCCGCGGCGGTGGCGCGGTGGATGTCCTGACCATCGGCAAAGGCCCTCAGCAGGCCCTCGTCGGCGGACAGATGGGCCATGATGCGCAGTTCGATCTGGGAATAGTCCGCCGCGAGGATCTTCTGTCCCGGTGGGGCGACGAAGGCGCGGCGGATTCGCCGGCCCTCCTCGGTGCGGATGGGGATGTTCTGCAGGTTGGGATCGGACGAACTCAAGCGCCCGGTGGCGGCCACCGCCTGATGATAGGAGGTGTGCACCCGCCCGGTGCGCGGATTGATCTGCGCCGGCAGTTTGTCGGTGTAGGTGGACTTGAGCTTGGATAGACTGCGGTATTCCAGCACCAGCCTGGGCAGGGGATAGTCCAGAGCCAGTTCCTGCAATACCTCCTCGGCGGTGGACGGCGCCCCCTTGGGTGTTTTCCGGATCACCGGCAGTTGCAGCTTGTCGAACAGGATCTCGGCCAGCTGCTTGGGCGAGCCCAGGTTGAAACTCTGCCCGGCGGCATCGTGGGCCTGCATCTCCAGTTCCGCCAGGCGGCGGGTCAGTTCCTCGCTGTGGGCGGCCAGCATGTCGGCGTCCACCAGCACACCGGTGCGCTCCAGGCGCGAGAGCACCGGCAACAATGGCAGTTCCACTTCCTGGTAGAGGCGCTTCAGCACCGGTTCCGCCTCCAGCCTGGGCCACAGGGAGCGGTGCAGGCGCAGGGCGATGTCGGCATCCTCGGCGGCATAGGGGCCGGCAGTCTCCAGCGGTACCTGCTGGAAGGGGATCTGCTTGGCACCCTTGCCGGCGATGTCCTCGTAATGGATGGTCTCGTGGCCCAGTACCCGCTGGGCGAGGGAATCCAGGTCGTGACGGCCGGCGGTGCTGTCCAGCACGTAGGATTCCAGCATGGTGTCGTGGGCGATGCCGCGCAGTTCGATGCCGTGGTTGGCCAATACGCTCATGTCGTATTTCAGGTTCTGGCCGACCTTCCCCTTGTTTGGATCCTCCAGCAAGGGTCTGAGGCGGGCAAGAACCTCGTCCCGGTCCAGTTGCTCGGGCGCTCCGGCATACTCGTGGGCCAGTGGAACATAGGCCGCCTGACCGGGTTCCACGGCGAAGGAGACGCCGACGATGCGAGCCCGCATGTAGTCCAGGCTGGTGGTCTCGGTATCGAAGGCGATGAGGTCCGCCGCCTCCAGCCTTTCCATCCAGGTATCGAGGGCGGCGCCGTCCGTCACCGTCTGCCAGTCGCCACCGCCCGATTCAGCGGAGTCTGTATCTCCGCCAGGGTCCAGCTGCGCCAGCAGGCTGGAAAAGCCGAAACGGGCATAGCCCTCGCGCAGGAGGTCCAGGTCCGGGGCGCCCACCGCCAGGTCATCGATGTCCAGCCCCAGGTCCAGCTGGCAGTCGATGGTTGCCAGCTTGCGGGTCAGTTCGAACTGGCCGAGGCAGGCACGCAGATTCTCGCCCGCCTTGCCCTTGATCTCATCGGCGTGGGCGATGAGTTCGTCCAGGGAACCATATTCATTGAGCCACTTGGCGGCGGTTTTGGGGCCCACCTTGGGTACGCCGGGGATGTTGTCCGAGCTGTCGCCCACCAGGGTGAGAAAATCGACGATGCGCTCCGGTGGCACGCCGAATTTCTCCACCACGCCGTCCCGGTCGGTGAGCGTGTTCTTCATCGTGTCCATGAGGATGACATGCTGGTTCACCAGTTGCGCCATGTCCTTGTCGCCGGTGGAGATGATCACATCGCGCCCGGCCTCGGATGCCTGCCGGGCCAGGGTGCCGATGACATCGTCCGCCTCCACCCCCTCTACCGAGAGCAACGGCAGGCCAAGGGCGCGTACCAGTTCGTGCAGGGGCTCGATCTGCACCCGCAGCTCATCCGGCATGGGTGGGCGGTTGGCCTTGTACTGCGGATACAGCTCATGGCGGAAGGATTTACCCTTGGCGTCGAAGACCACCCCCAGGAGGTCCGGCTGGTGTTCCTCCAGCAGGCGCCGCAGCATATTGATCACACCGTACATGGCACCGGTCGGGGTGCCGTCGGGGGCGCTCAGGTTGGGCAGCGCATGGAAGGCTCGGTACAGATAGGAAGAGCCGTCCACCAAGATCAGTGGTTTTTGCGTGTTGTCGGACATGGGGAAGCCTGTCGGGATGGCGTTTTCCAACCGGGGACCGGGAGCCGGTAGTATGGCATGAACGAATCGCCCGGGTTTGCCGCGACGCGAGTGCCGCCACATCCGTGCGCGGCTGAAAAAACCGGTGTAACGGGAAGGATTTGTATTTGCTGAAGCGGCTGGACAAACCCTGGGGCGTGGAAGATGCTATTTTTACCAATGAGAGACGGAGTTTCGGATTTCCCGGCGGGGGAAGAGAGACCCCGCCAGACCTGTAACGACGATGGGACACGAACTATGCGTTTTGCCGCTCTGAATGGGGCTTTGTTGGGAGTCGGCCTGGTATTGGCCGCCGCTCCGCTCCTGGCCCAGGAGGTCATGGAAGAGGCACCGGTGCCGCCGCCTCCACCCATGCCGGAGAGCCTGCCGGAGGATGCGGTGGAGCCGGAGGTCACCATCATCCGCCGTGAGCACGAGACCGTGACCGAGTATCGCGTCAACGGTCAGTTGTACATGGTCAAGGTGACCCCCCTGGTGGGCAAGCCTTACTACTTGATGGACAGTGACGGTGACGGTTCGCTGGAGACCCAGCGCCATGCGTTGCAGCCCGGTCCCATTCCCCACTGGGTACTGATCAACTGGTAATGCCTGTGCGGCGGCGGGTTTCCCGCCGTGGATGCCAATGGCTGTTTACACCACCGTCGATTCCAGCGACCTGCAGGATCTGCTGTGGCGCTACCGGCTCGGACGGCTTTTGCATTGCGAAGGTATCGCCGATGGTATCGAGAACAGCAACTACCGGATCGATACCGACACCGGCGCCTATGTGCTGACCCTGATCGAGCGTCGGCGTCCGGACGAACTGGACTATTTCGTCGCCTTGATGCGGCATCTGGCCGCGCAGGGTGTGCCCTGCCCGGAATTGTTGCAGGACAGGGACGGAAAGGTTCTGGGCTGTCTCGGTGGGCGTCCGGCGATCCTGGCGGTCCGTATGCCGGGAAACAGCATCCACCGCCCCGGCAGGGCTCATTGCGCGGCCATTGGCACTGCACTCGGACGCATGCACCGGGCCGGGAGGGGCTTCGGCCCGCGGCGCGAACACGACCGGGGGCTCCATTGGTGGAAACGGGCAGCGGCACGGGTGAGTGCGGCGCTGGATGCTTCCGGCAGGGCGCTGCTGGATGCCGAGATCGATTTCCAGGCCAGACATCCAGCGCGGGGGCTGCCATGCGGTGCGATCCATACCGACCTGTTTCGTGACAATGCCCTGTTCGAAGGGGACCGGCTCAGTGGCCTGCTCGATTTCCACGATGCCTGCCATGGCGCCTTGCTGTACGACCTGGCGGTGGTGGCCAACGACTGGTGCAGCCGGGAAGACGGGCGGCTGGATCAGGGGCGCCTGTCCGCCCTGCTGGCGGCCTATGGGCGGGAGCGCCCGTTCAGCCGTGAGGAATCGGGGCACTGGCCGGTGATGCTGCGCGCGGCGGCACTGCGCTTCTGGTTGTCGCGCCTGTTGGAGCAGGAGGCGGGGCGTACCGGTCCGCTGGTACAGGCCAGGGACCCTGACGAGTACCGGCGTATCCTTGAGGCACGGGTTGCGGGCGTCCGTGAACTGGCGGCCTGATTGGGCCAGGAGCCTGTCGGACTCGGGGGGATCGTAGCGAAAAAGTGGGACAGCGAGGATGATTTTTCATGATTTTGAGGAGCATGGTGGGAACCATGTGACGAAAAATCAGGGAAAATCAGACCGCTGTCCCGCTTTTGCAGCCGATCCAGCCTGAGTCCGACAGACTCCTACTTCGTGGTGTGCACGAATACCGCGTCCCAGCCGTCGCCTGGCGGGTCCTTTTCCAATGCCTTGATGCGTTGCAGGTACACGCTGTACAACAGGCAGTCCGGTTCTTCCCGCGCCAGGGCGGTGAATACCTCCCTGGCCTCCCGCCAGTGTTGCCGGCGGTAGGCGTCCAGGGCGGTGCGGTACCGGAACAGGCTGGCGCGGGCCGGGTCGTCTTCCGCCAATGGCTGGAAGATGGCCACCGGCTCTTCCTTCCCCTTCACCCGGACCCGGTCCAGTTCGCGGAATTCCACATCGTCCACGGCCCGGCGGGTGGATTCGCTGACGATGATGCCGACGCCGTATTGCTTGGTGAGTCCCTCCAGGCGCGAGGCCAGGTTCACCGCATCGCCCATGACCGTGTAGGCCATGCGGAACTCCGAGCCCATGTTGCCCACGTTCATCTCGCCGGTGTTGATGCCGACACCGATTTGCAGTCGTGGCCAGCCGCGGCGCTCGAACCCGTCGTTGACCTGCTCCAGCCGCCGGTGCATCTCCAAGGCGGCGTGGACGGCGTGGGCGGCGTGCTGCGGATCGTTCAGCGGTGCGCCCCAGAAGGCCATTACCGCGTCGCCCATGTATTTGTCGATCGTGCCGCGTCGCTGGTGGATCACCTCGGTGATGGGGGTGAGGAAGGCATTCATCAGATGGGTGAGTTCCTGCGGGTCCAGCCCCTCGGAGATGGAGGTGAAGCCGCGCACGTCACTGAACAGCACGCTCATCTCGCGGGCCTCGCCGCCGAGGGCGAAGTCGCCGCCGGTGCGGCTCATCTCATCGACGATCTCCGGCGGTACGTATTGACCGAACTGGCGTCCCAGGCGGCGTTTGGCGCGGGCCTCGACGAAGTAACCGTAGGCCACGTGGAGCATGAACAGCACCACGATCAGCAACAGTTGCCTGGCCAGTGGCAGCACCAGATTCTGCTCCCAGGCATAGAGATTGATGGCCGTGGTCAGGCCCAGCAGCAACAGGGTGGCGGCGATGGTGTTCAGCGGACTGAGGAAGGGAAACAGCAGGCTGATGATCAGGCCCAGGGTCAGCAGGGCCAGGAATTCGGCCCCCTGGGTAAAGGCGGGGCGTTGTTTGATGGTCTGGTCGAGGATGCCCATGACCAGATTGGCGTGGATCTCCACGCCGGGAAAGATGTTCTGCACCGGTGTGGCGCGCTGGTCCATCAGGCCGGGGGCGGTGCTGCCCACCAGGATCATGGAACCGGCCAGGATGTCCTCGTCCGCGCGACCTTCGAGCACGTCGGTTGCCGATACATAGGGGAAGCCGTGGGCACGGCTGCGGTAGGGGACCAGGGCGCCGCCCTGCTCGTTCACCGGGATACGTTGGTTGCCGATGTGCACCCATTCCAGGCCCAGTTCGATGCCGTCCGCCACCTCGGTGGTCTCCACCTCCAGCCGCACCGGTGGATGGCCCAGCAGGGTGCGGGCCATGGCCAACGCGAGGGATTCGTAGAGCGCTCCCTGGTATTGGTAGAACAGCGCGGAACGGCGGTATACCCCGTCTTCGTCCACCAGTGGGTTGTCGAAGAAACCACCGTTGCCGGCGGCCTGTTGCAGGGCGGGGAGGTTGCCGTTGAAACCCTTTGGCCGCGGGAATGGGATTGCCATGCCTTTGAGGGCGTCGGCGCCGATGACCGGTTCCGGGAGGGCGCCGCTGACCCCTTCGCGGTTGCCGGCCGTGTAACCCAGTACCACCAGCCGGTCGCGCAGGGCCTCGGCCATCAGGCGGTCGTATTCCAGCGTGGGGCGAATCGATTCCAGGGTCGCACGGAATGCCGGATCGTCCTTCAGAGGGCCGTCGCGCAGCCGTTCCAGGGTGTCCAGGCCGGAACTCCGGTCCTCTTCGGCGAATACCACGTCGAAACCGACCAGGCTGACGTTGTAGCGGTCGAACAACTGGTTCAGCAGCCTGGCCATGGTCTTGCGGTTCCACGGCCAGCGGCCCTGTTCGCGCAGGCTGCGTTCGTCGATATCGACGATCACCAGGCGGGTATCCACGTCACCTGGCAGGGTGGCTCGCAGGCGCAGGTCATAGGCCACCGCCTCCAGCCGGTTGAGGAAGACGCCCAAGGGGCCGTGGTCCGGCAGCACCAGGAACAACAGGGTCAGCAGCAGGCTGAGGATCAGGCGGGGGGAACGGTTTTTCCACATGGTACTGGCTGGAGATCATGACGCCGGTGTCGGTGCCACCGCCTGACCTTAACAGCCTGTCGGACTCAGGTGAAGCGAAGCGAAAAAGTGGGAGAGCGAGACAAGTGTTTCGCTGTTGTGAGGAGCATGATGGCGTACACCATGTAACGAAAGACAGCGGGGAAATGGGCCGCTTTCCTGCTTTTGCAGCCGCTTCTTCCCGAGTCCGACAGGCTGTTGAACGCAGGCCGGTGCATCAGGCCGGCGAATGCCTGAGATTGCCCCGGGGTTGTGGTAGAACTCCCCTCTATACATTGTGATGACGGGTCGGCCATGACAGACGAAAAAAAGCCCCATGTCGAGGTCCGCCAGGCCTGTACCGAGGAGGAGCGCAGGCGCATCTACCGCTTCCGCTATCAGGTCTACGTGGATGAAATGGGCAAGCGCCCCGGTTATGCGGACCATGAACGGCGCGAGTTGTACGACGCTCTCGACGATTGGGCGGTGTTGCTCTATGCGCAGGCCGATGGCGAGGTGATTGCCACCCTGCGGCTCAATCAGGCCAGTGACCGGGAGTTCCCCGAATACTGGCGGCGCATCTATCAACTGTCGCGCTTTTCCCGCTTTCCCGCCGCCAGTCTGTCCATGAGTTCACGCCTGATGGTGGCCAGGGCCTGGCGTGGTTCCACGGCGCTGGGCGGATTGCTGGTGGCGATCTATGAATTGGCGCGGAAACGGGGCGTGCAGTTCGATTTTTGCAACTGTTCGCCCGCGTTGGTGGAATTCTACGAACAGCTTGGCTATCAGCGTTTCGGTGATGGCTTCATGGACGAGGATGCCGGCTATCACGTGCCGATGGTCCTGGTGGCGGAGGATGTGGCACATCTCAGGAGGGTGCGCAGTCCATTTCTCCGCCTGGCACGCCGGATGGAGAATTCGGATGAGACCGCCAGGTGGTTTGCCGCCGAGTTCCAGCACGTCGGCGGGCATGTCAACAAGCGCCTGGTCACGGCGGATGAATTCTGGTCGATCCTGTCCGAACGGCTGCATGCCGCCCCGGTGCAAGGCATTCCCCTGCTCGACGGGCTGGATGAGGACGAGGCGCGCCGTTTCCTCGACACCGGCACGGTACTGCACCTGAAGGCCGGGGACACCCTGATCCGGACCGGTGACGTGGGTGACGAGATGTTCGTCATCCTGTCCGGGGTGGCCGAGGTGATCGGCCGGAGCGGTGGCCGCTCCCATTCGCTGGCGGTATTGGGAGTCGGCCAGATCATCGGAGAGATCGCCTTCGTTTCCCACCGGCCACGCAGTGCCGATGTGGTGGCCAGTACCGACATGCAGGTATTGATCCTCACCCAGGCATTCCTGAAACGCGCCCTGCGCAAGATGCCCGACATCACCGCCCGGGTGCTGCTGAATTTGTCCCTGATCCTGGCCCAGCGGTTGCGTCAGAGCACCCGCAACTGGATGGACGCCCTTGAAGACAGCAATGAGGACTGATCGATATGGCCAATGAACATGCCGGTTCCTATGACTTCGGTGGATTCGAGGAGAACCAGGGCGAGTTGGAACGGCTCAAGCGCCAGGCCGCCATCGCCGCGGAACTGGAGCGCTCCATCCTGCAACGGGTGGGCCTGCGTGAGGGCATGACGGTGATGGACCTGGCCTGTGGTCCTGGCATCGTCACCGGCCTGCTGGCGCGCATGGCCGCGCCGGGCATGGTGACCGGTATCGACCTGAACGAGACCCTGCTGGATGAGGCGCAGGCCTTCGCCGCGGCCGAGGGAGTGGAAAATGTCCGTTTCCGCCAGGGGGACGTCTATGCCCTGGACGAACCCCACGGGCACTACGATTTCATCTATGCGCGCTTTCTCTTCCAGCACCTGGCGGAACCGCAAAAGGCGCTGGAGCAGGTGCTGCCCCTGCTGAAGCCCGGTGGGAAATTGTGCGTTCTGGATATCGATGATGACTGGCTGAGCATCTATCCGGAGCCGGAGGGCTTCCGTTCCTTCACCCGGCGTGCCGCCGAGGGGCAGAATGCCTATGGCGGTGACCGCCGGGTCGGCCGAAAACTGGGCCACCTGTTGCAGAACAGCGGCTTCACCCATGTGGATGAGACCGTGATCACCGTCACGTCGCGGCAGATCGGCATGCGCAACTTTCTCGATATCACCACCGGTTTCAAGCGTGAGCAGGTGCCGAAGGAGCAGGCGGCCGAGGCACGTCGGGAACTGGAGAACATCTATTCGCTCGCGGAGGCCGGGGATGCCTGGGGTTTCGTGGGGGTGTTCGTGGCCACGGGCATCCGGCCATGACGGACGTGGAAAAGGTCATGGAGGAGCTGCTGGGACATCCGGATTTCCCCGAGGATGAATGCTGGCGCCGCGTCGGCTGCCAGGCGGGCGATGTGGTGGTGCGCGAGGGTGATGACAGCCGGGATGTGTATGTCATCGAATCCGGCCGCGTCAGCGTCATCGGCAGTGTGAGCCTGGAGCAGGGACGCTCGGTACGCCCCGGTATCGGTGAACTGGGTCCGGGACAGATATTCGGCGAGATTATTAACCCGGCAACATAATAGGTCGTGTTCAGAGCCTCGGGCATCTTCCCTGTCAAGGCGCGCGCCGCAGGCAATGGTGGTTCCCTTGGCAAGGCGCGCAAC
>CAYPEH010000107.1:0-9584 GCA_964409585.1 uncultured Chromatiales bacterium | reverse complement strand
TAGGGAAGATGCCTGAGGCTCTGAACACGATCTATTATGTCGCCGGGTTAATAATGAAGTCTCTGATCGAATCGTGACGGCGCCTTGGCGCGTCAAACCGCCCTTTCGGCGTTACGAATCTTTGCAATAGCTGGCTATTACGTGCGATTCGTGCCTTGAACTGGACGATTTTCCGCACCAATTCGCTCGCGCCAGATTCAATCAGAGGTTCTTAAGCCAGTTTCTCCTTGAGGAAAGAGACGATCTCCGCCAATGGGATGTTCTGGCTGGCCTCGTCCCGGCGCCCCTTGTATTCCACCAGGCCCTGGTCCAGTCCGCGTTCGCCGAACACCACCCGGTGGGGCACGCCGATCAGTTCGTGATCGGCGAACATGACGCCGGGGCGGGCATTGCGGTCGTCCAGCAACACGTCCAGGCCGGCTTCCAGCATGTCGCCATAGAGTTTTTCCACCGCTTCGCGCAGGCGCTGGGACTTGTGCATGTTCATGGGAATGAGGGAGATCTGGAAAGGAGCGATGGGCTCCGGCCAGACGATGCCGCGATCGTCATGGTTCTGTTCGATGGCGGCGGCCACCACGCGCGATACGCCGATACCGTAGCAGCCCATGAGCATGGTGCGCGCCTTGCCGTCCTCGTCCAGTACCTGTGCCTTCATCGCCTCGGAATACTTGGTGCCGAGCTGGAATACATGGCCCACTTCGATGCCGCGTACGATGGACAGCCTGCCTTTGCCGTCGGGGCTGGGATCACCTTCCTGCACGTTACGCAGATCGGCGATCTGGGGCAGGGCCACGTCGCGCTTCCAGTTGATGCCGAAATAGTGTTTGCCGTCGATATTGGCCCCGGCGGAGAAGTCGCTCATCACCGCCACGCTGCGGTCGGCGATGACCGGCAGGGGCAAATTGACCGGGCCCAGGGAACCGGGACCGGCGCCGACGACGGAGCGGATTTCCTCTTCCGTGGCGAAACGCAGTGGGCTGGCCACCTCCGGCAGTTTCTCCGCCTTGACCTCATTGAGTTCGTGATCGCCGCGTACCAGCAGGGCGATGAAATCCGCCCCGCTATCCTCGGCGGCCTCGACGATCAGGGTCTTGACTGTCTTCTCGATGGGTTGGCCGAACTGTTCCACCAGCTCGGCGATGGTCCTGGCGTTGGGGGTGTCCACCAGTTTCATCTCGCGGCTGGGGGCGGGGCGCTCATGGGCCGGGGCCACGGCCTCGGCCATCTCGATGTTGGCGGCGTAGTCGCTTTGGTCGGAGAAGGCGATGGCGTCCTCGCCGGATTCGGCCAGGACGTGGAATTCATGGGACAGGGCGCCGCCGATGGAGCCGGAGTCGGCCGCAACGGCGCGGAAGTTCAGACCCAGGCGGGAGAAGATGCGCGAATAGGTATCGAACATCAGCCGATAGGTCTCGTCGAGGGATTCCTGGTCGAGGTGGAAGGAATAGGCATCCTTCATCAGGAATTCCCGCGCGCGCATGACCCCGAAGCGCGGGCGGATCTCGTCGCGGAACTTGGTCTGGATCTGGTAGTAGTTGGCCGGCAGTTGTTTATAGCTCCTGATCTCGTCGCGGATCAGGGCGGTGATGATCTCCTCGTGGGTGGGGCCATAGCAGAAATCGCGCCCATGGCGGTCCTGGATGCGCAGCAGTTCCGGCCCGTACTGTTCCCAGCGGCCTGATTCCTGCCACAGTTCCGCTGGCTGGATGGAGGGCATCAGCAACTCGCGTGCGCCGGCCCGGTCCATTTCCTCGCGCACCACGGCTTCCACTTTGCGCAACACTTTCAGGCCCAGCGGCAACCAGGTATAGAGGCCGGCGGCCAGTTTGCGGATCATGCCGGCGCGCAGCATGAGCTTGTGGCTGATCACCTCGGCGTCGGCCGGGGTTTCCTTCAGGGTGGAAAAGGGAAACTGGGATACACGCATGGTCGTCCGGGGAAAGAATGGAAACGTGGCGCGCAGTATACCGGCCGGCCGTTCATTGCGGAAACGGGGTCAGAACGTCCCGCCGTTCCAGCCGAACATTTTTCTCGGCGCATCGGCGAATTCGATGTAGGTGCGATCCTGGGGGACACCCAGTTTCTCCTGCATCATGGCGCACAGCATTTGCGACAGGTCTGCGGTCTGCGATTCCGCCAGCCCGATGCTTTTCAGCTCCAGATAGGCGGTGGGATCGGGGCTGCCGGCGAAGGACATGGTCACGCCCGGTTCCACCGCCACCATGACATAGCCTTCCGGTTTACCCAGTGCGGATGCCAGCCGGGCCGAGGCCCATAGGGCCAGTTCGCGGGCCGTGTCGGTATCGATGGATACATTGGTGCGTATGTTCAGCATGGGCATGGTCGTGACCTCCTGGCCGGTTGTTGAAATTTATTAGCGTGAAAGAACCGCACCCCTCTCCCCACCCCCTCTCCCTCAGGGTGAGGGGCTTTCTATTTCTGGTTCCAGCAGCCTGTCGGACTGGGGGGAAGCGAAGCGAAAATGTGGGAGAGCGAGGCCAGTTTTTCATGATTTTGAGGCGCATAGTGGGGCTACGCAACGAAAAATCAGGGAAAAATGGACCGCTCTCCCGCATTTGCAGCCGCTTCATCCTCAGTCCGACAGGCTGCCAGCCTGCGGCAATGGGGCCTGATTGCTCACCCCCTCCCCCGCGCTCGCGGGGGAGGGGAAGATGGTGGAAGAGGCCGGCGGAACATACTCCCCCCTCCCCCGCGCTCGCGGGGGAGGGGCCGGGGGAGGGGGTCCGGTTAACCCGGCGGCGCGTGAACCGTGCCTTACCGCCTTCCGCCGACGGGTGGGGGGTGTCAGGAGAATCGGCCGGCTTGCCGCGCCGCGTGGCGGATGTTGCGTTCGAGGCCCTCGTCCTCCGTCTTCCGCCGGCCCCATTCATCGTAATACAGCAGTTCCTCCAGAGGCAGTCGCTTCCGCCAGCCAGCCTTTTCCAGCTCAGGGCGTTCATGGAAGTATTCCACATAACCCAGGCACAGATAGGCGACGGGCACAATGTGCCTGGGGATGCCCAGCACTTTCTTCAGCTCCTTTTCGTGGAAGATGCTTACCCAGCCAACCCCGAGTCCTTCCGCGCGGGCGGCCAGCCACAGGTTCTGCACGGCACAGACGCTGCTGTACAGATCCATGGTCTTGATGTGAGTGCGGCCGATGACCACCGGTCCGGCGCGCTCCCGGTCACAGGTGATGCAGAGGTTGATCGGTGCTTCCAGGATGCCCTCCAGCTTGAGGCGGCTGTAGAACTCCCGCCGTTCGCCGGAGAACATCGCAGCCGCCTCGTCGTTGGCGTGACTGAACAGCTGATGGATGCGCCGCTTGGTCTGTTCGGAACGGATCAGCAGAAAATTCCACGGCTGCATGAAACCCACGGACGGAGCATGGTGGGCGGCGGTCAGTACCCGGCTGAGTACTTCGTCCGGGATGGGGTCGGGCAGAAACTGACCACGGACATCGCGCCGGGTGTAAATGCTGCGGTAGACGGCGCGCCGTTCTTCGTCGGTGAAATTCTGATCGTCGGGCAGGGTTCGGGTCTGGCTTTTCACGGTATTCCCCTTGAGTGAAAAATACCTGAATCCGTGGGCCCAGAGGGGATGCAGACTGCAAGATATTGATCTGAATGGCGTAATGAAAAATCGCAGCCATACCCGGCGGTCTGGCGAAATTTTTCATATGGCCAGACGGATCAAGAGCTTGTGCCGTGCGCCCCGATGCACTTACGGATTCAGGTGATACAGACCGGCTTGACCAGGCCGGCCTCGTCCAATTCCCCGGGCCGGTCTTCTGACTCAGGTTCATCCCGTTGGATGCCTTCCCGGCCATGAGCCAGTGGCATGTTATCCGAACGGTCCCCTTCACAGCGTTGGGCACGTGGCGGATTCTCACCGCCTTCCCGATTCTCCCGCCAAAGCAGGCACCCGGAGGTTGCTATTGCCCCGGCCTATTGGGTGGCCGGGGCAATGTCAGAGTGTAACGGGCCGAAACCACCTGCGATACCCTCGGAATCCCGCCGGAATCAGCCCGGGAACCGGCCTTGACCTGAACGCCAGCTTAGTAATATAAGTGATTTCTTACCCTCGGGATTCCTGAATAGCCGCGCCCGTGTTTCCACGGGCGTTTTTTACTATGGAACCCCGACTTGCGAGCAGTTGATTTTGTTGGAGAAGGCAATCGTGGAACTTACCGGTGCGGAAATCTTTGTCCGCTGCCTCCAGGAGGAAGGTGTCGAGTACATCTTCGGTTACCCTGGTGGCGCAGTCCTGCACATCTATGACGAAATCTACAAGCAGGACAAGGTATTGCACGTATTGACCCGGCATGAACAGGCGGCCACCCATGCCGCCGACGGCTACGCCCGTTCCACTGGCAAGCCCGGCGTTGCCATCGTCACCTCCGGTCCTGGTGCCACCAATGCGGTCACCGGTATCGCCACCGCCTACCTGGATTCCATCCCCATGGTGGTGTTCACCGGCCAGGTGCCCACCAGCCTGATCGGCAACGACGCCTTCCAGGAGGTGGATGCCGTCGGCATCACCCGTCCCTGCGTGAAACACAATTTCCTGGTCAAGAGCGTCGACGATCTGGCCGAGACCGTGAAGAAGGCCTTCTACATCGCCACCACCGGCCGCCCCGGTCCGGTGGTGGTGGACATCCCCAAGGATGTCACGGCTGACCGTGCCGTGTTCCATTATCCGGACAAGGTGAGGATGCGATCCTACAATCCCACCGTGCGTGGCCATGGCGGACAGATCAAGAAGGCGGTGGATCTGATGCTCAGCGCCAAGCGGCCGATGCTCTATACCGGCGGCGGCGTGGTGCTGGGAAACGCCTCCCAGTCGCTGACCGAATTCACCCGTCTGCTCAACTTCCCCATTACCAATACCTCCATGGGCCTGGGTGGCTATCCGGCCACCGACCGCCAGTTCGTCGGCATGCTGGGCATGCACGGCACCTACGAGGCCAATATGGCCATGCACCAGTGCGATGTGCTGATCGCCATCGGTGCGCGCTTCGATGACCGCGTGACCGGCAACATCGAGAAATTCTGTCCCACGGCCAAGATCATCCACGTGGATATCGACCCGGCTTCCATTTCGAAGAACGTGGCCGTGGACGTACCCATCGTCGGTAACGTGGACAACGTCCTCAGGCAGATGACGAAACTGATCAAGGAGGCGGACAAAGGCCCGGATCAGGAAGCCCTGGAAGAGTGGTGGAGGCAGATCGACGAATGGCGCTCCATGGATTGCCTGCGCTATGACCGGAATTCCGAGCGGATCAAGCCCCAGTTCGTGGTGGAGACCCTCTATGAGGTCACCAACGGCGAGGCCTTTATCTGCTCCGATGTCGGTCAGCATCAGATGTGGGCCGCACAGTTCTACAAATTCGACCAGCCCCGCCGCTGGATCAATTCCGGTGGTCTTGGCACCATGGGGTTCGGTCTGCCGGCGGCCATGGGGGTGCAGTTCGCGCACCCGGATGCCACCGTCGCCACCATCACCGGTGACGGTTCCATCCAGATGAACATCCAGGAGTTGGCCACCTGTAAGCAGTACGGCCTGCCGATCAAGGTCATCAACCTGAACAACGGCTACCTGGGCATGGTGCGTCAGTGGCAGGAGTTCTTCTACCAGGGGCGTTATTCCCAGGTGCATGTGGAGGCTCAGCCGGACTTCGTCAAACTGGCCGAGGCCTACGGCCATGTGGGCATGTGCATCCAGAAGCCCGAGGACGTGCGCGCCGCCCTGGAGGAGGCCATGAAGATCCGTGACCGGCTGGTGTTCATGGATTTCCGCACCGATCCCGAAGAGAACGTCTATCCGATGGTGCCGGCCGGTGCCGGTCAGAACGAAATGATCCTGGTTTGAACCCGCCGCGTAGCGTCTCCGTCGGTTCCGCCGGCGGGGCCGGGGATACGAACGACATGAGACACATCATCTCCATCCTGATGGAAAACGAATCCGGCGCCCTGTCCCGCGTGGCGGGCCTGTTCTCCGCCCGAGGGTACAATATCGAGTCACTCAGCGTGGCTCCCACCGAAGACCCTTCGCTGTCGCGCATGACCCTGGTCACCCGTGGCAACGAACAGATCATCGAGCAGATCACCAAGCAGCTGAACAAGCTGGTGGACGTGGTCAAGCTGATGGACCTGCAAGGCGATGCCCATATCGAACGCGAGCTGATGCTCATCAAGGTCAAGGCCGCCGGCAGCCTGCGCGAGGAAGTCAAGCGCCTTGCCGACATCTTCCGTGGCAACATCATCGACGTGACCGAGAGCATCTACACGGTGGAGCTCACCGGCACCAGCGGAAAGCTGGATTCCTTCATCCAGGCGGTCGGAGACAGGAACGTCATCGAGGTGGTGCGTTCCGGCGTGTCCGGCATTGCCCGTGGCGAGAAGGCGCTGAAGATTTGAGGAACCTCTGATCGAGTCGCTACGCGCCCCGACCAGAGCTCCCTTGCAGGGGGGTGTCTATTGGGGGAAGGATGCAAATCAATGGCTTGCGGGGAGCATGGGTGTGCCCCTTCCCCCAAACCCCCTTCCCCCGGGACTCGTTCAGAGGTTCCTTGAGAACATGAGGGGCGCCCCGCGTCCCATGACTGATTTAGAAATAAGGTACGAAGGAAACTATCCATGAGCCTCAACATCTACTACGACAAAGACTGCGACCTCTCCATCATCCAGGGCATGCAGGTTGCCGTTATTGGCTTCGGTTCCCAGGGTCACGCCCACGCCATGAACCTCAAGGATTCTGGCGTCAATGTGGTGGTGGGCCTGCGTGAGGGTTCCGCCTCCGCCGTCAAGGCCGAAGCGGCCGGTCTGCCGGTGAAGAACGTTGCCGATGCCGTTGCCGGCGCGGATTTGGTGATGGTCCTGACTCCTGACGAGTTCCAGGGCCAGCTGTACAAGGACACCCTGGCCCCGAACCTGAAGGACGGCGCCACCCTGGCCTTCGCCCACGGTTTCTCCATTCACTACAATCAGATCGTGCCGCGTGAGGACCTGAACGTGATCATGATCGCGCCCAAGGCCCCCGGACACACCGTACGCAACGAGTTCACCAAGGGCGGTGGCATTCCCGATCTGATCGCCGTGTTTCAGGACGCCACCGGCACCGCCAAGGACATCGCCCTGTCCTATGCTTCGGCCATCGGCGGCGGCCGTACCGGCATCATCGAAACCACCTTCAAGGATGAGACCGAGACCGATCTGTTCGGCGAGCAGGCTGTGCTCTGTGGCGGTGCGGTGGAGCTGGTCAAGGCCGGTTTCGAGACCCTGGTGGAGGCCGGTTATGCCCCCGAGATGGCCTATTTCGAGTGCCTGCACGAACTCAAGCTGATCGTCGATCTGATGTACGAGGGCGGTATCGCCAACATGAACTACTCCATCTCCAACAACGCGGAGTATGGTGAGTACGTCACCGGTCCCAAGGTCATCAACGATGAATCCCGCTGGGCAATGAAAGAAGCCCTACGTGACATCCAGACCGGCGAATACGCGAAGCGGTTCATCCAGGAAGGCGCAGCCGGTTATCCGTCCATGACCGCCTACCGCCGCCTCAATGCCGCTCACCCCATCGAGAAGACGGGTGAAAAACTGCGGGCCATGATGCCCTGGATCAAGAAGATCGTGGACAAATCCAGGAACTGACCGGAACCGGGGTTCGGAAAAGCTGGGCTCGGGCAAGCCTCGGGAAAGCTTGTGTAATCCGTAATAACCGTGTTACTCATGCGGTATCCGCTTTCAACAGCAGGAGAGATGTCGTGTTGACCGATTCTCGTTGGGGATACCGCCCGCGCTTCATGGCCCGTCTAACCGTCCTGGTGCTGGCAGCATGCATGGGGGGGCTTTCCCAGACGGTGGTGGCCGAGCCTCTCGATGAATTGTTGCCTGCCTTGTTGAAATCGGATCCGAAAATCCTGGCGGCCAAGGCCGACCTGGAGGCGGCCGCCGACAGCCTGCGTGGCGCCAAGGGAGGCTGGTACCCTTCGGTGGACTTGACCGCCGACCATGGTTGGGAGCACACCGTAAAGCCCTACGATGACGATACCAGCATCGCCCGCAGCAAAATCGACCTCTCGGTGACCCAACTGATCTCGGATTTTGGCGCCACTTCCTCTTCCATCGCCGTTGCCGAGAGCAACTATGCCAAGGCGGAGATCGCCTTGGAAAAGGCGCGTCAGGATCTGACCCTGGAGGCGGCTACCGCCTACCTGAATCTGCTCAGGGCCATCGAGACCCTGGCCTATGCCAGCCGCTCCGAGCAGAACATCAAGCGGCAGACGGGCATGGAAGAGGCGCGCGTGCAACGGGGGTCCGGTCTGCGCACCGATGTGCTGCAGGCCAAGTCGGCCCTGGCAGGGGCGCAGGCAACCCGGGTGCGGGCGGAAGGCAGCCTGGCGAACGCGGTCAACCGGTTCCGTGCCGTCTTCAACATTCCCCTCGGAGACCTGAAGACCTTCAAGCGGCCCGTGCTGCCCTTGGCTTCCCTGCCCAGGGATATCGACGAGGCGGTGAAAGTGGCCCTGGAAAACAGTCTGATTCTGCGCGCCAGTGACTACGATGCCCAGATCGCCCGTCAGACCGTCCGCACCAAGCGGGCCGCCTTCTTCCCCAAGCTGGAACTGGTGGGCTCGGCGAAACACAAGGAGAACGATGCGGGTACGATGGGCGACAAGGAAGAGACCAAGGTCATGGTGCAGCTGACTTATCCCCTGTTTTCCGGTGGCTCGGATTCCGCCGCCTACCGGGCCGCGGGCGCCCAGCTCAGGGCCACCATGGGGCGTCTGGATGATGCCCGCCGCTTGGTGGAAGAAGCGATCCGCAACAGTTGGCAGAGCATGATCACCGCGCGCGCCAATGCGGATTTTCTGCGCAACCAGGCCAATATCTCCGGGGAATTCCTGGATCTGGCGCGGAAAGAACGTCGTCTGGGCAAGCGGTCGGCCCTGGATGTGTTGAACGGTGAAACCAACTTTTACAACGCCCTCAGCAGCGCCTCTTCGGCGGAAGCGGATTATGCGTTGGCCATCTATAACGTACTTCATGGCATGGGGAAGCTGACCCCGGATCTGTTTGACGGGGAATCTCCGGAACAGGCCGGCAGGCAAACGGTGCAGTGACTTGGCCACGCCCCCCTTGGGCCGGTGTGAGCCGGCGGCGTGTCAACTGACAGGGAAGAATGCGCTATACCTTATATTGATCCAGGAATATCCTGGGATGGTAGTGAAACATGGCTTGGCAGGGATACCGGGCGTCAGGCGGGGCAAGGGGGAAAGCGATGGCTGAGCAGCAACAAGATCTTGGAAATACCGGGTTTGACCAGAACGCGGATTTTTGGGGTGCATCGGGAAGTGAAGCCCCTCTGAATTCAGGCCTGCAGCTGGAAGGGTTGCTGCTGGCGCAAGCCGCGCCTCAGACCGGCGGCGGTCAGGGTCCAGGCGGTCAGGGTCCAGGCGGTCAGGGTCCAGGCGGTCAGGGTCCAGGTAGTCCGGGGGAGTCTGGTGGTCCTGGTTTTGGCACGGGCGGCCCCGGTGGGCCTGGCGGACCGGGATTTGACCCCGGCGCCTTCTTTGG
>CAYPEH010000106.1:0-9665 GCA_964409585.1 uncultured Chromatiales bacterium | reverse complement strand
CGGATAGCCCCACGGGCCGCCCCAGTACGGGTATCCGGATCCCCAGCCGCCCAGGTGGAACGAGAAACCGACATCGCCCCAGCCCCAGCCGTCCCAAGGGCCCCAGCCCCAATCGTCCCAGGGGCCCCAGCCCCACCAGGCATCGGCTGACTTGAGCGGGGTCATCGCGGCAGCGGCGGTAAGAGCGGCAACGGCAGCAACGTGGGAGATACGTTTCATGATGGCCCTCCTCTATCAGGATCGCTTTCCACCCGCCTGATTCATGGTAGCGGCTGAAGCCCACCAGCATGGGGAGGTGAAATGCCGTTCCCGACGACAGGCAGTCATCTTCATCCGATTGTCATGGGCTTTGGTCGCCACCATGAACGGAGCGGGTCCAGGTTTCGGGACAAGTATCCAGTCGGATAGTGGGGTTTACCTTGAGGCATATCAACCTATGGGTATATTCGGAAATTCTAAGGAAGCTCTGATCCAGTCGCGTGGCAACTGGATCAGAGCCCCCTCCCGGGGATTGTCTATTGGGGGAAGGATGAAAATCCATGGCTTACGCGAACGCGGTTGCACCCCTTCCCCTGGTACTGATTCACAGGTTCCCCAACGGCACACCCCCGCCGCGGTGGGATTACGCTGTCAGAACCCCCGCGCAATCAGAGCCCAGCCCGGCAGGGTAACGAAGGAGAGAATCACCCCCCAACCCACCATGGCTGCCGCCAGGCGGGGTTGCAGGCCATGACTGGCCGCCACCATGCCGGCGGTGATCATGGTCGGCATGGCGGCTTCCAGCAAGGCGGTCTGGGCCGGCAGGCCACTCATCCCCAGCCAATGGATGAGCAACAGCGCAAACAGAGGCAACACTCCCATCTTCAGCACCATCCCCGCGACGAACGGCTGGACCAGTCCCCGCGGCAACCGGGATTCGAGCTGCAACCCGACCGCCACCATGGCCACCGGCACCAAAGTCTCCGACAACCGGAACAGGCTCGATTGCAGCCAATCCGGCCTGGGCATGGTCCAGGTCAAAAAGACGGCCAGGGCCGCGATCATCGGCGGGAAGGTGAATATCCTGCGCACCACCCCATGCCAACTGAACGGCCCTTCGCCGGCATAAAAGGCCGCCACAAAGGGGAGATACAGCACCACGGCCAGAAACGACCCCGCCTGATCGTAGACCAGCGCATAGGGGATGCTCTCTCCACCCAACAGCGCTTGCAGCATGGGAATCCCCAGGAACGAGGTGTTGCCTAGCGGGGCCAGCATCAAAAGGGCCCCCACCGTCGGGCGCGGCCAACGGAACAGGCGCCCCAGCCCAAGCACCCCCCCGGCAATCACGGCCAGCATGATCCAGGGCACCGCAACCAGACCCAGCAGACCGCCATCGAAGTGAAGACGCGGCAGGTGATAGAGCACGACCGCCGGCAACGCCACCCAGATCACCCAGGCGTTCAGCACCTGCGGTGCGTCCCCGAACACGGACACCCGCCGTAACAGCAGACCGGCCGCAATACACAGTACGACTAGAGCCAGATTCTCCATGTGCGCATCAGCCCGCCGGGCTCCAGGTATCGTCCCTCAGTCCCGGAAGTTTTCGAACTGCAAGGGAAGCGGCAGATCGGCACCGCGCAGCAGGCTGATGATGCGTTGCAGATCGTCCCGTTTCTTGCCGCTCACCCGCACCTGCTCCCCCTGCACCTGGGCCTGCACCTTGAGTTTGCTGTCCTTGATCATCTTGATGATCTTTTTCGCCAGCTCGCGGTCGATGCCCTGCCTGACCGTAATGGTCTGACGAGCGCGGTTGTTGGCCTCTTCCACGGCGCCCAGTTCCATGCATTTGATGTCGATGCCACGTTTGCTCAGCCGCTGATAGAGGATGTCCTGGATCTGCCGCAACTGGAATTCCGCCTGGGCATGCATGGTCAGGATACCGTCACCCTTTTCCACCCTGGCGTCGGTGCCCTTGAAATCGAACCGGTTACCGATCTCCCGGTTGGTCTGATCCACGGCATTGGTCAGTTCATGGTCATCGATGTTGGATACGACGTCGAAGGACGGCATACGGAATCCCCCCGGTTGTTGAATGGAAGCGGGCGATTTTCAGGCGGGAATCCGCATCCTGCAAGCACCGGCGCCTTGTTGCCACCGATGCAGGAGTGGAACGAGGTGGCACCGATGGCCTGGCAGGCGGGAGGGTTTTGCCACATCCTCCCCAACAGGAGGGTGTTCCACCCTTTCTCCCTTTACCCTTTACCCTTTACCCTTCATCCTCCGGACCCTTCAGCCGACCCCAGCCGATGAACCCACCCCTCATCGCCGTATGCGCCACTACGGACGACCTTCAGCCACGCGCGGCTGAACTGGCCGGACGGCTCCGGCTGCCCCTGACCGCCATGGACGATGCTGTTTCCCCACTGTTGCTGGTGGTCACGCCGGAGCGTCTCGAACTTCGGCAGACCGGACCCAAGGCCCCCGGCCCCGTCCATGCCGATTTCGTCGGCGGCCGGACAGGCCACCGGCGGCGCTTTGGCGGCGGCAAGGGCCAGTCCATCGCCAGGGCCATCGGCCTGAAGGGTGGCACCATCCCCAGCGTGCTCGATGCCACCGCCGGACTGGGACGTGATGCCTTCGTCCTTGCCAGCCTGGGCTGCCGCGTGCGTCTGCTGGAACGCTCGGCGGTGATCGCCTGCCTGCTGGAAGACGGCCTGCGGCGGGCAGCGGGGGTGGCGGAAACCGCGGCGATCGTGGCCAACATGGAGCTGATTCACACCGATGCGCTCCCCTACCTGGAAAATCTGGCCCGGATTTCCCGTCACCCATCCACCGCGGCCACCGATCCGTCCGTTGTGGCGGGCAGCGGGAAATCCGGGCCAGGGGACGACGCCCGTCCCGATGTGGTCTACTTGGACCCCATGTACCCTCACCGCAGCAAGAGCGCCCTGGTGAAAAAGGAAATGCGTATCTTCCGCCAACTGGTGGGGGACGACGAGGATGCTTCCCGCCTGCTGGCCGCCGCCCTGGACGTGGCGCGCAGGCGCGTGGTGGTGAAACGGCCACGCCTGGCCCCAAGCCTGGACGGTCCCGAACCGAACACCCGGATCGTCGGCAAGACCACCCGCTACGATGTCTATGTCATGGCCGCCCTGGGAGCCTGTCCAGGCAAGGATTCCTTGGATAGCCGCCGTCACCAATGAACCGCGCCCAGGAACACGAGGAGTCCTTGCGGAACCGCTCCGGCGGACTGGCCCGCTGGTCGATCCAGCACCCCATCGGTGTCACCGCCATCGCCACCGCGCTGATCGTACTGGGCCTGTTTTCCCTCTGGCGTCTGCCGGTGGATCTGCTGCCCCACATCATCTACCCGGATGTACGCATCCGCGTTCTCGATCCGGGCGTGCCGGCCACGGTGATGGAGGACCGGGTCACACGCCAATTGGAGGAACAACTGGCCATCACCGAAGATGCCATCCGCGTGCAGTCCTTCACCTCCGAGGGTGTCAGCCGCGTGGACCTGTCCTTCGAGTACGGCAAGGACATCGATGTCGCCCTGCGCGACGCATCCACGCGTCTCGACCGCGCCCGGCGCTTCCTGCCCGACAGTATCGAGCCCCCCATCATCTACAAGCGCGATCCCGCGCAGATCCCGGTGGCGGAATATGTGGTCGGCTCCGCCCTGCGCGACCCGGTGGAATTGCGCGCCTGGGTGGATTACGTCTTCGCCAAGTGGTTTCTCAACCTGCCCGGCGTGGCCTCCACCGAGGTGGGCGGCGGTCTGGTGCGCGAAATCCTGGTGCTGCCCGACCAGCAGCGCCTGGCCGCCCTGGGCCTGAGCCTCGCGGACGTGGAGTCCGCCCTGAAACACGGCAACGTGGATTCACCCGCCGGGCGGCTGCTCACCACCGGCCGTGAGATCAGCGGCCGTACCGCCGGCCGTTTCCGCTCGGTGGCGGAGATCGCCGACCTGCCCCTGGCGGTGGGCTCCGGCAACGCCTCCACGGTGCGCCTGGGGGAGGTGGCCGAGGTCATCGACGGCCACGGGGAGGAACGCCTGCGGGTGCGTGTGAATGGCATACCGGGCATCAAGCTGTCGGTGCAGAAACAACCCCACGCCAACACCGTGGCGGTGGTGGACGCGGTGAAGGAGCGCATGGCCTGGTTGCGTGCCCAGGGCCTGATCCCCGACGACATCCAGATCCACATCGTCGCCGATCAGTCGGTCTATGTACGCAACGCCCTGCGCAACGCCACCGAGGCGGCCGGATTCGGCGCCCTGCTGGCCATGCTGGTGGTCTACCTGTTCCTTGGCGATCTGCGCCGCACACTGCTCATCGGCAGCGCCATCCCCATCGCCGTGATGGTCACCTTCGCCCTCATGTACGCCGGTGGACTGACCCTCAACATCATGACCCTGGGCGGACTGGCCTTGGGCATCGGCATGCTGGTGGACTCCACCATTGTCATGCTGGAGAACATCCAGCGCCGCCAGCGTCAGGGAAACGGGGACGCCGCCCGGATCGCCGCCACCGAGGTGACGAGCGCCATCGTCGCCTCCACCAGCACCAATCTGGCGGCGGTGTTGCCCTTTCTCTTCATCACCGGGCTGGCCGGACTGCTGTTCCGCGAACTGATCATCACCATCTCCTCCGCCATCGCCGCTTCCATGCTGGTAGCCCTGACCCTGGTGCCCGCCCTCGGTGCGCGCATTCCCAACCACGCAGGCGGCCTGCTGCACCGTGGCGTAGACCGGGTCATGGAAGTGCTGAAACGGGGCTATGGCGGCCTGGTGGGCCTGCTGCTGAAGGCGCCCTGGATGGCGCCACTGGTCTTCGCCGCCGCCCTGGCCTGGGTGCTGCCGCCGTTCCTGCACGGCAAACAGCTGTTCCTGCCCAATATGGACGAGGGCCGTGTGTCGGTCAGCGTCACGGCGGATCCCGGTATCACCCTGGATGAAATGGATGCGGCGGTGCAGGTCATCGAGGACATCCTCCAGTCCCAGCCGGAGGTCCAGACCGTGTTCACCACCGTCGGCGGCTTCATCTTCGGCCGCACCGAGCGCAAGACCAGCAACCGCACCGGCATCTACGTGCAACTGGTGCCACGCAGCCAGCGCAGCGTCTCCGCCGGTGAATGGATCCGGCGGGTACAGAAACAGATCGCCGGGAAGAAACTGGCCGGCATCAAGGTCCGCATCCGCAGCCGTGGCATCCGTGGCGTACGCCTGTCCCATGGCGACGACGACATCAGCGTGCGCATTCAGGGCCCGCGGCTGGAACAGCTGGAACGGCTGGCGGACGGCGTGGTGGAACGGCTGCGCGACATCCAGGGCCTGCGCAACCTGGAACATTCCCTGGAGGAGAGCCGCCAGGAACTGGCGGTTCGGGTGGACCGGGAACGGGCCGCCGACCTGGGCCTGAACGTGGAAGACATCGGCACCGCCCTGCGCATGGCCCTGGAGGGCCGGGTGGTCACCGATTATCTGGACGGCGACCGTGCCTTCGACGTGCGGCTGCGCCTGCCGCGCATGGACGTGGGTGATCCGCAGGCCCTGGAGGACATTCTCCTGCGCGGCAAGGACGGGCAACCGGTGCGCCTGGGAGAAGTGGCGGACATCGGCCTGATTCCCGCCCCCGCCACCATCGCCAGGGACAACCAACGGCGCATGGTGGAGATCAGTGCCAGCCTCACCGGCGATGCGACTCTCGGCCAGGTCAATGAAGAGGTTTGGAAACGCCTGCGGGATTTCCCCCTTCCGGACGGCTACCATCTCTACGACGGCGGCGCCGGCAACACCCTGAAGGAAGGCAGGCAACTGACGCGGGTGCTGCTGGCCCTGGCCCTGTTCCTGGTGTTCGTGGTCATGGCGGTACAATACGAATCCCTGCGCAATCCCGTCGTCATCATGCTGTCGGTGCCATTCGCCGTGATCGGCGTGATCCTGGTTCTGGAACGGATCGGCATGCCCGTTTCCATGCCGGTGTGGCTGGGCCTGATCATGCTGGCGGGCATCGTCGTCAACAATGCCATCGTTCTGGTGGAATTCATCGAACTGCAGCGCAAGGCCGGGCTGGAACTGGTGGCGGCCATCCGCGAGGCCGCCCGGCTGCGGCTGCGCCCCATCCTCATGACCACCCTGACCACGGTCACCGGCATGCTGCCGCTGGCCCTGGGACTGGGCGATGGGGCGGAAATGCTGCAACCGCTGGCAGTCACCATCGTCGCCGGGCTGAGTTTCTCCACCCTGGTCAGCCTGGTGCTGGTGCCCTGCGTATATCGTATCCTGGCATCAGGGACTAACCCGGCAAAGCCGGGGTAAGAGAACCTCTGAATCAGTCATGAAGCGCAATCTCGCCGCCGGAATCGGCCATTTCCGCGTTGCGAATCTTCCCCGATAGCGGACTATTGGCTGCGATTCGCGCCTTGAACTGACCGATTCCCATCGACGACCTCATCACTCCATGACTGATTCAGAGGTTCCTAAGCGGCCGGCCCGGGACGGTGGCGGGGCTGGTACAATGATCCCGTCCCACACACGCAGTTTTTCCCATGTCCGCAGCCAACAGCAAAAGATCGCTGGAGCGTCTGTTCAACCGGTGGTTGCGACGACTGCCGAACGGCCACCGCATCAGCGAATCGGAAGCGGCCCAGACCGATCTGCTGGGACCGCTGACCGGCCTGGCCCTGGCCTTCGTCGCCATTGCCGCCTGTGGCCTGCTGATGCTGCGCGTTCCGGAATGGGGCAACCGACTCTACTTCCTGATGGTGTTGCTGCTGCTGGGCTGTGGCGCCCTCGTCGGCCTGATCCTGCAGCGTGTCCAGCAGCAACTGGTGGAACCGCTGGAACACCTGCACCACTGGGCGCACCGCATGCACAGCGGCAACCTGGCCGCCCGCCTGCCGGTGCCCGAATCCGGCCGCTTCGCCAAGCTGGCGCGCGATATCAATGGCCTCAGCGAGGAACTGATGATCCTCTCCCACGACATGGAAAGCCGCGTCGCCCAGCAGACCCAGAGCCTGGCCCGCAAGACCCGTTCCCTGCAGGTCCTGTACGACGTGGCCGCCAGCATCAGCGTCTCGCGCAACCTGGACGAACTGCTCACCTGCTTCCTCCACACCCTGGCGGAACTGGTGCATGCCTCGGCCGCCGTGGTTCGCCTTCAGGAGGGAGACGGGCATATGCGCGTGGTGGACAGCCTCGGCTTCGAGCCCCTTCCGGCGGGAGAACAGGACTGGGACGCGCTGATGGCGGCCAGGCAGGGCGACGAGGAACGGGTGGAGGTACCCCTGTCCTATCAGGGACGCACCCTGGGGGACTACATCCTGTTCGTGCCACAAAGTGACGCACAGTTCCAGGAGGAACGTATGGAACTGCTCACCAGTATCGGCCAGCATCTGGGCATGGCCATCGATACGGCACGCCTGGATGAAGAGGCCAAGCGCCTCTCCATCATCGAGGAACGCACCCGCCTGGCCAGTGAACTCCACGACTCCCTGGCGCAGACCCTGGCCAGCCTGCGCTTTCAGGTGAACCTGCTGGGGGACAAGCTGAGGACCCGCCTGGACGGTGATCCGCCCCGTGAGCTGCTGCATATCCGCAACAGCGTCGAGGAGGCCTATATCGAACTGCGCGAACTGATCGGCCACTTCCGTGCGCCGATGGACGACAAGGGCCTGCTGCCCGCGCTGATGGAGGTCATCGACCGCTTCCGCCGCCAGACCGACATCACCATCTTCTTCCAGAAGGAATGCCAGTCCCCGCAGTTGCCGGCCGCGGTGGAATTGCAGGTGGTGCGCATCGTGCAGGAAGCCCTGGCCAATATCCGCAAACACGCCCAGGCACGGGCCGTGCGGGTCATGCTCCGATGCAGTGACGACGGGGTCTACCGCGTGCTGGTGGAGGATGACGGGGTAGGGATGGAGGAGCCCGTCATGCACGGCCCCGCCGGCGAGCACATCGGCCTGGACATCATGAAGGAACGCGCACGCCGCATCGGCGGCGAGCTGCGCATCGAGAGCGAGCCCGGCGAAGGCACGCGGATGCAGTTGGACTTCGACCTGAGACAGGATCCGCAGAGACAGCTGGCCTTAACCTGAATCCGTGGGTTCATCGGGGCACATGGCACAAGCTCTTGATCCGCCTGACTATAGGAAAAATCTCACCAGACCGGCGGGTATGGCTGTGATTTTTCATTACACCATCGAATCCATGTCTTGCGCTCTGTATACCCTCTGAATCCACGGATTCAGGTTTATGATTGCAGCCCCCGTACACACGCAACACTCATTTCCACTGACCCAACCATGAAAACCCTTCTCATCGACGATCACGCCCTGTTCCGCACCGGTTTGCAGGAACTGCTGCAACACCGTGGCATCGAGGTGGTTGCCGCCGTCGGCAACGGCGATCAGGCCGTGGACCTGGCGCACGAACTGATACCCGACGTCATTCTCCTGGATCTGCGCATGCCGGAACCCAACGGCCTGGAGGTGTTGCGCCGCCTGCGCGACGCCGGACTGGAAATGCCCGTCGTCATGCTCACCACCAGCGGCGAGGAACGTGACCTGGTGGAATCCCTGCGCAACGGCGCCCAAGGCTATCTGCTCAAGGACATCGAACCGGACGATCTGGTCACCGCGCTGGAAGACATCATGAAGGGGCAGACGGTCATCGCCCCGGAGATGACCGGCATACTCGCCAAGGTGGTGCAGCACGGCGAGACCGGACCGGTCAATGACAGCACGCCGTTCGCCGACCTGACACCGCGCGAACAGGAGATCCTCTGCCACCTGGCCGAAGGCCAGAGCAACAAGGTCATTGCCCGTAATCTGGGCATCTCCGACGGCACCGTGAAACTCCACGTAAAGGCCATATTGCGCAAGCTGAATGTGCATTCGCGGGTGGAGGCCGCCGTGATGGCGGTACAGAGTGAGATTTGTCAGGGCGGAGACGACTGAAAATCCGGATGATCCGGATCGATTATCGACGGATCAGCCGCTACCATTGCGCCCCTCTCAATAATCACAACCACGTCACCAACCGATGAAACGATTCAACGACTTGGTCGCTGAGGCCGCCGCCGACGTCAACGAGATGTTCCCCTGGGATCTGGAGGAATTCCTGAAGGAACACGAGGACGCCCTGATCGTGGACATCCGCGAACCCTATGAATACGACACCATGCACATTGCCAACTCCATCAATGTGCCCCGGGGCATACTGGAAAGCGCCTGCGAATGGGATTTCGAGGAGACCGAACCGGAACTGGTCAAGGCCCGCCAGCGGCCGGTGGTGCTGGTGTGCCGCTCAGGCAGCCGCACGGTCCTGGCGGCCCACGTCATGCAGCAGATGGGCTACGAGAACGTCATCTCGCTCAAAACCGGCCTGCGCGGCTGGAACGAGTACGAACTGCCGCTGGTGGACGTCGAGGAAAAGCCGGTGGACATCGACGACGCGGATCACTACTTCGCCAACAAGATCCTGCCGCATCAGAAACGCCCCAAGGATGAGTGACGGCGTGGGCTGAGGGCCGTCATTCCCGGCCGGTCTTGAACCCCAATGTTGCACCCAGGGGCGCGATGATCGTGCCGGGCTGGGCGTTCTCAGGCGGATTTCCGACTGAACCAATGGCCCAAGCCATTGGTGAGGAAGGAAATACCGGCTGAGGGCGGCCAGAACG
>CAYPEH010000105.1:0-9849 GCA_964409585.1 uncultured Chromatiales bacterium | reverse complement strand
CAATGTTGCATCCGGGGGGCGCGATGATCGTGCCGGGCTGGGCGTTCTCAGGCGGATTTCCGACCGAGTCAATGGCCCAGGCCATTGGCGGGGAAGGAAGTACCGGCTGAGGGCGGCCAGAACGGTGCGAGGGCGCGCCCAGCCAGGACCCAGTTACATTTCGTTACCTGCTCATATACGACGATATATAAATAAAATCAGCAAGTTATCAATTTGTTTCGGCGGCCGGGTGCAACATTGGGGCTGGGGAAGTTCTGAATAAGTGCCGTGGGAAGGTGGGGTATCAACGCTACCGCAAACCATTGATTTTCATCCTTCCCCCAATAGGCAATCCCCGGACCAACATTCCAGCGCCCCGGCGGAGAAAACAGCCACGAATCACACCGTTATGCTGCGGGCCGGGTCCGTGCCGTTTGGGGTAAACTCCGCCGTTTCCTGGGCTGCACCGACCCGCCCAGATCCATTGTCAAACCAGCATGAGGTATCCCATGGCCAAACCTGAAAAGCATGTGTTCGTCTGTGTCCAGTCCCGCCCGCAGGGGCATCCCCGCGGTTCCTGCATGGAAAAACAGGCAGGCGACATCATGAACGAATTCCTGCGCCTGTTCGAAGAGAAACAGCTCTGGGGCCGCTTCGCCGTCAGCAACTCCGGCTGCCTGGGTACCTGCGGCACCGGCCCCAGCGTACTGGTCTATCCGGAGGGGGTGATGTACGGCGGCGTGCGTAAGGAAGATGTGGGCGCCATCGTCGAGGAGCACCTGCTGGGTGGCGAGGCCGTCGAGCGCCTCAAGGTTCCGGCCGAAGTCTGGTCCTGATGGTGATGCGGCAAGGGTGTCGCCGCCAGCCCGTGGGATGGGCAAAGGCTGCGCACACTGCCGGGTCCGCTTTTGTAGCCGGTTCAACCTGAATCCGGCAGGTTCCCCAGGAAGGCCCCGTTTTTCTTGTCCGTTGCCCCATCCATGTCCCGCTTACCTCCGGCCATATTGCTGATGGGCCCCACCGCCTCGGGCAAGACCGATCTGGCGGTGGAGCTGGTGCAGCGCTTGCCCTGCGAGATCATCAGTGTCGATTCGGCCATGGTCTACCGTGGCATGGATATCGGCACCGCCAAGCCGGGGTCGGAGATCCTGGCCGCCGCGCCGCACCGGTTGATCGATATGGTCGATCCGGCCGTGGCCTATTCCGCCGGACGGTTCCGGGAGGATGCCCTGCGGGAGATGGAGGAGATCGGCGGGCACGGCCGCATCCCCCTGTTGGTGGGGGGGACCATGCTCTATTTCCGTGCCTTGCAGCAGGGTATGGCCGAACTGCCTTCGGCTGATGCCGCGATCCGCGCTCGCCTGGAGGCGGAGCTGGCGGAGGCGGGCAGCACAGCCTTGCACCGCCGGTTGCTCGAGGTGGACCCGGTGGCGGCCGGGCGCATCCATCCCAATGACCCGCAACGGATTTTGCGCGCCCTGGAAGTGTATGAAATCACCGGCATACCACTGACAGAGCTGTTCCGGCGGGCGCGGTCCGAACCGCCGCCATACCGTTTCATCAAACTGGTGGTGGCGCCTGGTGATCGGGCGGTCCTGCATGAACGCATCGCCCTCCGGTTCCGTCTCATGTTGGAGCAGGGATTCGTCGGCGAGGTGGAACGTCTGCGCGCACGCGGGGACCTGCACCCGGACCTGCCGTCCATGCGCGCGGTGGGCTACCGTCAGGTGTGGGAGTATCTGGATGGCCGGCGCGGTTTCGAGGAGATGGTGGAAGCGGGCATTGCGGCCACCCGGCAGTTGGCGAAACGCCAGTTCACCTGGTTGCGGGGCGAGAGGCAGGCCGCCTGGTATGAGTCCACGCGGCCCGATTTGCTGGAACGGGTTTTGCAGCAGTTGGAAGCGGAGTTGCACGGCTGGCAATATCCCACTGAAAAACCATGAAATATGCTATAGTCTCCGTTTACGCCCGCGCACCTGCAAAACAGGGATGCCAAGGGGTGTGGGGATATTCACGTGAGATACGCCGTTCGGCGACGACAATAAGACCCAGGAGTAACAGCCATGGCCAAAGGGCAGTCCTTACAAGAACCCTTTCTCAATGCCTTGCGCAAGGAGCGCATTCCCGTATCCATCTATCTGGTGAATGGAATCAAGCTGCAGGGACAGGTCGAATCCTTCGACCAGTTCGTCGTATTGTTGAAGAACAATGCCAGCCAGATGATCTACAAGCACGCCATTTCCACGGTGGTGCCCGCCCGTGCGGTGCGCATCTCCCACGGCGATGAAGAGTCCGACGCTGATTGATTCCCTTCACAACCTATTAACCCGGCGACCAAGTAGGCCGCCGGGTTCAGCCGTGCTGTGCGTGTTCGCGGCAAGGCGTCGAAACGCCGCTGTAGCACTCCTACAGCCAGTTTCGACAACGCAGTCCGCGGGCGCGCACGGCACGGCCTGTCATATAAGAGATCAACATGTTAGGAGCTTCAGGCAGGCCCCCTCTCGGTGTTGCGCGCCTTGGCAAGGGAATCCACCCTTGCCTGCGGCACGCGCCTGGACAGGGAACCTGCCTGAAGCTCTGAATCCGACCTACTTGGTCGCCGGGTTAATAATAATCCGTTCCTGCCAGGGGGCCGCGTTTGTTTGACAGGCCCCGTGGCGGCGAACGCGCCGTCCTGGTCCGGTTGGACTTCGGTGCAACCGGCGAGGCGGCGGAAATCGAAGAGTTCGTGACCCTGGCCAAATCCGCCGGGGCCGAACCGGTGGCCATCATCACCGGCACCCGCGAACGTCCCGATCCCCGTTTCTTCATCGGCAGCGGCAAGGCCGAAGAGGTGCGCCAGGCGGTTCAGGCCGAGGGCGCCGGGCTGGCCCTGTTCGATCACCCCCTGTCACCCTCCCAGGAGCGCAACCTGGAACGCCTGCTGGGGTGCCGGGTGCTCGACCGTACCACCCTGATCCTCGATATATTCGCCCAGCGCGCCCATTCCTTCGAGGGCAGGTTGCAGGTGGAACTGGCGCAGTTGCGCCATTTGTCCACCCGCCTGGTGCGTGGCTGGACCCACCTGGAACGGCAGAAGGGTGGCATCGGCCTGCGCGGCCCCGGTGAAACCCAGTTGGAGACCGACCGCCGCTTGTTGGGTCAGCGCATCAAGACCTTGCGCCAGCGCCTGGAAAAGGTGCGGCGGCGGCGCGAGACCGGGCGCCAGGCGCGCCGCCGCGCCGACATACCCACCGTGTCGCTGGTGGGCTATACCAATGCGGGCAAATCCACCCTGTTCAACACCCTCACCTCCGGCGAGGTGTATGCGGCGGACCAGTTGTTCGCCACCCTTGATCCCACCCTGCGACGCCTGGACCTGCCCGGTGATCTGCGGCTGATCCTGGCTGATACCGTGGGTTTCATCCGTGAACTGCCCCATGAACTGGTGGCCGCTTTCCATTCCACCTTGCAGGAGACCCGTGAGGCGCAATTGCTGCTGCATGTCATCGATGCCGGCGATGGGGAACGGCGCGACAAGATCGGCCATGTCAACGACGTGTTGCATGCGATCGGCGGGGATGGGGTGCCCCAGTTGGAGGTGTTCAACAAGATCGATCTGCTCGACGACACGCCGCCACGCATCGACCGGGATGCCGATGGTCTGCCGCGGCGGGTCTGGCTGTCGGCCGCCAACGGTGAAGGGCTGGATCTGTTGCGGGAGGCCCTGGCCGAACGCCTCGGCGGCAACCTGGTGCGCGGCTGGCTGCATCTGCTGCCCAGCGAGGGGCGCTTTCGCGCGCGCCTGTTCGAACACGGTGCCGTACTGTCCGAGCGGGTCGGCGAGGATGGCGGCTGGTCCATCGAGATTCAGTTGCCCAGGAACAGCCTGGAAGCGCTGGGCAGGGACCGGGGCGGTGCCCTGAAGCTGTCCCGGCGTCCGGCGGCCTGACGAGGAGAAGAGTGACAGGACGGTCCATGCTGGTTTACCGTGGAAGCCGCTTTCTCTCCGCCCAAGGAGTCTGTCGGATTCAGGGGGATCGAAGCGAAAGAGTGGGACAGCGAGGATGATTTTTCATGATTTTGAGGAGCATGGTGGGAACCATGTGACGAAAAATCAGGGAAAATCAGGCCGCTGTCCCGCTTTTGCAGCCGATTCAGCCTGAATCCGACAGACTCCAAGGGAAGCTTTGATCGATTCGGGGCGTATCGGATTTCAGGCGCAAGGCGAGCGTCCGGAATCGATCAGAGCTTCCTTAAGGAACCTCTGATTCAATCCGTGAACTCGCATCTTGCACCCCTCCGGTCCGATTACTGCGTTGAAGTTCTTGCCAATAGCCTGCTATTGGCTGCGAACTCCGCCTTGTACTCGAACCGGAGGGATACAATCTGCTTCGTCCAGGATTAAATCAGAGGTTCCTTAAGTCTGGCAGGCTGCTAGAATTCAATTTCCTTGATTTTTTTTTCTACCCGCGACCGCGGGTCAGCACTTTCGGGAGTAACCTATGCCCTGGAACGCACCGGGTGGCGGCAACAACGACCGTGACCCCTGGAGCAACAAGGGAGGCGAGCAGGGGCCGCCTGACCTGGACGAGGCCCTGCGCAAGATGCAGGAAAAGCTCAGTGGCTTGTTTGGCGGCGGCAAGGGCGGCAAGGGCGGCCCGACCTCCTCCGGCCCCACCGGTGGCGGCAAGGCGGCCGGTTTGGGCGGCGCGGGTCTGATCGGCGCGGCCCTGGTGATGTGGCTGCTGTATGACATGGTCCATATCATCAACCCGGCGGAGCGCGGCGTGGTGATGCGCTTCGGCCGTTATGTCACGGCGCTCCAGCCCGGCCTGAATATCCGTTTCCCGCGTCCCATCGAACAGGTGGTGCGCGTGGACGTGGACCGCATCCGCACCATCCTCCACAAGACCCGCATGCTCACCGAGGATGAGAACATCATCGAGATGGAGATCGCGGTGCAGTACAAGGTGAAGGATGCGGCCGATTACCTGTTCCGCGTACGTTCGCCGGACCCTACCCTGAAACAGGCCACCGAGAGCGCCCTGCGTGAGATCATCGGCCGCAGCAAAATGGATTACGTGCTCACCGAGGGACGCGGCGATATCGTCGTCCAGGCCAGGGAAATGATTCAGCAGATCATCGATGAGTATCAGACCGGCCTGGTCATCACCTCGGTCAACATGCAGGACGCGCAGCCGCCGGAAGAGGTGCAGAACGCCTTCGAGGATGCCATCAAGGCCCGCGAGGATGAACAGCGCTTCATCAACGAGGCCCAGGCCTATGCCAACGACATCATCCCCAAGGCCCGTGGTGACGCCCGCAGCAGGCTGGAGGATGCCATGGGTTACCGCCAGTCGGTGATTGCCCGCGCCGAGGGCGAGGCCAGCCGTTTCGAACAGCTGCTGACCGAATACAAGAAGTCACCCGAGGTCACCCGCCAGCGTCTGTACCTGGATGCGGTGGAGCAGGTGCTGGCCAACACCAGCAAGGTGATGGTGGATGTGGAGGGGGGCAACAATCTGCTCTATCTGCCACTGGACCGCCTCATGGATGGCCACCGTGCTCCCGAAGCGGCCACTCCGGGCGACGCTGCCATCACACATCCGGATGCAGCCGCGCGCAACTGGGATGATCTACGCAAGCGCCGCAATCTGCGGCGGCGGGAGGTGCGTCGATGAACAAGCTGAAACTGATCGGTGTGCTGGCCGCGCTGGTGGCCGTGATCGCCTCCATGTCCCTGTTCACCGTCAACGAACGCGAAAAGGCCCTGCTGTTCCAGTTGGGCAAGATCAAGCGGGCGGATTTCCCGCCCGGCCTGCATTTCAAGATCCCCTTCATCAATGAGGTGCGCAAGTTCGATGCCCGTCTGCTGACCATGGACGCCGAGCCGGAGCGGTTCCTCACGGTGGAGAAGAAGAACGTCATCGTCGATTCCTTCGTCAAGTGGCGTATCCGTGACGCGGCCGCCTTCTACAAGTCCACCGGCGGTGACGAGCGGCGCGCGGAACTGCGCCTGGCCCAGGTCATCAAGGACGGCCTGCGGGGCGAGATCTCCAAGCGCACCATCAAGGAGGTGATATCGGGTGAACGCGCCCAGATCATGGAGAGCATGCGCATCGCGGCCAATGTCAAGGCCCAGGAGTTCGGTATGGAGGTCATTGATGTGCGGGTCAAGCGCATCGACCTGCCCGCCGAGGTGAGCGATTCGGTCTACCGCCGCATGGAGAAGGAACGGGCCACGGTGGCCAAGGCCTTCCGCTCCCGCGGCGAGGAGCAGGCCAAGATCATCCGCGCCGAGGCGCGCAAGAGGGTGGACATCATGCTGGCCGAGGCCGACCGTGACTCCGAGCGGATCCGTGGTGAAGGCGATGCCAAGGCGGCAGAGATCTATGCGCAGGCCTACAACAAGGACCCGGAGTTCTACGCTTTCTACCGCAGCCTGAATGCCTACAAGAACACCTTCAAGGATCGCAGCGATCTGCTGGTGATCGAGCCAGATAGCGATTTCTTCCAGTATTTCAAAAAGATTGGAGGCGGAAGCTGATCGCTCGGACCACTCCTGCCGAATCTGTGAATGACCGGGCGGTGTAGAGCCGCCCGGTTTTTCAGACCTGAATCCGTGGGCTCAGAGGGGATGCAGAGTGCAAGATATGGATTCGAATGGCGTAATGGAAAATCGCAGCCATATCCTGCGGTCTGGTGAGATTTTTCATATGGCCAGGCGGATCAAGAGCTTGCGCCATGCGCCCCGATGAGTTCACGGATTCAGGTCATAACCTCTGAACGATTCGTGGAACGCAATCCCGCCGCCGGAATTCGCCTTTCCGCGTTGCGAATCTTCGCAATAGCGGGCTGTTCCGTGCGATTTGCACCTTGAACTGACCAGAGGTTCCTTTGCGTATGGCCCGCCGTCATGTGGACTGACCTGATATCCGCCGTCGGACTGATGCTGGTGATCGAAGGCATATTCCCCTTCCTCAACCCCAGGGGACTGCGCCAGACCATGCTGATGATTTCCCAGATCGATGACCGCCTGTTGCGGGTGGCCGGTCTTGGCAGCATGATCATCGGCTTGCTGATCCTCTACGCCATCCGCTGATTCCATTCGCACAGACCCCTCCAAACGGAAAACACCCCATGACCGAATCGAACCGTTGGTTGTTGCCCGAGGGCATCGAGGAAATCCTGCCGCCGGAGGCCTGGCGTCTGGAGGCGCTGCGCCGCCGCCTGTTGGATACCTACCGCAGTTGGGGCTATGAACTGGTGGTGCCGCCGCTGATCGAATACCTGGACTCCCTGCTCACCGGCACCGGCAACGACCTGGATTTGCAGACTTTCAAGCTCATCGACCAGCTCAGTGGACGGCTGCTGGGTGTCCGCGCCGACATGACGCCGCAGGTGGCGCGCATCGACACCCATGAACTGCGCTGCGATCATCCCTCCCGCCTGTGCTATCTGGCGCCGGTGTTGCGTACCCGGCCGGATGCCTTCGGCGGCTCGCGGCACCCCCTTCAGGTGGGGGCCGAGATCTACGGCCACGCCGGTGTGGAGAGCGATCTGGAAATCCTGCTGTTGCTGCTGGAAACCCTGCGCATCACCGGGGTCGGCAATACCTGGCTGGATCTGGGGCATGTGGGCATCTACCGCTCCCTGGCCCGTGAAGCCCGCCTTTCCGGCGAACAGGAGGCGCTTCTGTTCGACGCGTTGCAACGCAAGGCCCACGCCGAGATCGAAGAGATCCTCTCGCAGGCCGACATGCCTTCGGACCTGCGCGGCATGCTGGCGCGCCTGGCTGACCTGAACGGCGGCGAGGACATGCTGGCCGAGGCGCGCCAGGTGCTCCGGGGGGAGGAGATCCATGCGGCCCTGGCCGACCTGACCGAACTGGCCGTGAAACTGCGCCAACGGGCCCCGGAGGTGAACCTGCATTTCGATCTGGCGGAACTGCGCGGCTATGGCTATCACACCGGCATCGTCTTCGCCGCCTACGCGCCGGGGCATGGCGAGGCTCTGGCCCAGGGCGGACGCTACGACGACATCGGCCGGGCCTTCGGCAGCGCCCGCCCCGCCACCGGTTTCAGCGCCGATCTCAAGCTGCTGGAACGCCTGGGGGGTGGCGCCTCCGAGGTTTCCCCGTCCGGGGTGTTCGCCCCCTGGTCGGACGAGCCGGAACAGGCCGCCGCCATCGCCCGTTTGCGCGCAGCCGGCGAGCGGGTCGTCCAGGGCCTGCCGGGCCAGCAAGGGGACGCGGCCGACATGGGCTGTGACCGCCGCTTGGTGAAACGCAACGGGGGCTGGGTTGTCCAGCCTCTTTGAGTTACTATTCGCCGGTTTGACCTTTCGCGGTTTGATCTTTCGCGTGCGCCATCGGTGAGGCGCGATTTCCTTTTGCACAGTCGAGAAGAGATTTATGGGCAAGAACGTCGTAGTGATCGGCACCCAGTGGGGTGACGAGGGCAAGGGCAAGGTGGTGGACCTGTTGACCGATCAGGCTTCCGCCGTGGTGCGGTTCCAGGGCGGACACAATGCCGGCCACACCCTGGTCATCGACGGGGAGAAGACGGTCCTGCACCTGATCCCCTCGGGCATCCTGCGCGACAACGTGCTGTGTCTGATCGGCAATGGCGTGGTGCTGGCCCCCGACGCCCTGGTGAAGGAAATCGACATGCTGGAGGAACGCGGCGTGCCCGCCAGCCAGCGGCTGAAGATCTCCGAGGCGGCCCCGCTGATCCTGCCCTACCATGTGGCCCTGGATCACGCCCGCGAACGGGCCCGTGGCAAAAAGGCCATCGGCACCACCGGGCGCGGCATCGGCCCGGCCTATGAGGACAAGGTTTCCCGCCGCGGCCTGCGTGCCGGCGATCTGCTGCACCGCGAACGTTTCGCCGCCAAGCTGGGCGAGGTGGTCGATTATCACAACTTCGCCCTGAAGCACTATTTCAAGGCCGAGACCGTCGATTTCCACCAGATCCTCGACGAGAGCATGGCTCTGGCCGAGCGCATCGCCCCCATGATCACCGACGTGGCCGGCCTGTTGCACGAACTGCGTGAGCGCGGTGAAAACGTCATGTTCGAAGGGGCGCAGGGCACCCTGCTGGACATCGACCAGGGTACCTATCCCTATGTGACCTCCTCCAACTGCACGGCCGGTGGCGCCTGTACCGGCACCGGTGTGGGCCCCGCGCATATCGACTATGTGCTGGGCATCGTCAAGGCCTACACCACCCGGGTCGGCGCCGGTCCGTTCCCCACCGAACTGTACGACGGCGAGGAATTGCAGGATGAAGTGGGGGCCTACATGGCCCGGCAGGGCAACGAGTTCGGTTCCACCACCGGCCGCCCGCGCCGCTGCGGCTGGCTGGACGCCGTGGCCCTGAAGCGGGCCATGCAGATCAATGGCGTCACCGGCCTGTGCGTGACCAAGCTGGACGTGCTGGACGGGCTGGAGACCCTGCGCATCGCCGTGGGCTACGAAGTGAACGGCGTGCGCCGTGACACCCTGCCCATCGGCGCCGATGCCATTGCCGAGTGCACCCCCATCTACGAGGACGTGCCCGGCTGGAGCGAGAGCACCGTGGGCATCAAGAACTACGAAGACCTGCCGGAGAACGCCAGGGCCTATCTGGCGCGCATGGAAGAGGTGATCGGCGCCCCCGTGGACATCATCTCCACCGGCCCCGACCGTGACCAGACCATCATCCGCCGGCATCCGTTCGAGTAAGGAAACTCTGATCAAGTCGCGTGACGACTTGATCAGAGTTTCCTTCCGGGGGGGTGTCTATTGGGGGAAGGATGAAAATCCATGGTTTACGGGAGTGCGGGTACACCCCTTCCCCCAAACCCCCTTCCCCCGGTACTTGTTCAGGGCTTCCATAAGTACAGTGC
>CAYPEH010000104.1:0-9947 GCA_964409585.1 uncultured Chromatiales bacterium | reverse complement strand
AGGAGTTAATATTTTGGTGATTTTTTCACCAACAGGATACCAATGGCATTCCCATGCCGCCGGAGCCTCTGGCAGACGACTTTCATTCACAAAGTTATCCACAGATTCTGTGGATAACGAAGGGACCGTCAAAGGGGGCTTGCAGGAGCGGCGCCGATTCCGTACTATGCGCACCCTTTTCCGCGCCCGAGGCGCGTCAGTGCGTAGATCCAAGGATCCGAGATGAAGCCCGACATCCATCCCCAGTACAGCGAGATCAACGTGGTCTGCAGCTGCGGCAACACCTTCACCACCCGTTCCACCCTGGGTAGGGAACTGCACGTGGAAGTGTGTTCCAAGTGCCACCCCTTCTACACCGGCAAACAGAAGATCCTGGACACCGGCGGCCGGGTGGACAAGTTCCGCCGCAAGTACGGCATGAAGAAGTAAGACGGCGCCGGCCGCGTGCCGGCCTGTCGCTGAAAAAGGGGTGTCCTGGCGGGACACCCCTTTTTTCGTTCTGCCCCCTTCACCTATGCCGTGTAGGCGCGGATCACCCGGAACAGCTCTTCCTTGTTGAAGGGCTTGGAGATGTAATCGTCCATGCCCGCCTGCATGCAGCGGTCGCGGTCCTCCTGCATGGCGCTGGCCGTCATGGCGATGATCGGCAGATGCCCGCCCTCACGGGCCTCGCGTTGCCGTATCCTGCGGGTGGCTTCATAGCCGTCCATGACCGGCATCTGCACATCCATCAGCACCAGGTCGAAGTTCTCCCGCTGGAGGATCTCCAGGGCCTCCAGACCGTTGCCGGCATGCTGGACGGTATAGCCCTGTTTCTCCAGGAGAGACAGCGCCACCTTGCGATTGACCGGGTTATCCTCGACCAGCAACAGACGCACCCCCCCGGCATCCCCGGCCGGCTGCCCGCGATCCCCGCCACGGACATGCCGGTGCTGTTGCACGAGACCATTGAGGGCGGCTTGCAACTCGGACTCGATCACCGGTTTGGTCAGACAGGTCTGAATCCCCATCACGCCGGCCTGCCCGATGGCCTCGTGCAGGCCATTGGCGGTGGTCAACAGCACGAAATCGCCGGGGGGCAGGCCCTCATCGATCAGCTGCCGCGCCAGTTGCAGACCTTCCTCGCCAACCGAACCCAGATCGATCACTACCACGCGCCATTCGTGGGCCGGCTGTTGCAATGCCTCGGCGGGCGAGGCCACGGCCTGCACCTGCAACCCGCAGACACCGAGTTGCCGGCCGATGACATCGCGGCTGATGGCATGGGCGCATACCAGCAGCGCATCCCGCCCGGCCAGATCGGCGCAGGGGGTACGCGGCCGGGCCTCTCTCACCAGATCGAACCAGGCATCGAAATAAAAACTGCTGCCGACTCCCGGCTCGCTTTCCACGCCGATGCGGCCACCCATCAATTCCACCAGGCGATTGGAAATGGCCAGGCCCAGACCGGTGCCGCCGTACTCCCGGGTGATGGTGGCATCGGCCTGGGCAAAGGAGGCGAAAATGCTCTCCTGCTTGTCCTTGGGTATGCCGATACCGGTGTCTTCCACACTGAAGTGCAGGCGGGCGCGTCCCTGTTCACTGCCTTCGCTGCTCAGCCGCAGCACCACGCTGCCCCGCTCGGTGAACTTGACCGCATTGCCAAGCAGATTGATCAATACCTGACGCAGGCGTCCGGGATCGCCGCGCAGGCGCTCCGGCACATCCGCCGCCACATCGACGACCAGTTCCAGCCCCTTCTCCTGCGCCCGGTAGGCCAGGGTCTTGGCCGTCTCGCCGACCACCTCGCGCAGGTCGAACTCCACCGACACCAGGTTCAACTCTCCAGCCTCGATACGGGAGAAATCGAGGATGTCGTTGATGATGGTGAGCAGGGATTCGGCCGATGAGCGGATAATGCCCAGGTATTCGGCCTGTTCCCGGCTGAGGTCCGTGTCCAGGGCCAGTTCGGTCATGCCGATGATGCCGTTCATGGGAGTACGGATCTCGTGGCTCATATTGGCCAGGAAATGGCTCTTGGCCTCGCTGGCCGCGCGCGCCGCCTCCAGAGCGGCCTGCAACTGCCGCGCGGAACGTTTCTCCTCGGTGATGTCGCGGAATACCCCCACCGAACCGATCACCTGGCCTTCTTTCATCAACGGAGCGGTCACCAGAGCGACATCGAACTGACTGCCGTCGCGCCGGGTGAAGGTCTCGTCGTTGGAGCGGTAGTTCTCCTCCGGCAGCAACGGCCGCTGACCGAAGTGGATCACCGCGTTGAGATCGTGGCCGGCCAGCTCCTCGCGCTCCCAGCCCAGCAACCGCTCGGCCTCGCGGTTGAGGAAGGTGCAGCGCCCCTGCTCATCCACCGCGTAGACCCCCTCGCCCATGTGGTCGGTGATATTGGCGAGGAAGGCCCGTTCACGCTCCAATTGTTCCTCCAGCCGTTTCTGGCGGGTGATGTCGGTGCGGATGGAAACGTACTGGTAAGGCTTGCCGCTGGTATCGAGGAACGGAACGATGGTGGCGGCCACCCAGTAGAAACCACCGTCCTTGGTGCTGTTCTTGATCTCCCCGTGCCATACCTGACCGCTGGCGATCGTGCGCCACATCTCCCGGTAGAATTCCTCCGGATGTTCGTCGGACTTGACGATGCGGTGGTTGCGCCCGATCAGTTCCTCCCGCTTGTAGCCACTGATCTCACAGAACCGGTCGTTGGCATAGGTGATGTCGCCGCGCACATCGGTGATGCTGACGATGGCGTGCTGGTCCATGGCGAATTTCTGGAACTCCAGGGAATGCAACGCCTCCGCCAGCTTGTGGGAGCGGTCGCGCAGGCGGTACAGCGTGAAGGCGGTATAGGCGAACAGCAGCAGGGCCACCAGGAACAGGGCCAGGCGGTAAACGTTGCTGGACTGCAACGACTCGCGGAACACCCGTCGGAATGCGCGATTGAGCGCATCGCCCAGGGCCACCCCCGGCTCGGACACGATGGAGGGAATCAGCTCGTCCATTTCCTGGCTGTAGCGGATGACGTTGCGCGCATGGAAGGAAAACCGCCGCAGGGCATCCTCCAACGCAGGCTGGCCATAGGTGCGGGTGCCCTCGATGGCGGTCAGCCGCTTGTCCAGGGCGATCAGATCCACCTGCGACAGGTTCACCTGCACCCGGTTCAATTCATGCATCACCTCATGCAACTCCATGTGCAACTGACTGCGGATGGGTGTCAGCGAGATGACCTCTTCGAGGGCACGGGGCAGATACAGCAGGGTGTTTCGCAACAGGGCATTGTGCGATTTGAAATGCTCCAGACGCACCTCCTTGGACTGGAGGGCACCCTGAAGGCGTTCCAACTCCCGATCCAGCAACGGATGCCGCAACCGGGCCAGTGAATAGGGCCCTTCCGCCAGTTCAGCCGTCAGCCGCTTCAGGCGCCCCAACTGCGCCACCAGAACGTCATAGTTGTTGTGCAGGCGATAACGCAGTTTGAGCACCGCCTCGTCCAGCTCCGCGTCGGTGGCCCGCAGAGCCGTCAGGGTCTGGTCGATGCGGTTATAGAGGCCCGGATCGAAGGAACGCGCCTGCCGCACCAGTACGATCATCAACCCCAACACCAGGACCGCGACCAGCCCCCGCGACACCGCCAGATGAACCGTGCTTCCGTTCATAGCGGCCGCCCCCGGTATTGGCCGGTGAGACTGCGCAGGAATTCGGCAATGTCGCGCACGTCATCGTCTGGGATATCCACCCCCAGCTGATGCCGCCCCATGACCAACACCGCCTGTTCGAGGGTGGCGGCGGAGCCGTCATGGAAATAGGGCGCCGTGAGCGCCACGTTACGCAAGCCGGGCACCTTGAACTCGAAACGGTGCTCCTCCACGCCGGTGACATTGAAACGCCCCAGGTCGGCCGGCCTGACGGGAACCCCCTCCGGCGGATAGGGCTCGAACACACCGATGCGCTCATACATGTTGCCGCCCAGGGCCGCGCCCTGGTGACAGGCCACGCAGCCATAGGAAAGAAACAGGCGGTAACCGCGCTGCTGCCGGTCGGTGATGGCTGACGGGTCTCCCTGCAGCCAGCGGTCGAAGGCCGAGCCCGGCGTATTGAGGGAACGCTCGAAGGTGGCGATGGCATCGCGCACATTGGCGGCCGTGATTCCGTCCGGGTAGATCCGCCCAAACTGCTCCACGTAACTGGAATCGGCCCTCAGCTTGCCCAGCACCTCGGGCCAGTTGGAGCCCATTTCGACAGGGTTGTTGACCGGACCATTGACCTGATCCTCCAGGGTGGGGGCGCGGCCATCCCAGAACTGGGCGAAATTCAGGGCACTGTTGAACACGGTCGGCGCATTGATACTGCCCACTTGCCCGCCGATGCCCACCGAGTGCGGCAACCCGTCCGCACCGCCCCGGTCCAGCGGGTGGCAATGGGCGCAGGAAACGGTGTCATCGTGGGACAGACGGGTGTCATGAAACAGGCGTTCCCCCAGGGCCACCCGGGCCGGATCGAGATCATTGGGCACCGGAACCGGCGTGATCGCGGCCCCCTGCGCCGTGGGCAAGGGCGGCAGCACCAGGGGCGGGACGCCACCGGACCTGAACAACTCCAGACCCAGCCAGGCCAGTATGGCCAGCGCGGACAGCAGTCCACCCAGGGTCCACACCTTATTGAATGCCACACCAGATCCTTTACCCACCTGCACTGAATTCACCCCTTAGGCAATCGAATTGTGTGGAAAGATCATGGAGCCTGTCGGACTCAGGCTGGATCGGCTGCAAAAGCGGGACAGCGGTCTGATTTTCCCTGATTTTTCGTCACATGGTTCCCACCATGCTCCTCAAAATCATGAAAAATCATCCTCGCTGTCCCACTTTTTCGCTACGACCCCCCTGAGTCCGACAGGCTCCATGCCCCCATCCTTCTTCGTCACAACCCGTTGTCGACTCAGGGTCGGTGCAACTTGAGCAGTCACTGGACGAGAGCATTACATGCCTGAAAAGAGCGTGGTAGGCCGAAGCCCTCCGGCCTTGGGGCGAAGCGCCACTTGCGCCGATCTGCGATGGCTCCCCATGGGCTTCGGCCGCCACCATGACCAAGGCGGGTTGGAGCCACAGGTGGAATATGAACCGGCTTTCGGCTATTCTGCGCGGTCCCGTGCGCCATTGCGCGCGGCACAGGATTTTTCCGGAACCCGCCTGCCTGGCGGGTTTCATTTGCGGTCTGCGTCTCCACCATGGCGGCAGGCCACGCAAAGAGCGTGAGAAGAGGTAGAGAATGAGCCACGCCGGCATGCCTGAAAAGCAGGGGCTGTATGATCCGAACCACGAGCACGATGCCTGTGGCGTCGGTTTCGTCTGCGACATCAAGAACCGCAAATCCCACGACATCATCACCCAGGGTCTGGAGATCCTGGAGAACCTGCACCACCGCGGCGCGGTCGGCGCGGACCCGCGCGCCGGCGATGGCGCCGGCATCCTGATCCAGATGCCCGACGCCTTTTTCCGCGCGGTGACCGAATTCGATCTGCCCGCCGAGGGCGAGTACGCCGTCGGCGCCCTGTTCCTGCCGCGCGAGGCGGACACCCGCGCCTTCTGCGAGGCCACCATCCGCAAGTTCGTCGATGCCGAAGGCCAGAAGCTGCTCGGCTTCCGCCAGGTGCCGGTGAACAACGAGGACCTGGGCTATTCGGTGAAACCCACCGAGCCGGTGATGAAGCAGGTCTTCATCGCCCGTGGCGAGAACTGCGCCGATCAGGATGCCTTCGAGCGCAAGCTGTTCGTCATCCGCAAGCAGATCGAGAACACCATCCACGAATCCGGCAAGGAGGGAGCCAAGTCCTTCTACGTCTCCTCCATGTCTTCGCGGCTGCTTTCCTACAAGGGCATGCTGCTGTCCGACCAGGTGGGCGCCTACTACACCGATCTGCGCGATACCCGCATGGAATCGGCCCTGGCGCTGGTGCACCAGCGCTTCGCCACCAACACCTTCCCCACCTGGGACCTGGCCCAGCCGTTCCGCATGATCGCCCACAACGGCGAGATCAACACCCTGCGCGGCAACGTCAACTGGATGCGCGCGCGCCGGCACTCCATGCAGTCCGATCTGTTCGGCGAGGACATGGCGAAACTCTGGCCCATGATCCGCGAGGGCCAGTCCGATTCGGCCTGCTTCGACAACGCGCTGGAGCTGCTGGTGCTGGGCGGCTACTCCATGGGACACGCCATGATGATGCTGATCCCGGAGGCCTGGTCCGGCCACAAACTGATGGACGCCAAGCGCCGCGCCTTCTACGAATACCACGCCGCCCTGATGGAACCCTGGGACGGCCCCGCCGCGGTGGCCTTCACCGACGGCCGCCAGATCGGCGCCACCCTGGACCGCAACGGCCTGCGCCCCGCCCGTTACCTGGTCACCACCGACGACCGCGTGGTGATGGCCTCGGAGATGGGCGTGCTGCCCATCCCGGAAGAGAAGATCGCCAAGAAGTGGCGCCTGCAACCGGGCAAGATGTTCCTCATCGACCTGGAGCAGGGCCGCATCATCGACGACGCCGAGCTGAAGGAGACCCTGGCCTCCGAGAAGCCCTATCAGGACTGGCTGGACCAGACCCAGATCCACCTCAAGGATCTGCCCGCCGGCGTCGGCCCCATGCCCGCCCCGCGCGAGGTGCTGCTGAACCGCCAGCAGGCCTTCGGCTTCACCCAGGAGGACATCAAGTTCCTCATGACCCCCATGGCCGTCACCGGCCAGGAGGCCATCGGCTCCATGGGCGCGGACAACCCGCCCGCCGTGCTGTCCAACCGTCCCAAGCCGCTGGCCAACTACTTCAAGCAGAACTTCGCCCAGGTCACCAACCCGCCCATCGACCCGATCCGTGAAGAGATCGTCATGTCGCTGGTGAGCCTGATCGGCCCGCGCCCCAACCTGCTCGGCCTCAACGATTCCGGCGCGCACATGCGCCTGGAGGTGCAGCAGCCGGTGCTGACCAACAAGGACCTGGAACGCATCCGCGCCATCGAGGGCGCCACCAACGGCCAGTTCAAGACCCAGACCATCTCCATCTGCTACCCCGCCGTCGAGGGGGCCGAGGGCATGGAACCGGCCCTGGAGCGCATCTGCGCCGAGGCCGAGGACGCCGTCGCCAACGGCGGCTACAACATCATCATCCTCTCCGACCGCAAGGTGGACGCCGACCACATCGCCATCCCCTCGCTGCTGGCCACCTCCGCCGTGCACCATCACCTGGTGCGTGCCGGCCTGCGCACCGAAACCGGCCTGGTGGTCGAGACCGGCGCCGCCCGCGAGGTGCATCATTTCGCCACCCTGGCCGGCTATGGCGCCGAGGCGATCAACCCCTACCTGGCCTTCGAGACCCTGTCCGCCGCCCGCGACAGCCTGCCGTCCGATCTGAGCGAGGACGAGATCCACGCCCGCTACATCAAGGCGGTGGGCAAGGGCCTGCACAAGGTCATGTCGAAGATGGGCATCTCCACCTACCAGTCCTACTGCGGCGCACAGATCTTCGACGCGGTGGGCCTGAACAGCGAATTCATCGCCAAGTACTTCACCGGCACCGCCACCATGGTGGAAGGCATCGGCATCCGCGAGGTGGCCGAGGAGGCCGTGCGCTGGCACCGCGACGCCTACGGCGACAACCCCATCTACCGGGAACACCTGGACGTGGGCGGCGACTACGCCCACCGCGTCCGCGGCGAGGACCACGTCTGGACCGCCGAGACCATCTCCAAGCTGCAACACGCCACGCGCGGCAACGACTTCAAGACCTACAAGGAATTCGCCGACCTGGTGAACGAGCAGAACGAACGCCTGCTCACCTTCCGCGGCCTGTTCGACTTCAAGTTCGCCGACCAGCCCATCCCGCTGGACGAGGTGGAACCGGCCAAGGAGATCGTCAAGCGTTTCGCCACCGGCGCCATGTCCTTCGGCTCCATTTCCTATGAAGCCCACTCCACCCTGGCGCGGGCCATGAACGAGCTGGGCGGCAAGTCCAACACCGGCGAGGGCGGCGAGGAGCCGGAACGCTTCACCCCCCTGGCGGACGGCTCCCCCAACCCGGAGCGCTCCGCCATCAAGCAGGTGGCCTCCGGCCGCTTCGGCGTGACCGTGGAATACCTGGTCAACTCCGACGACATCCAGATCAAGATGGCCCAGGGCGCCAAGCCCGGCGAGGGCGGCCAGCTCCCCGGCCACAAGGTGAACAAGCAGATTGCGCGGGTGCGCCACTCCACTCCCGGCGTGGGCCTGATCTCGCCGCCGCCGCACCACGACATCTACTCCATCGAGGATCTGGCCCAGCTGATCCACGACCTGAAGAACGTCAACCCCAGGGCGCGCATCAGCGTCAAGCTGGTGTCCGAGATCGGTGTCGGCACGGTGGCCGCCGGCGTATCCAAGGCGCACGCCGACCACATCACCATCTCCGGCTACGACGGCGGCACCGGCGCCTCGCCGCTGACCTCCATCAAGCACGCCGGCTCCTCCTGGGAACTGGGCATCGCCGAGACCCATCAGACCCTGCTGCTGAACAACCTGCGCGGCCGCGTCGCGGTGCAGGTGGACGGCGGCATGCGCACCGGCCGCGACGTGGTGGTGGGCGCCCTGCTGGGCGCGGACGAGTTCGGTTTCGCCACCGCGCCGCTGATCGTCGAAGGCTGCCTGATGATGCGCAAGTGCCATCTCAACACCTGCCCGGTGGGCATCGCCACCCAGGATCCGGAACTGCGCCGCCGCTTCACCGGCAAGCCGGAACACGTGGTCAACTACTTCTTCATGGTCGCCGAGGAGGTCCGCGAGCTGATGTCCCGGCTGGGCTTCCGCACCATGGACGAAATGATCGGCCGCTCCGACCGCCTGGAGAAACGCAAGGCGCTGAAACACTGGAAGGCCCAGGGGCTGGACTTCAGCCGCATCTTCCACGTGCCCGAGGTGCCCGAGGGAGTCGCCACCTACAACTGCGAGGAACAGGACCACGGCCTGGACAAGGCCCTCGACCACACCCTGATCGAGCGCGCCCGGCCGGCCCTGGAGAACCGGGAACCGGTGCAGATCGACATCCCGATCAAGAACACCAACCGCAGCTTCGGCACCATGCTGTCCGGCGAGGTGGCGCGCCGCTACGGCCTGGCCGGCCTGCCGGACGACAGCATCCACATCAAGGCCAGGGGCACCGCCGGGCAGTCCCTGGGCGCCTGGCTGGCCGCCGGCGTCACCATCGAACTGGCGGGCGAGGGCAACGACTACGTCGGCAAGGGCCTGTCCGGCGGCCGCATCATCATCTACCCGCCGCGTGAGTCCTCCATCGGCAAGGCCGAGGACAACATCATCGTCGGCAACACCGTGCTGTACGGCGCCATCAAGGGCGAGTGCTTCTTCCGCGGCGTCGGCGGCGAGCGCTTCGCCGTGCGCAACTCCGGCGCCACCGCGGTGGTGGAAGGCGTCGGCGACCACGGCTGCGAATACATGACCGGCGGCGTCGTCGTCGTGCTCGGCCCCACCGGCCGCAACTTCGCCGCCGGCATGTCCGGCGGCATCGCCTACGTGCTCGACGAGGAAGGCGACTTCGAGCGGCGCTGCAACCTGGCGCAGGTGGAGCTGGAACCCATCAGCGCCGAGGACGATGCGCTGGAAGAGCTGGAACACCAGGGCGGCGACCTGGAGACCCACGGCCGCGTGGACGTCAGCCACGACATGACCCGTTACGACGCCATCCGCCTGAAACAGCTCATCGAACAGCACATGCACTACACCGACAGCGCGGTGGCCCGCAACATCCTGGACCACTGGGCCGAGTACCTGCCCAAGTTCAAGAAGGTGATGCCGGTGGATTACCGCCGGGCCCTGCTGGAGATGCAGAAGGAGCAACAAGCGGCCACCGGCGCCAGCACGTAAAGAGGCGTGGCGGCACGCCCGGCATCGTGACGGGCACAAGGCACCGCCCCGCGAAC
>CAYPEH010000103.1:0-10037 GCA_964409585.1 uncultured Chromatiales bacterium | reverse complement strand
ACATGTCATGGTCCACGCCGTTCCCCTGCTCTGGCGCCTGCACCGGGTGCACCACGCCGATCTCGACTACGACGTCACCACCGGTGCCCGCTTCCACACCCTGGAGATCATCCTCTCCATGCTGATCAAGTTCGCCGCCATTTTGCTGCTGGGTCCGCCCACGGTGGCGGTGGTGATCTTCGAGGTGCTGCTCAATGCCACCGCCATGTTCAACCACGGCAATGTACGCCTGCCCGCCGGCCTCGACCGGGTGCTCCGCTGGTTCCTGGTCACGCCGGACATGCACCGCGTGCATCACTCGGTGGAGGACGATGAAGCCAACAGCAACTTCGGCTTCAACCTGCCCTGGTGGGACCGGCTGTTCGGCACCTACCGCGACCAGCCCAGGGGCGGTCACACAGGCATGACCATCGGCATCCACAAGTACCGCGATCCGAAACAGGTCGATCGGCTGCCGGGCATGCTGGCGCTGCCCTTCATCGGCCGCATCTCGGACTATGCGATCAACCGCCGCCAGTGGAGCCAGGACGATGAAGCCTAAAACCCCCCATCCCCCGGCGCCCGTTCAAGGCCCTCCGAGGATTCTGCGCTGGCTGCTCCTGGTCCTGCTCCTGGCGGGGATCGGCCTGACCTTCGTCTACCGGGAGCGGCTGGACGCCCAGGCCCTGCAACAATGGGTCCAGGGCGCGGGGGCCGCCGCGCCCCTGGTGTTCATGGCGGTCTATGCCCTTGGCACCGTGCTCTTCCTGCCCGGCTCCCTGCTGACCCTGGCGGGCGGAGCCCTGTTCGGACCGGTGCTGGGCACCTTTTACAATCTCACCGGGGCCACCCTCGGCGCCCTGCTGGCCTTTCTCATCGCCCGTTACCTGGCCGCCGACTGGGTGGAACAGCGGACCGGAGGGCGGCTCAGGCAACTCAAGGAGGGGGTGGAGAAGGAGAGCTGGCGCTTCGTCGCCTTCGTCCGCCTGGTGCCCCTGTTCCCCTTCAACCTGCTCAACTACGCCCTGGGCCTGACCCGCATCCGCACGGTCCACTATCTGCTCGCCACCTATGTCTGCATGTTGCCCGGGGCAATCGCCTATACGTATCTGGGCTATGCGGGGCGGGAGGCGGTGGCCGGCGGCGAAGGGCTGATCCACAAGGCCCTGCTGGCCATCGCCCTGCTCGCCCTGGTGGCCTTTCTGCCGCGCCTGGTGGCCCGTTTCAGACAGGGCCCCACCCAGGGAACCTCTGAACAAGTCGTGGGACGCGACCTCGCCGCCGGAATCCGCCATTTCCGTGTTGCCCATCTTCGCAATAGCGGGCTATTGCGTGCGATGGGCGCCTTGAACTGGCGAATTCCGATCGGCGATCTCATCGCCCCAGACTTATCCAGAGGTTCCCTGAGCATCGAGGCCCTGTGCACTCGACTGACCCAGGGTGACGACCTGCTATTGCTCGACGTGCGCAGCACCACCGACTACTCGGGCGAGGCGGGCCATATAGCCGGGGCCCGCAACATCCCCCTGGAGGAACTCAACGAGCGGGTCGAAGAACTCAAGCCCTATATGGAGCGTCCCATCGCCCTCATCTGCACCACCGACCGGCGTTCGCGCAAGGCCGCCGGGATCCTCGCCCAACGGGGTTTCGCCGATGTGCACGTGGTGAGCGGCGGGATGACGGAGTGGAACCGGACCGGATTGCCGACACACACCCACACCGGGAAGACGGCGGCTGAAAAGGGGAACGACCACCCAAAATGAACACATCCAGAACAGAGGCCGACCTCCTGAGATACACCGCACGGCTCCAGGGGGACACCCGTCAGGACACCCTCCCCGGCCGCTATCGCGGCTGGGTGATGGCGCTCTCCATGGCCGCCTTCGGCCTGGCCTTTCTGGGCTGGCTCAACGAGTCCTGGCTGTATTGGTTCGAGAGCCCGATCTGGCTCAACCGCTACACCGAATACGCCATCATTTTCGCCTTCGGCCTCTGGCGCATCCGCGCCGAGCAGAATCCCTATACCCGCAAACGTTTGATCATCCTGGTGACGGTGGTCACCGTCCTCTGGTGGCTGATCCCCTGGCTCACACCCGTGTTCGAGCCCTACCTCGGTTTCGTCTGGACTCAGCCGGTGTTTCCCGCCCTGCACACCCCCGGCACCCTCAGCTTCTTTCTCACCCTGTTGCTGGTGTTCCTGTTCGGGCGGCGCATCATCTGCGGCTTCGGTTGCCCCTGCGTGGGCATCCGCGAGACCGTGGGCTTTCCCTTCCGCCGCTTCTCCCTGCGTGGCGACTGGGCCTGGCGACTGCGCCATAGCAAGTGGTTCTTTTTCATCTGGTACGTCGGCGTGATGGTCTCCACCCAGTTCCCACCCAACGCCTGGACAGCCACCCTGGTCGGCGGCTTCGCGGCGGTGGTGGGGCTCACCTATTTCGGCAGCTTCTTCATCACGCCGATCACCGGCAACCGCTTCTATTGCCGCTATCTCTGCCCCTTCGGCGCAACCTTCGGCCTGCTCAACCATGCCGGTTTCTATGGCATCGAGATGGACACCGAACGCTGTATCGACTGCCGGCGCTGCGAGCAGGCCTGCGACATGGGCATACCGGTGTGGCGGCAAGGCAAGGCGGCGGGCGAGGTCACCGGTCTGGAAGATTGCATGGGCTGCGCCCGCTGCGTCGTCTCCTGCCCCACCGATGCACTGGCCATACGCGACGTGCGCAATCGGTTCCGGCCCCGGCTGCGGCAGGATGCCAGCCATCTGCTGAAGCGGAAGCCGCCGCCCCCGCGGCCGCGAACGGAGCCTGCCCACCGGCCCGCCGCGCTGCGCCTGCACGACTGGCGTGAGGCGCAGGAACCCCTGCCGGAAAACACCTTGCGGCAACAGGCCGAACGCTGCCTCGATTGCGGGATTCCCGGCTGCCGCAACGCCTGTCCGCTGGGCAATTTCATCCCCGACTGGTTGCAGGCCGCCGCCCGTGGGGATTGGCAGGCCGCCGGGGACCTGGCCCACGCCACCTCGCCCCTGCCCGAAGTATGCGGCACCCTCTGCCCGCAACACCGCCTCTGTGAGGGGGGGTGCACCCGCACGCGAATGGAAGGGGCCGTCACCATCGGCGCGGTGGAACGCGCCGTGGCCGAGCGTGCCCTGGCCGCGGGCTGGCGACCGATCAAACCGGCGCGCCGAACGGGACGCCGGGTGGCCGTCATCGGCGCGGGCCCAGCCGGACTGAGCTGTGCCGAGCGCCTGAACCGCGCCGGGGTGGAAGTCACGGTCCATGACCGCTCGGATCGGATCGGCGGCCTGCTGCAAACGGGCGTGCCCTCGTTCAAGCTCGACAAGGCCCTGCTGGCGCACCGGCAGGCCCTGTTGGAGCAGGCGGGCATCCGCTTCGCCCTCGGCGCGCCGGTGGACGGCGCCGGGCTGTCCCGGCTGCTGGAGCGCAATGACGCCGTTTTCCTCGGACTGGGGGCGCAGCGGCCACGCTCCATCGACCTGCCCGGCGAGGGCCTCCCCGGTGTCGAGCAGGCGCTGGGCTGGCTGGAGAGAATCAATGCCGGCGAGAGGGAGTCCCTGGCCGGCCAGCGGCTGGTGGTGATCGGCGGCGGCGATACCGCCATGGACTGCGCCCGCGCCGCCTTGCGCCTGGGCGCGCGGGTCCGGATCGCCTATCGTGGCCCGGAAGAGCGCCTGCGCGCCTCCCCCAAGGAGATCGCGCTGGCCCGCGAGGAAGGCGCCGTATTCCTGTTCAGCCACCGCCCGCTGGCATGCGAAGGCGCCGGGCGGGTGCGCGGAGTGCGTTTCAACACCGGCCGTGGGACGGCGCTCATCGACGCCGACCGGGTCATCCTCGCCCTGGGCCAGCGGGCCGATCCCCCCGCCTGGCTGGAGGACTTCGGCATTGCCACGGAGCCGGACGGCCGCATCCGCGTCGATGCCCGCGGCCGCACCACGCATCCCAGGATCTGGGCGGGCGGCGACAACACCTCGGGACCCGGCCTGGCCGTCGAGGCCATGGCCGCCGGGCGCGGCGCGGCGGAAGACATGCTGAGGCGGTCATTGGCCGGTTTCGGCCCCCTGGCGCGGCTGGGGGGAAGACCGTGAAACGTGCGCTCCTGCTGCTCATCCTCGCCCTGCCGCTGCCCGCCGCGGCCAGTCATGGCTGGGCGGGCTACGATCTGTGCGAGGTCTACAAGGACCGGCTTCCCCCCGGCCTCACGCGGGAGTCGCTTCCCGCGCCGCAATCGCCCGGCGCGGCCCTGCTGGCCCGATACTGCACCCAGTGCCACAACCTGCCGGGGCCGGATCGCCACACCGCCGCCGAGTGGCGCGAGGTGACCGCGAAGATGTTCCTGCTGATGGATGTCTCGCACCGCTTCGGCGGCCTGATGGGCCGGGTGGAAATCCTCCCGGCCCCGCAGCAGGGGATACTGCTGGCCTATTTGCAGGAGCACGCATCGCCGCCGTCCACGGATACCGGGAAACCCGCGGACGGCGCATCCCGGCTGTTGCGCCTGCTGCCCCTGGTCCCCCTCGCGCTGCTGATCGGCCTGGGTGTCGTACGCGGGTGGAAACGGCGTCACGGCACCCTCCACCGGAACGACAAACCATGCGTCAGCGATTGATCCTGTCCTTGCTCAGTCTCGCGTTGCTGGCCGTCGCGGCGGGCTTTGCCTATGTCGGCTGGAGCAAGGGCGGCCCCGGCGCCGGCCTCTATTCGCGCCACTGGTCACCGGACCCGGTACAGGGCTACTGGGACCCGGAGCACTTCTACCGGTCGCCCGATTCGGTCCAGGGCGTGTTCGAGGGCAGGCAGTGCGTCCAGTGCCATGAGGGCATCACCCCCGGCATCGTCGCCGACTGGCGGGCCAGCCGTCATGCCCGGGGCGGCGATCCGGTCGATTGCAGCGATTGTCACGGCAATGACCACCAACGGCTGCGCCTGCCCACCCCGGAGGTTTGCGGCCGCTGCCACGAAAAACAGCACGGCGAGTTCAGGGACGAGGCCCGTTACGGCTTTCCCAGCCACGTGCTGGCCATGGAACGCGCCCTGGATGCCCCCCACTTCGCGGACAAACCCAAGGCCGAGGTGCAGTCCTGCGTGCAGTGCCACTCGGTGGCCACCAAATGCGATTCCTGTCACACCCGGCACCGCTTCGATGCCGCCGAGGCGCGCCGCCCCGAGGCCTGCATCACCTGCCACTCCGGCCCACCCCACCCGGACGACGAGACCTACTTCGCCTCCGCCCACGGCAAACGCTACCTGGCCGAAGGCAAGGACTGGGACTGGTCGAAACCACTGGCCAAGGGCAACTATGCGATACCCACCTGCGCCTACTGCCACATGAACGGCGGCCGCCATCAGGTCGCCCACCAGTCGCTGTGGAAATTCGGCCTGCGCGAGGTCAACCCCCACACCTCCAAGAACCGGCTGTTGCGCAAGCGCTGGATCGAGCTGTGCGGCGACTGCCACCGCAAGGATCAGGCCGCGCAGTGGCTGGATGGACTGGACCGGGAGCGCAAACGGGCCTGGAGCAAGCTCTATGCCGCCGAGGAGATTCTCAGGGATCTGCGCAGCGACGGCCTGTTGCGCCCCGCCGCCGGTGAGCGACCACCCTACCCCATGGACTGGTTGGACCGCCTCTGGCCCCGAGAACGCATCGGTTTCTTCGAGGGCCAGGCATCGGCCTTCTACAACGTCTCCGCCATCGAGCGCGACTACTTCGAGATGTGGTACTTCGACAACCTGGGCGCCTACAAGGCCGCCGCCCACGGCGACCCGGCCGGAGTCGAGGCCGGGCACCGAAAAATGACCGACTCGCTGGAGCGCATCGAGGCCCGGGCGCTCGAACTGCGCGCCCTTCCCGGAACGGAGACCGGGGGCGAATCCCGCGCCGGGCTTTGGATGCACGGCGCCTACACCGACTACAACCGGGAACAAAACTGATGCCGATCCGCCCCATGCGTTGGCTGCCGGGCCTGCTCTGCCTGGCCGCGGCCCCCGTCCTGGCCGTTGAACCCGCCCCACCCGGCCCGTTTACGCAGACCGAGTGCATCGACTGTCACGGCGAACGGAACCCGGAACTGATCCGTCAATGGCGCAACGGCCCCCACTCACCCGCCGCCGGCGTCGGCTGCGCCGACTGCCACGGCGACCGTCACCAGGACTCGGCCAGCAAGGCCAGAAGGAACCGCCAATGCAGCGGATGCCATGAAGGCCCCGTCAGCCACAGCTACGCCACCTCCAAGCATGGCGTCATCAACCGTCTCGAAGCGGACCGGCAGGACTGGCGGCGGCCCCTGCAAACCGGCAACTACCGCAGCCCCGGATGCGGCTACTGCCACCTCCATGACCGCGACCACGGCGATACCATGGCCCCCACCCGTGGCCCTGAAGTGCGGCAGCGTATCTGCGCCGGCTGTCACAGCCCCCGCTACGTGCGTGAGCAGTTCGCCGCCGGCCGGCGGCAGTTGGAGGTGGCCGATCTCAAGGTGACCGAGGGCGAGGCGCTGATCGCCTCCGCCACGGTCCCGGGGCCGGGCCACTTGTCAAGGCTGGTGCAGGATCTCCACCACCACCGGCGTAATGTCCTCCTGGGCGTCGGCCACCAGTCACCGGATTACCAATGGTGGCACGGCCAACCGGCCCTGGACGGGGACCTGATCCGTATTCGTGATGCCATCACCGGCCCTCGCCACGGCCCATGACAGGCCGGCCTGGCCGCCTTCCCGCCCCCCCCATGCCCCTCCGTGCGTTACACACCGTTACAAAATCCGATCCCACAGAAACATTGGGGATACACACGGCCGCTTTACTTGAGCTTGAGAGAACAACGAACGGATGGTCCGTTCCAGTGACACGAGGAGCAAAGCGATGAAAACGACCCTGAAGCGCATCATTCTGGTGGGCGGACTGCTGGGAGCCGGTTCCCTGCTGGCTTACGGACCGGGCTTCGGTGGTCCCGGATGGTTCGGTCACCACGGTCCCATGTACGGTGGCTATGGCGGCCACATGATGGGCGCTGGTTACGGCCCCATGGCCTTCCTCGATGGCGACATCGACGCCCGCCTGGAAAAGATCAAGAACGCACTTGGCATCACCCCCGAACAGGAGGCTGCCTGGAACGGGTTTGCCGACACGCTGAAATCACACACCGCCACGGCCCGCGCCACTCATCAGGCCATGTGGTCACAACGTGGCGGCGTTTCCGCTCAAGCGCATTATCAGTTGCATCAGAACATGTGGCAGCAACGCCAGGCGGTGCACGAAGCCGCGGCCCGGCTCATGGATACCCTCGATGAGAACCAGCGGCTCAAGGCCGGAAACCTCATTGGTTACGGTTTCCAGCATCCCCTGTGACAGTGAAGTGACGGGACGTCCCACCCGGGGCGTCCCGTCCAGGAGGCAATGAACATGATGGATGGCATCGGTATGGGTTTTGGAGGTGGTTTCATGTGGCTGATCTGGATTGCGGTGATCCTGCTGATCGTCTGGGCCGTGCGCGATACGCGCCCTGGCGGCGGGCACCCCAAGCGTACGCCGCTGGAAATCCTGGACGACCGTTACGCACGCGGGGAAATCGATGACGAAGAGTACCGGCGGCGGCGGGCGACCCTGGGAGGATAACCTGCCCCACCTACGGCAAACCGGCAGCCCCCCTCTCCCGCCTGCGGGATAGGGCTGGAGCTAGGGGGATCGAAGTGAAAAAGCGGGACAGTGAGGATGCGCCCCGGATCGTGAGAGTGTAACGCTTGACGGAGACGGGGCGCATGCCGGCCGAAGGAAAACGTTCTGGGACCGGGCGTCCGCTCCCGCACCCGGCTTGCGCACACCGTGTCGCGGCCGCCATTTCATGACTTTGAAGCGCATAGCAGTAGAAACCAGTAACGAAAAATCAGGGAAAATCAGACCGCTGTCCCGCTTTTGCAGCCGATTCAGCCTGAGTCCGACGGGCTGCCAACACCGGGGCATTCACGATATGGATCCTCCCCAGCCCTTCACTCGATCCCCGCCCGGCGCTGCTCACGCCGCACCCATTCCACCATGTGCCCTACCTGTTCGGGTGTGAGTCCGGGCTGGGGAGGCATGTCGCCGTAACCCCAGTGATGCGCCCGCACGCCGTTTTTCACCGCCAAGTGGAAAGCGATATCGGCATGATGCCCCGGCCGGTAAATCTCATGAACCAGGGGCGGCCCCTGGTCTGTGCCGCGGGCATCGGCGCCATGACAGCTGGCGCAGCGGCTGGCAAACAGCACCCGGCCCTGCTCCGGATCACCGATGAACCCCGGAGGTGGCAACCAGGCCCCAGGCTTCTCACAACCGGCCAACAGCAGGGCCGGGACCAGGATTATCCAGCGCAGCGGTTTCATTTCACGGTGATGGTGATGGGTTGGGAGATGAGCGGCGGATCATGGGGTTCATGCTGTTCGTCGCCCAGGAGCAGCCGCAGGGTATGCCGGCCCGGCGGCAGGCTCAGGACCGTGTAGGTCTCGCCGGAATCGAAGTGCAGGTGCTTGCCGTCGCGGGGGATGGCCTCGTCCAGATCAGGCAGCGCCGTGTCGATGAGCAGGTGGTGGTGCCCTCCCCTGTGACGTTCCCTGCCCTTGGCGCCGGCGGGTACGACCTTGTAACCATGCAGGCCGAACTTCACCTTGAACGGGTTGTGCACAATGGCGCCATCCTGTGGTTCGGCGATGAACAACCGCGCCTTGGCGGGAGGGGTATGGGCCAAAGCCGTGCCGCTCAACAGCAGACCGGCCGTGGTCATGGCCAGTAGTTTTCTGTACATCTTTGGTCTCCTCGTTGTCGCTGTACGGAAACGCGGGCGATGGGAGAGGATGACCCGCCACGCTGCCGAAGGGGAAAAACAGCGCGGCGGGCATCCTGTTTATCGTTGTGTCATACGTTCCAGCAGCACTTCCATCTTCGCCAGACGGGCCTCCATCAGATCGAGACGGGACAGCACCTGGTTGTGCATGGCCATCATGCCGTGGCCACCGTGCATGGCCTTGCCCATCATCCCTTTACCCATCATGCGGTTCATCATCGGCATGCCTCCCTGCTGGCCGGCCGGCATGCCGGACATACCCATCATGCGGCCCATCATCGGCATGCCACCCTGGTTGCCGGGCATGTGGCCCATGCCCATCATGGGCATGACACCCTGGCCGGCCGGCATGGCCGGTGGAGTATCGGAGGCACCATCGTTGCCTGTCGGCGCCGTTGCCATGGCGGTCGTGGCCGCCGCCTGCCCGTCATCGGGGTGGTGCGCCTCATCGGCATAGGCGCTGGAGACACTCAGGCCCAGGGCCACGCAGGTGGCAAGAAATTGCATACTCGTTTTCATGTTCGGACTCTCCTTTGATCGGGGTTGTCGGCAGCCGAATGCCGGATTGCTTGCAAGATCTAGGTTTCAGCGGCCACGGCGTCTCTGACGCGCAGCAGCCGGGAGCGGACCTCGGTGGCGATATCCGTCACCGCGGAATTTCCGACCAGTTCGAGTACGGCGGCGGGGTCCATGAAGGCGACCGTCACGCCACCCTCTTCTTCCTCGCGCACCACGACATTGCAGGGCAGCAACAGGCCGATATCCGGATCGGCGCTCAGGGCCTGGTGCGCAAACGGCGGATTGCAGGCGCCAAGGATGCGGTAGGGGCGGCCGTCCACGTCCAGCTTGGCCTTCAGTGTGGCCTGGATGTCGATGTCGGTGAGGATGCCGAAACCCTCTTCCTTGAGGGCGGCGCTGACCCGCTCGATGGCGGCGTCGAAAGGCAGTGCGGTTCGGGTCGAAAAGCCGTACACGGCAATGGTCTCCTGTAAACATTCAGTCTGGAGACCATTAGGCCCGTATGGTGTAACCCGTCTATTGCAGAGACAGGGGATTTTGTAACGGGATGTAACGACAGGAGGGAAACGACGGCATGGCCGGACCCCGCCGGGGGGATCCTGTGGACAGGCTCACACTAGACATGATGTTTTGACCTGCCCAACCTCAACGTACGTGGGTTATGTTGAGGACGGAAATCCGAACACAGAGCCACATTGAGGAGGGCA
>CAYPEH010000102.1:0-10050 GCA_964409585.1 uncultured Chromatiales bacterium | reverse complement strand
TACTTATTCAGAGCTTCCCCAGGGAACAGGAGCGCAGGTTTTTCGATCCGCACATCGAGAACTTTTTGCCATTGATTTGCCATTGAGACGTTCGCGGCCGCTGCATCACCCACGGGCCATGACTGACACAGCGTGCGCCTCGAAACCCGACGAATCGCGAGGACAGGCGCCGCGCGTTGACCCTGTTCACGAGGCTAAGGTACTTTGTCGCCCATCCAAACCCTCGCGTCAGCGGTGACACCGTGCCCAGAAAGGCCAACAAACCCATCGATTTCGAAAAGGCACTGAAAGAGCTGGAATCCCTGGTCGAAACCATGGAGAAAGGCGAATTGAGCCTGGAAGATTCACTCAAGAGCTTCGAGCGCGGAGTCGAACTGACCCGCCAGTGCCAGCAGGCCCTCAGCGCCGCCGAACAGAAGGTCAAAATCCTCCTGGCCCGGGATGCCGACGCCGAACCCGTACCCTTTGACCGTGAAGATTGATCAGACCGCCTTCCACGCGGCCGTGGATGCCAGCCGCGCACGGGTCGAGGCCTATCTCGATCACTGCCTGCCCAAAGCGGACATCCATCCCGCCCGCCTGCACGAGGCCATGCGCTATGCCGTGTTCAACGGTGGCAAGCGTTTTCGTCCGTTCCTGGTCTATGCGGCCGGGAAGGCCCTCGGTGTCCCCCCGGAGTCCCTCAACGCCCCCGCCGCCGCCGTGGAACTGATCCACGCCTATTCCCTGGTGCATGACGATCTTCCCGCCATGGACGACGACGATCTGCGCCGCGGCAAGCCCACCTGCCACAAGGCCTATGACGAGGCCACCGCCATCCTGGCCGGCGATGCCCTGCAAACCCAGGCCTTCAGCATCCTCGCCCGTGACCGGACCCTGCCGGTCACAGCGGAAAGGCGCCTGGAGATGATGCAGCGGCTGGCCTTCGCCTCCGGCTCACGGGGAATGGCCGGCGGCCAGGCCATCGACCTGGAATCCGAAGGCAAGGACCTCGACATCGCCCAGATCGAGGACATGCACATCCACAAGACCGGCGCCCTGATCCGCGCCAGCGTCATGCTGGGCGCACTGGGGCAGGAGCAGGTCGATGCCGGACAATTGCAGCGTCTGGACCACTACGCCAAATGCGTGGGACTCGCCTTCCAGATCCACGATGACATCCTCGACGTAACCGCCGACACGGCCACTCTGGGCAAGCCGCAGGGTGCCGACATGGCCCGTGACAAATCCACCTACCCGTCCCTGATCGGCCTGGAGGCATCGCGCGAACGGGCCCGGGAACTGGTCACCGATGCCCTGGACAGCCTGGCCGGGCTGGGCGACGAAGCCATGGAACTGCGCTGGATCGCCCTCTACGCCATCGAGCGCAGGCATTAGCTGTTAGGGCTGGCTTAGGGACTGCCCTGACCCAGTCGCCGTGCGCCCCGGTCAGGGTTCCACCGTGGGGAATTGCCTATCGGGGAAGGAGGCAAACCCATGGCCTGCGGGAGATACGGGAGAATGGGCGCCCCCGTCCCCCACCCTCCGGCACTTACCCAGAAGCCTGGTGATCCTTGCGCCGGCTGCCCTCGCGGCGGATAATTCGTTGTTTTCGCCGCGATCCACCCCGATGACCGATCCCGACCGTTATCCCCTGCTGAGCACCATCGACACACCGGTGGAGCTGCGCGCGTTGCCGGAATCGGACCTGGTCCGTTTGGCGGCGGAATTGCGCGAATTCCTGGTGGAAAGCGTCAGCAAGACCGGTGGCCACCTGGCGGCAGGGCTCGGCATGGTGGAACTGACCATCGCCCTGCACTATGTCTACAACACCCCGGAAGACCGGCTGGTGTGGGACGTGGGCCACCAGAGCTATCCCCACAAGATCCTCACCGGCCGCCGGGACCGCATGCACACCCTGCGGCAGAAGGGCGGCCTGGCCGGATTCCCCAGACGCGACGAAAGCCCCTACGACACCTTTGGCGTGGGCCATTCCAGCACCTCCATCAGCGCCGCCCTGGGCATGGCCGAGGCAGCCAAGCGCAACGGTGACGACCGCCAGGTGGTGGCCATCATCGGTGACGGCGCCATGACCGCCGGCATGGCCTTCGAGGCCCTCAACCACGCCGGCGACCTGGACACCGACTTCCTGGTGATCCTCAATGACAACGACATGTCCATCTCGCGCAACGTGGGCGCCATGTCCAACTATTTCGGCCGCATCCTCAGCAGCCGCACCTATACCAGCATGCGCGAAGGCAGCAAGAAGGTACTGCACCAGTTGCCCATGCCGTTCCAGGAACTGGCCCGCCGCGCCGAGGAACACATGAAGGGCATGGTGGTGCCTGGCACCCTGTTCGAGGAGCTGGGTTTCAACTACGTGGGTCCAGTGGACGGCCACGATCTTCCCACCCTGATCTCCACCCTGAAGACCTTGAAAACGGTCAAGGGCCCCCGCCTGCTGCACCTGGTGACCCGCAAGGGCAAGGGTTTCGAGCCGGCGGAACGGAACCCGAGCACCTACCACGGCGTCGGCAGCTTCAATCCGCAAAACGGCGAAATCATCAAGGGTGGGGATACCGGACCGACCTACACCCAGGTATTCGGCCGCTGGCTGTGCGACATGGCCGAACGGGACCCCAGCCTGCTGGCCATCACCCCGGCCATGGAAGAGGGTTCCGGCATGGTCGAATTCGCCGAGCGCTACACCGAACGCTATTTCGACGTCGGCATCGCCGAACAGCACGCCGTCACCCTGGCAGCCGGCCTCGCCTGCGAGGGCTTCCACCCGGTGGTGGCAATCTATTCCACCTTCCTGCAACGGGCCTACGACCAGCTCATCCACGATGTCGCCCTGCAAAACCTGCCGGTGCTGTTCGCCATCGACCGCGGCGGCCTGGTGGGGGCCGACGGTCCCACCCACGCCGGCGCCTACGACCTGTCCTACCTGCGTTGCATCCCCAACATGGTGGTGATGGCCCCGGCGGACGAGAACGAATGCCGGCAGATGCTCTACACCGGCATGCGCATCGACGGCCCGGCGGCGGTACGTTACCCGCGCGGCACCGGCCCCGGCGTCACGCCACAGGAGCACATGAAGGCCCTGGCCATCGGCCGCGGCGAGATACGGCGACAGGGACATGGCGTCGCCATCCTCGCCTTCGGCAGCATGCTGGCACCGGCGCTGGGGGCGGCCGAACGCCTGGGCGCCAGCGTCGCCAACATGCGCTTCGTCAAGCCGCTGGACACCGCCCTGGTGGAACAACTGGCCACCCGCCACGACCTGTTGGTCACCGTGGAGGAAAACGCCATCGCCGGTGGCGCCGGCAGCGCGGTCAACGAAGCCCTGGCGGAAATGGGCATCACCGTACCGGTACTCAATCTCGGCCTGCCCGACCGGTTCATCGAACACGGCAACCCCGCGGAACTCCTGGCCAGTTGCGGCCTGGACCCGAATGGAATCGAACAGCAGATCCGCGCACGGATGGCCGGGCCGATTGCAAAAATCGGCGCAGGCGGATAATATCGCACTATTTTCCTCGGGAATTATCGGTACCCTATGCCTGCCTGTTACACCCTCAAGGTGATCACCGGTTTCGCCTCCGCGCACAGTCTGCGCGGCTATCCGGGCGAGTGCCGACGCCTGCACGGCCACAATTGGAAGGTGGAAGTGGAAGTGAGTGCCAGCGGGCTGGACGAACTGGGCATGGGCATCGACTTCAAGGACATCAAACAGGCCGCCCGCGAGATCGCCGGACGCCTGGATCACCAATACCTGAACGACATCGAACCCTTCGACACACTGAATCCCACGGCAGAGAACCTGGCGGCCTGGTTTTTCCGCGAACTGTCGCAACGGCTCGACAACGAGCGTGTGCGGGTGGTAGCCGTCACCCTGTGGGAAACCGAGCGCGCCTGCGTTCGCTATAGCGAGGACGACTCATGAGTCAGAACAACACGGCTGCCGACGGCTCCACCATCGCCGACGTGCAGAGCAGCCACGACAGCCGCCACATCGCCATCGACAAGGTAGGCATCAAGGACATCCGCCACCCGGTCCGTGTCAAGGACCGCTCCGATGGCGAACAACACACCGTCGCCAACTTCAACATGTATGTGGAGCTGCCCCATCACTTCAAGGGCACCCACATGTCGCGCTTCGTCGATATCCTAAACCGCCACGAGAAGGAAATCTCGGTGGAGTCCTTCAAGGACATGCTGGCGGAGATGCGCCAGTTGCTGGAGGCCGAGACCGGCCACATCGAGATGAATTTTCCGTACTTCATCAACAAGAAGGCCCCCGTCTCCGGAGTGCAGAGCCTGATGGACTACGACGTCACCCTGATCGGCGAGATCACCGGTGACGACATCACCACCACCATCAAAGTGGTGGTCCCGGTCACCAGCCTGTGCCCCTGCTCGAAGAAGATCTCCGACCGCGGCGCCCACAACCAGCGCTCCCACGTCACCGTCACCGCCCGCACCCGTGGCTTCCTGTGGATCGAGGAACTGATCCACATGGTCGAGGAAGAGGCCTCCTGCGAACTCTACGGCCTGCTCAAGCGCCCCGACGAGAAGCTGGTCACCGAACGCGCCTACGACAACCCCAAGTTCGTCGAGGACATGGTCCGCGACGTGGCCGCGCGCCTCAATGCCGATGACCGCATCGCCGCCTATGTGGTCGAATCGGAGAACTTCGAGTCCATCCACAACCACTCCGCCTACGCCCTGATCAAGCACGACAAAGAAGCCTGAGTGTTCCCTGAATCCGTGAGTTCGTCGGCGCACACAGCACAAGCTCTGGATCCGCCTGGCCATATGAAAAATCTCACCAGACCGACGGGTATGGCTGCGATTTTTCATGACGCCATTCGAATCCATATCTTGCACTCTGCCTCCCCGCTGAACCCATGGATTCGGGTGTCCCTGAAAATCGCCATCGTCAGCCTGGTTCTGCTGCTGCCCGCCTGGGCACGGGCGGCGGCACTGTTCAGCGATTTCGACAGCCACGACAGCGCCAACTGGCATATCGCCAACTGGTCCAATGGCAGCCCCTTCGATGTGACCTGGCAGACGGATCAGATCGGCTTCGCCGACAGCATCATGACACTGACCCTGGACGACGATGGTTGTCCAGGCGGCTGCGACGGCAAACCCTATGCCTCCGGTGAATACCGGACCAACGCATTTTACGGTTACGGTCGTGTCGAAGGCCGTCTGCGCGCGGCATCCGGTGACGGCCTGGTAACCTCGCTGTTCACCTACACCGGCCCCTCCGACGGCAACCCCCACGACGAGATCGACATCGAGATCCTCGGCAAGGACACCACCAAGGTTCAGTTCAACTACTACGTGAATGGCGTCGGTGGACATGAAACCGTCATCGACCTGGGCTTCGATGCCGCAGGAGGCTTTCACACCTATGCCTTCCAATGGTCCGACAGTTACATCCAGTGGTACGTGGACGGCATCCTCAAACACAGCGTCAGCGGCGGCAGCCTGCCGGTGACCCCCGGCCGCATCATGGCCAACCTGTGGGCAGTTGACGCCACCGCCAGCGGCTGGGCCGGCAGCTTCAGCTATCCCGGTTCCCCGGTCACGGCGAAATACGACTGGATCCGCTACACTGCCCTTGGCGAAATCCCGCTCCCCCCCATGGCTACCTTGTTCCCCCTCGGCCTGCTACTGCTCAGGCAGTTCCGCCGCCCATGATCCGGTTGCAGGCACTGACCCTGCGCCGCGGGCACCACACCCTGTTGGAAAACACCAACCTGAGCATCCATGCCGGTTGGAAAGTGGGCATCACCGGCGCCAACGGTTGCGGCAAATCCAGCCTGTTCGCCCTCCTGCGCGGCGAATTACAGCCCGACTCCGGCGACCTGGAACTGCCACCGGACTGGACCATCGCCTCGGTGGCTCAGGAGACCCCGGCCGTGGACCGTGCCGCCATCGACTATGTGCTCGACGGGGACAGCGAACTGCGCCAGACCCAGGCCGAACTGGCTGCGGCGGAACAGGCCCAGGACGGCAACCGCATCGCCCTGCTGCACGCCAGGATGGATGCCATCGGCGGCTACGATGCCAAGGCCCGCGCCGCACGCCTGCTGGATGGCCTGGAATTCGCCCCCGGGGAACACCAGATGGCGGTGAAGAACTTTTCCGGTGGCTGGCGCATGCGCCTCAATCTGGCCCGCGCGCTCATGTGCCGCTCCGACCTGCTGCTGCTGGACGAACCCACCAACCACCTGGACCTGGACACGGTCCTGTGGCTGGAACAGTGGTTGAAGGAGTACCGGGGCACCCTGCTGCTGATATCCCACGACCGGGAGTTCCTCGACAACGTGGTCGGCCACATCGTCCATATCGAACAGCGCTCCCTCACCCTCTACAGCGGCGGCTACAGTGACTTCGAGCGTCAACGGGCGGCCCGCCTGGCCAACCAACGGGCGGCCTACGAAAAACAGCAGCGGGAAATCGCCCGTATGCGTGCCTTTGTGGACCGTTTCCGCGCCAAGGCCACCAAGGCCCGCCAGGCCCAGAGCCGGCTCAAGGCCCTGGAACGCATGGAAACCATCCTGCCCGCCCATGTGGATTCCCCTTTCCATTTCCAGTTTCTTCCGCCGGAGGACTGCCCCAACCCCCTGCTGGACCTGGAGAAAGCCAGCGTCGGCTATGGCGGCAGTCCCATACTCCAAGACATCGGCCTGAGCATCCTGCCCGGCGCGCGCCTGGGCCTGCTGGGCCCCAATGGAGCCGGCAAATCCACCCTGATCCGCCTGCTGGCCGGTGAACTGCCGCCCCAGGCCGGGCAACGCCGCGAGGGCCGCGGCCTGCGCATCGGCTATTTCGCCCAGCACCAGATGGAACAACTGGACCCGGACGCCACCCCGCTGCTGCACCTGCAGCGCATGGCACCGGATGCCGGCGAACAGGAACTGCGCGACTACCTGGGTGGATTCGGTTTCGGTGGTGACTTCGCCGACCGCCCGGTGGCGCCCTTCTCCGGTGGCGAGAAGGCCCGCCTGGTGCTGGCCCTGCTGATACGGCAACGGCCCAACCTGCTGCTGCTGGACGAACCCACCAACCACCTGGACCTGGATATGCGCCAGGCGCTCACCATCGCCCTGCAGGAATTCCCCGGCGCGGTGGTCACCGTCTCGCACGACCGCTCCCTGCTGCGGGCGACCACCGATCGATGGATCCTGGTGGCCGATGGCACCGCCAGGGACTTTGACGGCGACCTGGAGGACTACCGCGACTGGCTGGGCGGTTACCGCTCCGCCGCCGGCGGCCGCCAGGCCGGCCCCACGGTATCCGTGGACCGCCGGGAGCAACGCCGCCAGGCCGCCGAACGGCGCAAACAGCTGCAACCATTGAAAAAGCTCATCCGCGAAACCGAAGCAGAGATGGATCGGCTGGAGACGGAAAAGGCGGCCATCGAGGCGGAACTGGCCGATGAGTCCATCTACGGCGAGAGCCACCGCGAACGGCTCAGGGAACTACTGATCCGGCAGGGCCGGGTCAGCGAGGCATTGACGGAGGCAGAGGCCCGGTGGCTGGATTTACAGGAGAAACTGGAAGAGTGGAATCCATCGGACTGAAGCGGCCGCGAGGCGCCCCCTGCCCCCACCGTCTCCTGTCACGAAATCCCGCCCACCAATCTTGTTTTCCCCAATCCGGCAGACTCCTGGGGTAGACTAGGCAGGATGTCCGACATCCCCATGAGATGGAAACCCAACACCACCGTCGCCTGCCTGGCCGAACGGGACGGCCGTTTCCTGCTGGTGGAGGAGACCATCGGCGGCCATACCGTCATCAACCAGCCGGCCGGCCACCTGGAAGAGGGTGAAAGCCTGGTCCAGGCGGTCATCCGCGAAACCCTGGAAGAGACCGGCTGGGTGTTCGAACCCCAGGCCCTGGTCGGGATCTACCGCTGGCGGTCCCCCGGCGAAAATCTCACCTTTCTCCGCTATTGCTTCACCGGTGTCTGCACCGCGCACGATCCGGACCATCCCCTCGACCCGCAGATCGACCGTGCGGTGTGGTTGAGCGTGGAAGAACTGAGGGGAATGGAGCATCTGCGTTCCCCCATGGTGATGCGCTGCATCGACGACTATCTGGCCGGCAGCCGCCACTCCCTCGACCTGCTGGTGGATCTGGATGCCTAGCAGCCTGTCGGACTGAGGATGAAGCGGCTGCAAATGCGGGAGAGCGGTCCATTTTTCCCTGATTTTTCGTTGCGTAGCCCCACTATGCGCCTCAAAATCATGAAAAACTGGCCTCGCTCTCCCACATTTTCGCTTCGCTCCCCCTCAGTCCGACAGGCTGCTAGGCGCGTCCGCCTCCTCCCCCTCGCCATGGTGATTGCCAGCCTGCCCGCGCACGCCGAATACATCCCCATACGCCCCGACATCATCACCGATCCCACACCGGAGCATCTTTCGGTCTGCCACGACAACGGTTGCGCCCAGATGGACGTGATCGGCCTGCAACCGGAGCACTGGCGGACCATCGTGTCCCTGTTCACCCCCAGGGCCGGAAACGCGGCGGAGGAACGCATGCTGATCGCCACCGCGATCCAATACCTGGAGCGGGTCGTGGGACGACTCACCGGCACCGACCAGGACATCGCCGGCACATTCGAGGGCCTGGGCAAGCCCGGACAGATGGACTGTCTGGACGAGGCCACCAACACCACCAGCTATCTGCTGATGATGCAGAACGAAAAACTGCTCACGCACCATGTGGTCCGGGAACCGGTCACTCGCGGCTGGTTCCTGTTCGGCTGGCCACACAGCGCGGCCAGCATCGAAGAGACGGACAGCGGCAGACGCTTCGCCGTCGATTCCTGGTTCGAAGACAATGGCAGACTGCCCCACATCGTTCCCATGAGCGCCTGGCGAAACGGCTGGAAACCGCACTGATGCCCGAACCCACCCAGCAACACGTCATCGTCGGTATCTCCGGCGGCGTCGATTCCGCCGTCGCCGCCCTCCTGCTCAAGCAGCAGGGGTACCGGGTCCAGGGCCTGTTCATGAAAAACTGGGAGGAGGACGATGCCGATGGCCGGTGCAGCGCGGAGGAAGACCTGAGGGATGCCCGCCAGGTCTGCGAAACCCTCGGCATCGAACTGCACACGCGCAACTTCTCCGCCGAATACTGGGACCGGGTGTTCCGCTATTTCCTGCGGGAATACGAGGCCGGCCGCACCCCCAACCCGGACGTACTGTGCAACCGGGAAATCAAGTTCAAGGTATTCCTGGAACATGCCATGGAACTGGGCGCCGACCGGATCGCCACCGGCCACTATGCACGCAGCGACCGCAGCGGCGGCCGATTCCGCCTCTACAAGGGCAAGGACCCCGGCAAGGACCAGACCTACTTCCTCTACACCCTCGGCCAGCATCCGCTCTCGCGCAGTCTGTTCCCCCTGGGCGGACTGCACAAAAGCGAGGTGCGCAAACTGGCGCAACAGGCCGGTTTCGCCAACTCGGGCAAGAAGGACAGCACCGGCATCTGCTTCATCGGCGAACGCAATTTCCGGCAATTCCTGCAACGCTACCTGCCGGCACAGCCCGGCGAGATACAAACCGCGGACGGCCGGGTGATCGGCAGGCACCAGGGCCTCATGTATTACACTCTCGGACAACGCAAGGGCCTGGGCCTGGGCGGCATCCAGGGTTTCCCCGAGGAACCCTGGTACGTGATCGGCAAGAACCTGGAAAACAACGTCCTGCTGGTCGGCCAGGGCCACGATCATCCCATGCTGTTCCATCGTGCCCTGGAGGCCGGGCAACTGCACTGGACTGCAGAAGAACCCCCACGGCTGCCATTGCGCTGCGCCGCCAAGACCCGTTACCGTCAGGCCGAACAGCCCTGCACCGTGCATGCCACCGCCAGCGACCGTCTCCGCGTCGAGTTCGACCAACCGCAATGGGCCATGACGCCGGGCCAGTCGGTGGTGTTCTACCAGGGCGACGAATGCCTGGGCGGCGGGATCATCGAAGAGGTTGTATCCTAACAGCCTGTCGGACTCGGGCTGAATCGGCTGCAAAAGCGGGACAGCGGTCT
>CAYPEH010000101.1:0-10094 GCA_964409585.1 uncultured Chromatiales bacterium | reverse complement strand
TTCTGACTTCTGTCTGACGTCCTGAGGATGGCATGGATTGGTGCCGGGTTAATAGCACAATCACACCTCCCCATAACGCCGCCCCTCGCCGATCCAGCGCCGGATCAGGGGCTCCACACTGCCGGGCCATTCCCGCCGCAACCGTGCCGAGGCCCGCGCCACCGCCGGGAGCAGATCCTGGTCACGCACCACATCGGCGATATGGAACTGCATCAGGCCGGTCTGGCGCGTGCCCAGCACCTCGCCGGGCCCGCGCAGTTCCAGATCCTTCCGCGCCACCTCGAACCCGTCGCCGGTCTCGCGCATCACCTTGAGCCGTTCCCGCGCCTGCCGCGACAGGGGCCCGTGGTACATGAGCAGGCAGGAGCTTTCCACCGCGCCGCGCCCCACCCGGCCACGCAACTGGTGCAACTGGGCCAGGCCGAAACGCTCGGCATTCTCGATGATCATCAGCGAGGCATTGGGTACATCCACCCCTACCTCGATCACCGTGGTGGCCACCAGCAGATCGATTTCGCCATTCTTGAAGGCGCCCATCACCGCCTCCTTTTCCGCCGGCTTCATGCGTCCGTGCACCAGCCCCACACGCAGGCCCGGCAGGCACCCGGCCAGCAATTCCGCCGTATCCTCGGCGGCATGGGCCTGCAATGCCTCCGATTCCTCGATCAGGGTGCAGACCCAGTAGGCCTGCCGGCCATCGGCACAGGCGCGGCGCACCCGCTCGATGACCTCGTTACGGCGGTCGTCCGGTACGGCGGCGGTGACCACCGGCGTGCGCCCCGGCGGAAGTTCGTCGATCACCGAAAGATCCAGATCGGCGTAGGCGGTCATGGCCAGGGTGCGGGGAATGGGGGTGGCGGTCATGATCAACTGATGGGGGAAACGGCCATCGCGGGAACCTTTCTCCCGCAGGGCCATACGCTGGTGCACACCGAAACGATGCTGCTCATCGACGATCACCAGGGCCAGGTCATGAAATTCCACCCCTTCCTGGAACAGGGCATGGGTACCCACCACCACCCGGGCCCCACCCTGGGCCAGTGACAGGAGGGTCTGTTCGCGGGCCTTGCCCTTGCGGGTACCGGACAGCCAGGCCACCTGGACACCCAACGGCTCCAGCCAGACACACAGATTCCTGTAATGCTGTTCCGCCAACAGTTCGGTGGGCGCCATCAGGGCCGCCTGAAAGCCGCCCTCCACCGCATGCAGGGCCGCCGCTGCGGCCACCACCGTCTTGCCTGAACCCACATCCCCCTGCACCAGGCGCAGCATGGGAAAGGGCTGTGTCATATCGGAGACGATCTCCCCGATCACGCGCCGTTGCGCGGCGGTCAATGCAAAAGGCAGCCCGGCGATGAAGCGATTGGCCAGGGCTCCATCGACCACCACCGCCGGCGCCGGATTCCTGCGCACCCCGGCGCGCAACTGTTGCAGGCTGAGGTTGTGTGCCAGCAGTTCCTCGAAGGCCAGGCGGCGTTGATGGGGGTGCTTCACCTCGCGCAGCAGCGCCACCGGCGCCTCCGGTGGCGGCCGGTGGACATAAAACAGGGCCTCGGCGATGGAAGACAGATCGAACTCATCACGCAGAGGTTTGGGCAACCAGTCCCGCAAACCGCCCTCCCGCATCTGCCCCAGGACCTGATCGGTGAGACGGCGCAGACTTTTCTGAGAGAGCCCCTCGGTGGTGGGATAGACCGGTGTGAGGGTCTCCTCCACCGGGGCAGGACCTTCGCCCGACAGCAGACGGTATTCCGGATGCACCATCTCCAGGGTCCGCGGTCCCCGGCGCACCTCGCCGAAGCAACGCACGCGCGCGCCACGCCGGAAGCCCTCACGCTGGGAGGCGTTGAAGTAGAAAAAACGCAGGGTGATGAAACCGGTGCCATCGGCCACCCGCACCAGCAGGGCCCGGCGGCGGCGCAGCACCACCTCGGCCAGTTCCACCTCGCCTTCCACCACCACTTCGTCACCGGGCCGCAGGCCGCCGATGGGCAACACGCGGGTGCGGTCCTGGTAGCGCAGGGGCAGATGGAACAGCAGATCCTGAAGGGTGCGGATGGAGAGCTTTTCCAGCCGGGCGGCCAGCGCCGGGCCGACCCCCTTCAGGGCGGTGACGGGCCGCTCCAGGCCGGCAGGCATCGAATCGGCCATGGGCGGCCGTCCCGGCGGGCGTCAGGACAGTTCCATCACCGCATCCATTTCCACCGCCGCCCCCTTGGGCAGGGCGGCCACGCCGATGGCGGCCCGGGCCGGATAGGGTTCACTGAAATACTCCGCCATCACCTGATTGACCAGCGGAAAATGCGACAGGTCGGTGAGAAAGACGTTGAGCTTGACCACATCGGCCAGACTGCCACCGGCCGCCGCGGCCACCGCGGAAAGGTTGTCGAACACACGCCGGATCTGCGCCTCCATGTCGCCCTCCACCAGCTCCATGGTGGCCGGCACCAGCGGGATCTGCCCGGACAGCCAGACAGTGTTGCCCACCCTGACGGCCTGGGAATACGTGCCGATGGCCTGGGGTGCCTGGTCGGTGCGGATGATTTCTCTGCTCACGGTAGGGGTTCCTTCGCTTCGGATTGTTGCTTCAGCCTTTCATCCGCGTGATCCGCATCACCGACCGCAAGGCGCGGATGCGGCGCATGATGTCGGCCAGGTGCTTGCGGTCACGCACGGCGACGGTGAACAGCAGGGCGGAGGTCTTGCCGTCGCGCTCCTCGATGTTCACATTCTCGATATTGGAATCCATCTCGGCAATGGCGGCGGCCACGGTGGCCAGCACGCCGCGGCGGTTGGCCACATCGACCCGCAGATCGGCCAGGAATTCGCCCTCCACGTCGGCCGCCCATTCCACCTCCAGCCATTGCTCGGTGCCGCGGCGCACATTGCGGCAGGTCTGGACATGCACGACGATGCCCCGGCCGGCGCTGACGAAGCCGACGATGTGGTCCCCCGGAATGGGCCGGCAGCAACGGCCGAACTGGACCACCATGCCCTCGGTGCCCTTGATGGTCAGGGGCCGCACCCGGGGCTGATCCTCCCGCACCTCGACGTCCTGTTCCGCGTCCGTCAACACCAGCCGTTGCGCCACCAGGGTGCACATGCGGTCCCCCAGGCCGATGGCCTCCAACAGATCGTCCAGGGTCTCCAGCCGGAACTCCTCCAGCACCGGCACGACCCGTTCCGGCGACAGCCGGTCGAGGGCCAGGCCGAACTCGCCCAGCGCCTTGTCCAGCATGCGCCGGCCGAGGGCGATGGCCTCGTTGCGCTTGAGGTTCTTCAGGTAGTGGCGGATGTTGGCGCGGGCCTTGCCGGTGACGACGAAGTTGAGCCAGGCGGGATTGGGGCGGCCGCCCGACGAGGTGATGATCTCCACCGTCTGGCCGTTGCCCAGCGGGGTGGCCAGGGGCGCCAGCCGCCGGTCGATCTTGGCCGCCACGCAGCGGTTGCCCACATCGGTGTGCACCTTGTAGGCGAAGTCCACCGCCGTGGCCCCGCGCGGCAGCTCCATGATCTCGCCCTTGGGCGAGAACACGTAGACCTCGTCGGGGAACAGGTCCACCTTGACGTTCTCCAGGAATTCCAGGGAATTGCCGGCCTGCTTCTGCATTTCCAGTAGGTCGCTGAGCCACTCGCGGGCCCGCGCCTGAGCCCGGTTGCTAGCCCCGCCCTCGCTCTTGTAGCGCCAGTGGGCGGCCACCCCGGACTCGGCCACCCGGTCCATGTCCTCGCTGCGGATCTGAATCTCGATGGGCACACCGTGGGGTCCGAACAGGATGGTGTGCAGGGACTGGTAACCGTTGGCCTTGGGGATGGCGATGTAGTCCTTGAAACTGCCTGGTTTCGGTTTGTACAGGTTGTGCATGGCGCCCAGCACCCGGTAGCAGGTGTCCACCTTGTCCACCACGATGCGGAAGGCATAGACATCGAGCACGTCTTTGAAGGACAACGTCTTCTGCCGCATCTTCTTGTAGATGCTGTAGAGGTGCTTCTCACGGCTCGACACGCGCCCCGGCAGCTGCTCCTGCTGCAAGCGCCGCCTGATGGCGGTCTCGATATTGTTGAGGATCTCCTTGCGGTTGCCGCGCGCCTTGCGCACCGATTCTGCCAATATCCGGTAGCGCAGCGGGTACAGGGCGGCGAACCCCAGATCCTCCAGTTCGTTACGGATGTGGTTCATGCCCACACGGTTGGCCACCGGTGCGTAGATATCGAGGGTTTCGCGGGCGATGCGGCGGCGTTTTTCCGGTTTCAGCGCCCCCAGGGTACGCATGTTGTGCAGGCGGTCGGCCAGCTTGATGATGATGACGCGGATATCCTCCACCATCGCCAGCATCATCTTGCGGAAGTTCTCCGCCTGGGCGTGGGCCTTGGACTCGAACTGGATCTGGGTCAGCTTGCTGACGCCGTCCACCAGATCCGCCACCTCATCGCCGAAGACCTCGGCCAACTGTTCCTTGGAGGTGCCGGTATCCTCGATGACATCATGCAGGATGGAAGCGACGATGGTGCCGGCATCCATATTCAGCTCGGCGAGGATGCGCGCCACGGCCAGGGGGTGGAAGACGTAGGGCTCGCCGGAACTGCGGGTCTGGCCCTCATGGGCCTCGGCGGCGAACAGATAGGCGCGATAGACCTCGCGCACCTGTTCGGGGGGCAGATAGGTTTCCAGATACGTGCACAGGTCACTGATCAGGAAACGGGAATGGGGTTCGGGGGCGCCGGCCGCCTCCTCCGCACGGTCTTCACCGGCCGTGACCGGTTCCGCGTCCTGCGCGGTGGTTTCCGATCCGGTCGGGGAGACGGTATGGGTCATGGATAGCCTGTTCCGGGAGGCCCGGCAGGGCGGGGAGATCAGATCTCCTCGCGGACCTCCTCTTCGCCGATGACCGCCTCCTGGGCATGTTCGCGGGCATTGACCTCATCCAGGATGGAAGTATTGACCTTGCCCTCGGCGATCTCGCGCAGGGCCAGCACGGTGCACTTGTCGTTTTCCTCCTCCACCATGGGAGAGGAACCCTGTTCAATCTGGCGCGCGCGCTTGGTGGCCATCAGCACCAGTTCGAAACGGTTGTCCACCTTGTCCATGCAGTCTTCTACGGTAATGCGTGCCATCGGTCGTGTCGCTCCGCGGGTCGGAAAGTGAAAAGTCGGAAACTATAGACGAAACGGGATCTCTTTTGCAGGCCCCGGAAAGAGAAGTGTACAGGGAACCTCTGAACAAGTACCGGGGGAAGGGGGCTTGGGGGAAGGGATGCGCCCACGCTTCCCGCAAGCCATTGATTTGTATCCTTCCCCCAATAGACAACTTCCCGTAAGGGAACTCTGATCGGGGCGCGTAGCGACTTGATCGGAGTTTCCATGGCGGTCAACAACCGCACAATTCTTCCAGCAGGGCACCGTGAAGCCGGGCCTGGCGCGCCACGGAAAGGCGCCGGGCCTGGACGATGGCCTGTATTTCCGCCAGGGCCTGTTCGAAGCGGTCGTTGATCACCAGGAAATCGTACTCCCGCCAGTGGCTCATCTCGCTCTCCGCCTCGTGCATGCGGCGGTCGATGACCTCGGCACTGTCCTGCCCCCGGCCGGACAGGCGTTCGCGCAGTGCCTCGCGGGAAGGTGGCAGGATGAAGATGCCGACCGGATCGGAGAAGGCCTTGCGGGCCTGGCGCGCACCCTGCCAGTCGATCTCCAGGATCACATCGACCCCCTCGCGCAGGCGTTCCTCCACCGCAACACGGGAGGTGCCGTACTGATTGCCGAACACCCGGGCGTGTTCGAGGAACTCACCCCGTTCGACCATGGCCTCGAATTCGCCGGTGGAGACGAAGTGGTAATCGACGCCGTCCCGCTCGCCGGGCCGGGGCGGGCGGGTGGTGTGCGAAACCGATACCTCGATGCCACCGGTGCGCTCCAGCAGGGCGCGCACCAGGCTGGTCTTGCCCGCGCCGGAGGGGGCGGAAACGATATAGAGGGTGCCTTCGGTGTTCATGGTGGTCTACCGGTTTGTGGTGGTTGCCGCCGGGTGAGTCCCGTGCCGGCCGTTGAGGGCCTGCCGGACTTTCGCAACAGCCGATTCAGCCAAGGTCCGACAGGCTCTTCATTCGATATTCTGTACCTGCTCTCGCATCTGTTCGATCAGCACCTTCAGATCCACCGCCACCTTCGTCACTTCGGTGTCGGCCGATTTGGAAGCCAGGGTGTTGGCCTCGCGGTTGAACTCCTGCATGAGGAAATCCAGGCGCCGTCCGACCGGTTCCTTGCGCTCCAGGGTGTGGCGCAACTCCTTCAGGTGGCTGCCGAGACGGTCCAGCTCCTCGTCCACATCCATCTTCTGCGCCAGTATCACCAGTTCCTGCTCGATACGGGTCTCGTCCATGCTCTCGCGCACCTCCTTGAGCCGTTCCAGCAGGCGCTCGCGCACCCCCTGCAACACCTGCGGCATGCGCTCGGCCACACGGGCCACCAGCGGCTCCATGGCATCGGCCCGTTGCAGGATGGCATCACGCAGACGTTCACCCTCGCGCCGGCGCCCGGCGACCAGTTCATCCAGGGCCTCGTCCAGGGCGGAGAGCGCCTCGCGCTGCACCACGCTCAGATCCTTCTCCGCCTCCTGCAAGATACCCGGCATGCGCAACAATTCCACCGGGGTGGCCGGCGCGTGGGGCCCCATCAGGCCGCCCAGTTCCTCGCACACGGCCACGATCTGTTCGGCATAGGCGCGATTGAGCTGGACCCCGGTCACGGCCGCGGGATCGGCCTTGTAACGCAGGTTGCACTCCACCTTGCCCCGCTTGAGAACCGCCCCGGCCCTCTCCCGCACCTTGTTCTCCAGGGCCCGCAGCTCCTCCGGCAGGCGCACGAAGGTCTCCAGGTAGCGATGATTGAGGGATCGCAGCTCCCAGATCAATGTGCCCCATTCCCCTTTACGCTCGACGCGGGCGAAGGCGGTCATACTGTGGATCATCTAAAAACACCTCGATTTCAGCGGGAGCGCGAATGGTACTGCATTCGGCCGGGGGACAGGCACCGGCAATGGCGCCGCGCAAGTCACCCCCATACATCCCGGGCGGGATTTCCAACCCCTGCACCCTTTCCCATGCGGGTATAATGCGCGCCCTTCCATTCACGACAGCAGGAGTTGCCATGCGCCCCAGTGGCCGAGCCCCCGATCAGATGCGCCCGGTGCGCTTCACCCGTGGTTTCACCAAGCACGCCGAGGGTTCGGTGCTGGTGGAATTCGGCGACACCAAGGTGATCTGCACCGCCAGCGTGGAGGAACGCGTGCCGCGTTTCCTGCAAGGGGAGGAACAGGGCTGGGTGACCGCCGAGTACGGCATGCTGCCCCGCTCCACCGGTTCGCGCATGAGCCGTGAGGCAGCGCGCGGCAAACAGGGCGGCCGTACCCTGGAGATCCAGCGCCTGATCGGCCGCAGCCTGCGCGCGGCGGTGGACCTGAAGGCCCTCGGCGAACGCACCATCACCCTCGACTGCGATGTCATCCAGGCCGACGGCGGCACCCGCACCGCCTCCATCACCGGCGCCTATGTGGCCCTGGCCGATGCCATTGCCGGCCTGCGCGCGCAGGGCCTGCTGGACTGTGATCCGCTGCGTGGTCCGGTGGCCTCGGTATCGGTGGGTATCTTTCAGGGTGAGGCCGTGCTGGACCTGGATTATGCCGAGGACTGCACCGCCGAGACCGACATGAACGTGGTCATGAACGCCGCCGGCCAGTTCATCGAGGTACAGGGAACCGCCGAGGGCCACCCCTTCAGCGGTGACGAACTCAACACCATGCTCGACTACGCCCGCAAGGGCATCGCCGAGTTGATCGAACGACAGCAAACGGCCCTGAATCGGACATAGACCATGAACAAGATCGTCCTCGCCAGCAGCAACCCGGGCAAGGTCCGCGAGATCAACCAGTTACTCGCTGGACTGGACCTGCGGGTGGTGCCGCAGTCGGAATTCGGCGTCCCCGACGCCGAGGAAACCGGCCTGACCTTCGTCGAAAACGCCATCCTCAAGGCCCGCAACGCCGCCGAACACACCGGCCTGCCGGCCATCGCCGACGATTCCGGCATCGAGGTGGACGCCCTCAATGGCGCGCCGGGCATCTACTCGGCCCGCTATGCCGGCCCCGGCGCGTCGGACCAGGCCAACCTGGAGAAACTGCTGGCCGCCCTGGAGGACACCCCCGACGGGGAACGCACGGCCCGTTTCCAGTGCCTGATGGTCTATGTACGCCACGCCGGCAACCCCACCCCCATCATCTGCCAGGGCACCTGGGAGGGCAGCATCCTGCGCGCTCCCCGGGGTGAGAACGGCTTCGGCTACGACCCGGTGTTCTTCGTCCCCACTCACGGCTGTTCCTCGGCGGAACTGGAACCGGAGGTGAAGAACGGCCTCAGCCACCGCGGACAGGCCCTGCGCCAACTGGCGGCGGCCCTGCAAGCCGCGCGGCATTCCTGAAACCCTGAAGACACAGACATCGGGTCGCCGGGCCGATCATCGCCACGCGTGTTCCGCTTCCAGTCCCTGCCGCCGCTCTCCCTGTACATCCACATTCCGTGGTGTGTACGCAAGTGCCCCTACTGCGACTTCAATTCCCACGCCATCCGTGACGGGCTGCCGGAGGCCGCCTATGCCGACGCCCTGCTGCGGGACCTGGAATCGCAACTGCCACGGGTATGGGGACGGCGCCTGGAGACGGTCTTCATCGGTGGCGGCACCCCCAGCCTGTTCGCACCGGAGACCATGGATCGCCTGCTGAGCGGGCTGCGCGCCCGCCTGCCCCTGCGTCCGGACGCCGAAATCACCCTGGAGGCCAATCCCGGCACGGTGGAACAGGGGCGCTTTCGGGAACTGCGAGCCGCCGGAATCAACCGGCTCTCCATCGGAATCCAGAGCTTCGACGACGGGCTGCTGAGAGGCATCGGCCGCATCCATGACGGGAGAGAGGCCCGCGCCGCGGCGGAGGCGGCCCACGCCGCCGGTTTCGACAATCTCAACCTGGACCTGATGTTCGCCCTGCCGGGGCAGGGGCTCGAACAGGCCCTGGCCGACCTGGATACAGCCATGGCACTGGAGCCCACGCACCTGTCCTGGTACCAGCTGACCATCGAACCCAACACGGCCTTCCACCAGCAGCCGCCCCCCCTGCCGGACGACGAGCAGATCCACGCCATGCAGGAGGCGGGACAGGCCATCCTGGCCGCGCATGGGTTCACGACCTACGAGGTATCCGCCCATGCCAGGGCCGGGCGGCGCTGCCGGCACAACCTCAATTACTGGCGGTTCGGCGACTACCTGGGCATCGGCGCCGGCGCCCACGGCAAGATCAGCCTGCCCGACGCCATCCTGCGCACACGCAAACCCCGCCATCCACGGGATTACCTGCAAACCCCCGGCCAGACCGATGAACGGCCCCTGGGGCCCGGCGACGCCAGCCTGGAATTCATGATGAACGCGTTGCGCCTGGTGGACGGTTTCGAGACGGATCTGTTCCACCGGCATACCGGCCTGGACACCCTGCCCGAGGAAGCGCTTTCACGCGCCCGGGAACTGGAGCTGCTGGAAAGGGACGGCTCCCGCATCCGCCCCACGGAGCTGGGCCGGCGTTTCCTGAACGACCTGCTGGGCCTGTTCGCATGAGTGACCCCTACATCCCCATCCCCTGCGGTGACTACAGCCGCTATGAGGAATACATCCTGTACCGCCGCAAACTCCGCGTGTGGTGGCGCGACGGGAAGGGGGAAACCCGCATGGACACGCTACGGCCGCTGGATCTGTTCACTCGTGACGGTAAAGAGTTCCTGGTGGCGGAAAGCATGGAGAACGGCCGTATGGAACTGCGTCTGGACCGGATACTGGAAACCCGGCCGCTGATTTCCGGACCGGGATCGGCCGGTGAGACCGGGAATCCCCCATGAGCAGGGCCGCACTTATGCACACGACGGGCCAGAAGGCGGGAATTCCCTCACAAACCGCATCAGAACTGGTTTATTAGAATCTATGGATAAACATAAGTCTCTGTTTTTGAAGGAGTTAATATTTTGGTGATTTTTTCACCAACAGGATACCAATGGCATTCCCAT
>CAYPEH010000100.1:0-10141 GCA_964409585.1 uncultured Chromatiales bacterium | reverse complement strand
TGTAGATGTAGTAATAGGTGGCGGCGAGGGAGCCCAGCGCGGCGCCGCTGGTGTCGAAGGCCTGCATCAGATCCGCGGAAACCACACCCGGCGCCATGCGGTGGAAGTAGACCATGATGTAGGAGCCGGCCAGTAGCCAGAACACCCGCCAGCGGGTGCGATTGAAGCCTTGCGACGGGTACATGCTCATCACCCGCCGCACCAGGGCATGGCGCGCATCCGCCCCGCCCCCGCCGCCACAGGGGCCATGTACATCCAAGGCCGCGGCGGACGGGCCGGCAGCACCCGATACGGAATCGAACACAGCTTCATCGAACACCCCCTTGACAGCCCGTCGGACTCAGGGAAAGAAAGCATAGACAGACCAGGCGGCGGGCGACATAGGCAAAGTCCCTGGACATGCCACGATCCCCTGGCCACCGCCAGCCCCCCTCACCATGCAGGGAAATGCGGCGACCGGCCCGACATTTCCGGCCGATCCAGGAATCCGTGCCTGGACATCCGGACGGCATGACATCCAGTGGTCCGCACGGGTACCATCGCCGCCCGCCGCCCTGCAATTCCGAAGGATTCCCATGCCTACCGTAGACAGCTACAGCCTGATCGAACTCACCCTCTCCCTGCGCTGGCAAAGCCCCTACGCACGACACGAGGACATCCGCTTCTTCGAGCGCTTCAACGTCTGGCGCGATATCGACCTGCTGCCGTTCGCCATACAACAGGAGATCGTCGGCCGGGAACCTGGGCACAAGGCCAGCCATGGCTTCACTGCCGCCGAACTGTGGGAAGCGCCGGACAGACACAAGCTGATCCGCATACACGACCGCCAGTTCAACCGTCATTTCCGCCGCACCCTGCCCATCGAGCCGCGCCTGGGCCGCTTCTATCCCAAGGGCATCCTCAAGGGCGTGGCCGATGTCTACAGCGAGGACCGCACACCCATGCGCCTGATCGAGCGGGACGGCGACCACTGGGTGTGCGATTTCAATCACCCGCTGGCCTCGACCCCGGCGGAAATCGGCGTGGAAGTAGGACCGATCCTGCCCAACAAGGGGGAACACGGTGGCCGTTGCACCGACCCCCTGATGGAACTGGCCAACGGACCCGGCATGCAGGTACGCCACGCGGACATCGCCACCGAATTCCTGGAAGACAAGCCCTTCGCCCGTCTCGACGAGGGTCCGGACAGCCTCTTCTACACCATCGGCCGCATGACCCCGCTCCTGGACGCCAGGGCCTTGCAACACGTGGAGGAACTCTATGGGCGGCTGCTGCAACCGGGCATGAAGGTGCTGGACCTGATGGCCAGCTTCGATTCCCACCTGCCGGAACCACTGCGGCCAGCCGCTGTCACCGGCCTGGGCATGAACCGGGAGGAGCTGGACAACAATCCCCGGCTGGCTCAGCGGCTCCTCCATGATCTCAACGCCAACCCCGGCCTGCCTTTCAAAGACGGTGAATTCGATGCCGTCATCTGCACCTTCTCGGTGGAATACCTCACCAGGCCCTTCGAGGTCTTCGCCGAAGTGGCCCGTGTACTCAGGCCCGGAGGCCGCTTCATCAACGTGTTCTCCACCCGCTGGTTCCCGGCCAAGGTGATCGGCGTCTGGCAGGACCTGCACGAGTTCGAGCGCCCCGGCCTGATACTGGAGTACTACATGGAGTCTGGCGCCTACGAGGATCTCAATACTCTCTCCATGCGTGGTTTCCCCCGCCCGCTGGACGACCCGCGCATCCGACAGACCTTCGAATCCGACCCGATCCATGCGGTATGGGGGAGCAAACGGGCATGAAGTTCCCCCATCTGCGCATCGGCCAACGCTTCGAACTGGACGGTGAAATCTATGTAAAAACCGGGCCCATGGTGGCAAGCCATGAGGGGACGGGGGCAATGAAGATGGTGCGGCGGTCCGCGGAAGTGCGTGTGCTCGACGAAACGGCACAGACTGTGGAAGAAACGGCCGGGGAGACCATACTCCTGCGACAGGCGCGGGAAGCGCTGGAGGCCTATCACAACGGAGCCCGGCGCATCCTCGCCGACGAGGATACGCGCAGGGAACTGGAGGCACTGTACCGGCGTTGCCTCGGGTATTTGTCCGGGAACTGAACCGGCCTCAAACGATCCGTGCCAGGGCGCGATCCAGGCGCTGCCAGCCCGCCTCATCCGGCGGCAACCCGAAACGCAGGCTGGCTGGGGACTCGAACCGGCGCACCAGAATACGGTGCTCCGCCGCCAGGCGCTCATGCACCCTCGCTGCCTGCCCGCAGCACACCCACTGAAACAGGGAACAACCCCCATCGGCCGGCAGGCCGTGGCCCGCGAGAAGCTCCGCCAGCCTCCGTCCCTCGGCCGGGAGCCGCCCTCGCATCGATTCGATCCAGGCATGATCGGCCAGGGCCTGTTTCGCCACCCAGCGACCGGCGTGGTTCAGCGTCCAGGGCCCCAGGTATTCCCGCAGCCTCTCCCGCAGGCCATGGGGCGCTGCGACAAACCCGGCACGGACACCGGCCAGGCCGAAAAACTTTCCCAGGGAGCGCAGCACGATGATGCCACCGGCCTCGGCATGGCGGAGGAGGCTCTGTTCCGGGGTGGCATCCATGAAGGCCTCGTCCACCACCAGCCAGCCGCCATGGCCCTGCAAACGACGGTGCCAATGCAGCAGGGTATCGATATCGAAACGCCGGCCGGTGGGATTGTTGGGATTGACCAGCACCACCACGTCCAGTGAATCCAGGCGACGGCCGATATCCTCCGGGGCCAGTTCCAGCACTTCATGACCGGCCTGCCTCCAGGCATGGGCGTGTTCCGCATAGGCGGGATGCAACACCCCGACTCTTGCCATGGGCCGCAATCGCGGCAGGGCCTGGATGGCCGCCTGACTGCCGGCCACCGGCAAGACCGGTACGCCGTAATAGGCGGCGGCGATCTCCTCCAGCCCGTCATCGTCCTCGGGCAGGGCGCGCCAGACCGAAGCGGGAACCGGCGGCACCGGCCAGCCATGGGGATTGAGGCCGGTGGAAAGGTCCAGCCAATCGCCCCGCGCGCCGCCCCAGCGCGCCATGGCGGCGCGCAGGCGGCCGCCATGTTCAAGCAACAGCCAGTCCCCCGATCAGCACCACGGCGACCCACAACATCAGGCCGCGCCGTACCAGACGGATGGAACGGCCGATATCGTTACCGGTGGGCGCCGGTCCGAAACCCAGCAAGGGGCGGGACTTGCGCTCACCGTGGTAATCGGCCTCACCACCCAACAACACGCCGAGGGCACCCGCCCCGGCGGCCATCACCGGCCCGGCATTGGGGCTTTCCCAGGCCACGGCCTGGCGGGCCCAGCACCGCAGGGCGGAGGGCGCGGATCCGAGCAGGGAATAGGTCAGGGCGGTCAGGCGGGCGGGAATCCAGTTCATCAGGTCATCCAGGCGGGCCGCCGCCCAGCCGAAGTGCTCATAACGCGGCGTGCGATAGCCCCACATGGCATCCAGGGTATTGACCAGGCGATAGGCCACCACCCCCGGAATCCCTGCCGCCAGGAACCAGAACAGGGTGGCGAAGACCGCATCGCAGCCGTTTTCCAGCACCGATTCCACCGTGGCCCGTGCCACCGCGGTGAAATCCATATCCTTGGTATCGCGGCTGACGAGAAAACGGACCCTGTCCCGCGCCTGGGCCAGGTCCCCCCGCCGCAGGGTGTTCTGCACCGCACGGGCATGGTCCTCCAGGCTGGTCGCACCGAGGGCGAGATACAGCAACAGGATGTCGAAGACGAACCCCAGCGGGCCGGCGGACGACAACAACCAGGCCAGCAACACCAGTGGCACCACGGCCGCCAGCAGGGCCAGAACACCACGCCAGCGCAATGACGACGGGGAGCGGTCCGAATCGCCATGGATACGGGCCTCCAGCCAGGCCGCCCAGCGCCCGAAACCGGCCAACGGATGCCAACGGGGGGGTTCCCCCAACAGGCGGTCGACGAGGACCGCGGCGAACAGAACCAGAGCGGTAATCAAGAAGAACCATTCCACGAATTCAGGGAGCCGTGGATTATTTCCCGACGGGACGCGACAGGCAACCGCTGCCCTCGATGTCCCTCCACGCCCCTTGGCGATTCATTTTGTGGAACACCGCCGCCCCCGCCTGCTACCTTTCGTCCCCCATGAGCGCCAAAACCCTAATGATCCAGGGCACCACCTCGGACGCTGGCAAGAGCTTCCTCGTCACCGGGTTGTGCCGCCTGTTGCGCCGCCGCGGCCTGCGGGTGGCCCCGTTCAAGCCGCAGAACATGGCCCTGAACAGCGCCGTGACCGTGGATGGCGGAGAGATCGGACGGGCCCAGGCCACCCAGGCCAGGGCGGCCGGCATCGAACCGCACACCGACATGAACCCGGTGCTGCTCAAACCCAACACCGACGTGGGTGCCCAGGTCATCGTCAACGGCCGCGCCATCGGCGAGATGAATGCCCGTGACTACCATGCCTACAAACCCAAGGTGATGCAGGCCGTACTGGCCGCCCATGCCCGCCTGGCGGAACGGCACGACGTCATCCTGGTGGAGGGTGCCGGCAGCCCGGCGGAGATCAACCTGCGCGAGCACGACATCGCCAACATGGGGTTTGCCGAAGCGGTGGATTGCCCGGTGCTGCTGGTGGGGGACATCGATCGCGGCGGCGTGTTCGCCCACCTGGCCGGCACCCTGGCCCTGTTGTCCGATTCCGAACGGGAACGGGTGCACGGGATGATCATCAACCGTTTCCGTGGTGACGTATCCCTGTTGGAACCGGGCCTGCGCTGGCTGGAGAAACACACCGGCAAACCGGTCGTGGGCGTGCTGCCCTATATGGAGAAGCTGTTCCTGCCCGCCGAGGACGGCCTCTCCCGCGCCGAGGCCCAGGAACTGGAACAGGCGCGTCTGCGGGTGATCGTCCCCGTTCTGCCGCGCATCAGCAATCACACCGATTTCGATCCCCTGCGGCTTCATCCCCAGGTGGATTTCCAGTACGTCGGCCCCGGCCAGGCCATCCCCCCGGCGGACCTCATCATCCTGCCCGGTTCCAAATCGGTACGCAGTGATCTCGCGTGGCTGCGCGAACACGGATGGACCGGCGCAATCCAGCGACACCTGCGTTACGGCGGCCGTGTGCTGGGTATCTGCGGTGGCTACCAGATGCTCGGACAGAGCCTGGAGGACCCCCATGGACTGGAAGGCGATCCCGGCATGGCCAGCGGCCTTGGATTACTGGATGTAAACACGGTTCTGGAAAAGGAAAAGCAACTGCACCGTGTCAGCGGCCGGTTGTGCCTGGACGATGCCGTGGTGCGGGGCTTCGAAATCCACGCCGGCACCACCACCGGCCCCGCGCTGCAACGCCCGGCGGCCTGGCTGGACGGCCGGGCGGACGGGGCCTGCTCGGAGGATGGGCAAGTGATGGGCAGCTATCTGCATGGCCTGTTCGACCATCCCGACGCCTGTGATGCCCTGTTGAGGTGGGCCGGACTGGAGACGGCGCGGACACCGGACTTCGATACCCTGTACGAAGCCGGCATCGACCGGGTGGCCGATGCCCTGCGGGATCACCTGGACCTGGCGCTGCTGGACGGCCTGTTGCCTTGAACCTGAATCCGTGGGTTCAGAGGGGATACAGACTATAAGATATTGATTCGCTTGGCGTAATAAAAAACCGCAGCCATACCCCACGGTCTGGCGGGATTTTTCATAGGGAACCTCTGAGCCGGTCTGGGACGAAGAGATCGTCGATCAGAATCCGTCAGTTCAAGGCGCCCATCGCACGCAATAGCCCGCTATTGCGAAGATGGGCAACGCAGAAATGGCGGATTCTGGCGGCGAGATCACGTTCCACGACCGGCTCAGAGGTTCCTGTAGCCAGGCGGATCAAGAGCTTGCGCTATGCGCCTCGATGAACCCACGGATTCAGGTTGAAGTTTTTCGCGGCTGAAGCCGCTCCTACAATGGACGGGGGACACGGTTTCACCGCCTGTCAAAGTGTGTTCGTATTGTCCCGTACCGCACCGTTGCATGGAGGAACCGTATCCAGTGATATGTTTAACAAGATCCTGCATTGTTAAGCATTTCAGCTCTACCGCTGAATATGGCGGCCATTCAGAGCTTCAGGCAGGCGGCAGATCGAGGTGCGGCGTGGGCTGTTTCCTCCACCGCATCCAGGCGGACACCAACGCGGACAGCGCCAGCAACAACACCAGGGCATTGCCCCAGAGCACATAAGGCGTGGTGCCGGTCCGCGGCTGTATCACAGTGGTCAGCACATGGGGCACGAACTGCGGTGAGCGGGCTATCACCCGCCCCTTGTGATCAGTGACCGCGGACACACCGGTGTTGGTGACACGCACCATGGGCCGCGCGGTCTCCAGGGCACGCATGCGCGCCATCTGCAAATGCTGATGCGGCGCCGCCGAATCGCCAAACCAGGCGTCATTGCTGGCATTGATCAAATAGGCCGCCTCGGGCACGGTACGCAGCACCTCCTCGGGGAAGATATCCTCATAGCAGATCGAAATCCCCACCGGTACGCCGGCCAGACGCAACAAGGGCTGGCGCGCGCCGCCGGATCTGAAGTCCGCCATGGGAATCCGCAGCGCCGTCAGCAGTCCGCCGATCAGGCCGCGCAGGGGCATGAACTCCCCGAACGGCACCAGATGATGCTTGCGGTAGGCCGAGCCGTCCTCCAGGCGCACCATGCTGTTGTAATAGCCACCATCGGCTTCCTGCACCGGCACGCCCAACAACAGTTCCGCCCCGTGACGGCGCAGCAGCCGTTTCAACCCGTCCAGCCAGGGGCCGGGGACCTGGTCCAGGAACATCGGCACGGCCGTCTCGGGCCACAGGACGACGGCGCGGCCACCGGCCCCTTCCGGTGGATCGAGGCCCACGGGCAGATCCGCCGGAAGAGGGGCGGCTTCCTGCAAGGCCCCGCGTGTCAGGTCACGGTACAGCCGCAGGGTGGCCAGGCGCTGCTTGCGCTTCCATTTGAAGCCCTGCTCGACATTGCCCTGCACCAGCACCAGTTGCTGCGCCCCGCCGCTGGCCTGCGACCATTCGATCCGCAGCAAACCGGCGCCAAGCCCCCAGATCACCAGCAGGGCGGCCAGGGCAAAAACACGCCGGCGGCCGGCCGCCACCCATGCCAGAGCCAGCAGCCCCGCGCTGAGGGCGACCATCCAACTGACGCCATAGACACCCAGCACGGGCGCCCAGCCGGCCAGCCAGCTATCCACTTGGCTGTAACCGAGGGACAGCCAGGGAAAACCGCTCAACAGCCAACCGCGGAGCCACTCGGACAGCACCCAGGCAGCGGGCAGGAACAGGACCAGTCCGCGCCAGCCATCATCCGGCATGAAGCGCCGGTAGAGCCATCCCTGCAAGGCCGTGAACAGGGCCAGCCACGCCACCAGCAGCAGGGTCAGCCCCCCTCCCAGGACGGGCGGGGCGCCACCGAAGCGGGTCAGGCTGATATACAGCCACCACACCCCGGCGCCAAACCATGCCATGCCGTAGAGAAGCCCGGTGCGGAAGGCGCGGGCGGGGGTGGCGCCACGCCATAGCAGGAACAGCAGGGCCGGCGAGAGAACCGCCAGGGGGAACCACCCATGGGGGGCGAAGGCGAGGGGGAAGAACAGGCCGGACAGGGCTGCCGCGAGCGGGGCGGCCCATCGCCGGCGCGGCGATGGCCAGGCGGGCTCGGCGTTCATGCCTCTCGCGTGGCCCCTCCGGGCGGGGGGGTGACCCGAAACAGGTGGATGCGCCGATGATCCGCCCGCAGCACCTCGAAGCGGAAACCATCCAGATCGACCACCTCGCCACGACGTGGCATATGGCCGATATGGTGCACCACCAGCCCGCCGATGGTATCGAAGTCCTGGTCGCTGAATTCGCTGCCGAAGTACTCGTTGAAGTCCTCGATGGGAGTGCGCGCCTTGACCGTGAAGCGGCTGTCGGAATGGCGCAGGACATCCTCCTCCTCATCCACATCGAATTCGTCGTCGATATCACCGACGATCTGCTCCAGCACGTCCTCGATGGTGACCAGGCCGGCCACGCCGCCGTATTCGTCCACGACGATGGCCATGTGATTGCGGCTGTGGCGGAATTCACGCAGCATCACATTGAGCCTCTTGGCCTCGGGAACGAACACCGCCTGACGGAGGTGGTCGCGTATATCGAACGGGGCATCGTCGCGGCGGCCGAAATGGCCCAACAGATCCTTCGCCAACAGGATACCCACCACCTCGTCGCGGCTCTCGCCGATCACCGGAAAGCGGGAATGCCCGGATTCGAGCACGATGGGCAACATCTCCTCCACTCCCATGGAACGCTCCAGCACGTCCATTTGCGAGCGCGGGATCATCACGTCGCGCACCTGCATCTCGGCCACCTGCAAGGCGCCCTCGATCATCTCCAGGGCGTCGGCGGAAAACAGGCCGCGCCGCTGGGCGTCGCGCAGCAGATCCAGCAGTTCCTGGAGATCGCGCGGCTCGCCGAGCAGGGCCTGGCCCAGGCGGTCCAGCCAGGAGCGCCGTTGGGGGCCGCCGTTCATCGGCCGGGCCGCCCCGCCGCGCCAGGGCGGAGAAAGACGGGATGCCAGAATGGGAGGGTGGGAACGCGGTTCATGGTTTCACAGCGAATGAGCGAAGCAAGGTGTCGTCAGGTGTCGTCCCGGTAGGGGTCAGGATACCCCAATTGGGCCAGGATTTCGGTTTCCAGCGCCTCCATGCCGGCCGCCTCGGCCTCGTCCCTGTGATCGAAGCCCAGCAGATGAAGCACGCCGTGTACCACCATGTGTGCCCAGTGTGCCTCCTCGGCCTTGTCCTGTTCACGGGCCTGGCGCGCCACCACGGGGGCGCAGATGACGATATCGCCCAGCAGCGGCAGTTCCACGCCGGGCGGCGCCTCGAACGTGAAGGAGAGCACATTGGTGGGCCCCTCCCGGCCTCGGAAGCGGGCGTTCAATTCGGCGCCCTCGGCCTCGTCCACCACACGGATGGTCAATTCCGCCTCCTCACGGGCAGGGACGGGGGCCAGTGCCAGCGCCGTTTCCACCCAACGGGAGAAGCGCGCGGCATCCGGCACGTCCGCCACGCCGGCGGCCAATTGCAGATCGAGCGCCAGGTTCACGCCCCCTCCCCTCCGGACTCGTAATCCTCGTAGGCCGTGACGATGCGCTGCACCAGCGGATGGCGCACCACATCACGGGCATGGAAGAAGGTGAAGCTGATGCCGTCCACATCCTGCAACACCTCGATCACATGGCGCAGGCCGGACATCCTGCCACGGGGCAGGTCCACCTGGGTCACATCCCCGGTGATCACCACGGTGGAGCCGAAACCGATCCGGGTGAGCAGCATCTTCATCTGCTCCACGGTGGCGTTCTGGGCCTCGTCGAGAATGATGAAGGCATCGTTGAGGGTGCGTCCGCGCATATAGGCCAGTGGCGCCACCTCGATGACATTGCGCTCGATCAGCTTGGCCACCTTCTCGAAACCGAGCATCTCATAGAGGGCATCGTAGAGAGGCCGCAGGTAGGGATCGACCTTCTGCGCGAGATCGCCGGGCAGGAAACCCAGCTTCTCACCGGCCTCCACCGCCGGGCGCACCAGCACCAGGCGCCGCACCCGTTCGCTCTGCAGGGCCTCCACGGCACAGGCCACCGCCAGATAGGTCTTGCCGGTTCCGGCCGGGCCGACGCCGAAATTGATGTCGTGGGTGGCCATGTTGCGCAGGTAGCGCCGCTGGTTCGGGCCGCGCCCCCGGATCACACCGCGCTTGGTGCGTACCACCGGCTCCTCCTCAACCGCCTCCTGCCCACCCAGCCGGGCCTCGGCACCGGATTCCATCAGGAACAGGTGCACACTGCGCGGGTCCAGCACCTGGTCGGCGGTGGCACGGAAGAGGTCCTTGAGCAGTTCACCGGCGGCGGTCACCTGGCTGCCGGCGCCGATCACCCGGAAACGATGTCCACGGTTGTTGATCTCCACGCCCAGGCGGCTCTCGATCAGGCGCAGGTGCTCGTCGAACTGACCGCACAGATTGGCCAGGCGTTCGTTGTCCGGGGGATCGAGGATCAGGTCGATGTGTTGGGGATGATCGTCCACGGTGGGCTCATCGGGCTT
>CAYPEH010000099.1:0-10170 GCA_964409585.1 uncultured Chromatiales bacterium | reverse complement strand
TTGGGTCAAACGTGACGCTGACACTGGCAGGTTTATAGATGTGAAAACTTCGAGCAAGGCACCCTTCAAGGGTGTTCGGAAGGAGAAGAAATAAACGGCCCAGTTCACCAGCTCGTCAGAGTCATCGTCGGCATGGCCGTTGCTGCTAAGGACGACAATCACAAATCGAGCTATTTTCACCACCCGCTGGTTGCAGATGCCATCGGCGCGATTTTTGGCAAACTACCGGACGTGCTTGAGCCTGCGTTACGGAACCCTCACCACCGGCAGTTCTTCCACAGCTTTGCATCCCTGGAAATGGTGGGTTGGGGGATGTATAGGGTCTACCAGTGGAAGCACCAAGACGAGCTGGAGAAGTGGTTGTGTGGTTGCTTCTTCCAGGCCGGCGGTATAGATGCGGCCGCGCCGGGCGGCCAATCGTGCCAGTTCTTCGTCGCTCAAGGGATGGTAATGCTGTTCCCAGGAGGGCTCCCGCTCCGAGGACAGGATCGACAGTGCACCTGCACACTCGCCCCCGATGGCGTGCAGCAGTTCGAAATCGCTGTCGGGCAGCTTCAGGTCGCGTGCGATCTGTTCGCGGACGCCCCCTTCGGGCAGAAGATTGGCGAAGAAGCGATGTGCCGTTGCCGCCTCGGGCGGAAACTCACGGCGCTCCAGTTTTACGGGCCGAATTACCGGCGTGTCCGATAAGGTGGCGCTGGTGCGGGAGGGGCTGAAGGCCCTGTTCACCGCCGTCGCCAGCCCGATCCGGCGTGATTTTGGTCGATACTTCCGTCTGGATGACCTCTGCGTGCCGGTGACGAGGTTTTGGCGGCCCTGCCGAACAGCGGCCAGGTATTTGGCCATCCATTCGTGGTAGGAGAGTTGGTTCGTGGCAACTTGCGCGCGGGCGGAAATACTGAGGTTGCTTCAGAATCTATCGCAGACTCCGGTCGCAGTGATGAAGAAGTGCTCTTGAGGCTGATCCTCAAAATCTAATCATTTTGTTTCCAGAGTTTGGTGTTTTAATGATTTTGGAAGGCAACGAACCGTTTTGTTGCCGCATGAGCCCGATCCAAAAGGACCCTGACCCTTCATGAGCCTGCTGGGCTACCGCTGCTGGTCCAGTATTTCGGCTTACCTGAGCACCCCCTGGCTGTCGCCTCCTGCTTAACCCCTATATCGAGGAGACACTTTCCACCTATGGTATCGAGCGGGAGGCCATGCCCCCGTCGGATCGATGTGCTCCAGTGATTTGGGGCAGGGATGACATGAACCTGGATTTTTGCCCCTTCCCCTTGCCGCCAACACGGATTTAGCGGAGAATCGCGCCCCTCCGGAACAGAGGCCGGCGCCTCTTTCCGCCGCGGCGCGTGGTTCGCGTTGCGGACCAACCGTTCAATGGCGGCCCCGTTGGTGCCCCCGCGACGATAGGTTGTGAACCCCGCCAGGCCCGGAAGGGAGCAACGGTAGCAGCTGATTCGGGCGCCGGGGTGTCGCTGGCGGGTCCGCCACCCCTTTCCCTGCCTCTGATTCCAAAACACGTTCGCCCTGTTTTCAGGCTGGTGGAGCAGGTAGCATAGGGCGCTCGATTCAGGCGGCGGCAGACCGCCGGCCCACAACCACTGAAAGACAGCACCCGTCCATGAGTTACCAGGTCCTCGCCCGCAAGTGGCGTCCGCGCAGTTTCCGCGAGATGGTCGGTCAGGAGCACGTCCTGCGCGCCCTGATCAACGCTCTGGACAACGACCGGCTGCATCATGCCTTCCTCTTCACCGGCACCCGGGGGGTGGGCAAGACCACGGTGGCGCGTATCCTCGCCAAGTGCATGAATTGCGAGGCGGGGGTCGGTTCCGAGCCCTGTGGCACCTGTTCCTCCTGCACGGCCATTGACGAGGGGCGCTTCGTCGATCTGATCGAGGTGGACGCCGCTTCGCGCACCAAGGTGGAGGACACCCGCGAGCTGCTGGAGAACGTGCAGTACGCGCCCACCCAGGGGCGTTACAAGGTCTACCTCATCGACGAGGTGCACATGCTCTCCTCGCACAGCTTCAATGCCTTGTTGAAGACCCTGGAGGAGCCGCCGCCGCACGTCAAATTCCTGCTGGCCACCACCGATCCGCAGAAACTGCCGGTGACCATTCTTTCCCGCTGCCTGCAATTCAATCTCAAGCATCTGGCGGCGGACCGCATCTCCGCCTATTTGCAGGAGGTGATGGGCCGGGAACAGATCCCGTTCGATGGGCCGGCCATCGACGAGATCGCCCGTGCGGCCGATGGCAGCATGCGGGACGCCCTCAGCCTGCTCGACCAGGCCATCGCCTACGGCGGCGGGGAACTGCGCGAGCAGCCCGTGCGCGCCATGCTGGGCTGCATCGACCGGGATCACGTCCACCGTCTGCTGGGGGCGGTCAACGCGGGGGACGGCGTGGCCCTGCTGGAGGCCATCGAGCGGCTGGCGGAGCAGGCCCCCGACTATCAGGCGGTGCTGGGGGAACTGCTCAGTGCCTTGCATCGCATCGCCCTGGTGCAGACGGTGCCGGAGGCCGGGCGCAACGCGGATACCGAGGCGGCGATCCTGGAACTGGCCCAGGCCATGAGCCCGGAGGACGCGCAATTGTTCTACCAGATCGGCCTGCACGGGCGGCGGGATCTGCCCCATGCCCCGGACCCCCGCACCGGTTTTGAGATGGCGCTGTTGCGGATGCTGGCCTTCCGCCCCGTGGACGGCGGCGCCGGCGCGCGGTCCGTCGAGGGAGCCTCCGACGCGGCCGGGGGCGGCCGTGCCAGTGCCCCGCCGGCCACCGCCGAACCGGCCCGGCCGGCTCCGGCGGCGCCCGCCGCGGCCGGTGACTGGCGTGGCATCGTCGAATCCCTGCCGGTGCGTGGAATCGCCCGCGAGCTGGCGCTCAATTGCAGCCTGGCCTCCCGCGACGGCGACCGTTTCCAGCTCGACCTGGATGCCAGCCATGCCCAACTGCTCAGCAAGAACACCCAGCAACGCCTGCAGGACGCCCTGAGGAAGCAGTTCGGAGAGGGGGTCACGCTGGACATCCGGGTCGGTTCCGGCGAGGAGCAGGCCACGCCGGCCCGGGAACAGGCCCGTGAACGCCGGTTGCGCCAGCAGGAGGCGGAAAGGGACATCGCCCGCGATCCCGGTGTCCTGGCCCTGCAGGAGGCCTTCGGTGCCACCATCGTTCCCGGCAGCATCGAGCCTCTGGATGGATGACCCGATACCCATGGAACATTCAGCAACCGATCGAGGCGTCCGGCGCCTTGATCAGAGTTTCCTTCAATGATTTCGAGGTGAAGAACCGATGAGAGGTGGTCTCGGCAACCTGATGAAACAGGCGCAGAAGCTCCAGGCCGAAATGCAGAAGGCCCAGGAGGAACTGGCGCGTATGGAAGTGACCGGCGAATCCGGTGGCGGCATGGTCAAGGTCACCATCAATGGCCGTCACGAAGCGCGCCGCGTGGAGATCGACGACGCGTTGATGCAGGACGACAAGGAAATGTTGGAGGATCTGGTGGCGGCTGCCATGAACGACGCCTCTCACAAGCTGGAGAAGCTCACCCAGGAGCGCATGGCCGGCATGGCCTCTGGCATGGGCCTGCCGCCGGGTTTCAAGATGCCGTTCTGAGATGTCCCAGTCGCCCCTGATCGATCAGTTGATGGATGCCCTGCGTTGCCTGCCGGGCGTGGGCCCGAAATCGGCCCAGCGCATGGCCTATCATCTGTTGGAGAGGGACCGCGGAGGCGCGCTCAGGCTGTCCGCCAGCCTCGCCGAGGCGGTGGACAAGGTGGGCCGGTGCAGCCGCTGCCAGACCCTGTCCGAGCATGAGGTCTGCTCCATCTGCGGCAATGCCGACCGTGACCATTCGATCCTGTGCATCGTCGAGACCCCGGCGGATGTGGCGGCGTTGGAGAAGTCCACCGGTTACAACGGCCTGTATTTCGTTCTCATGGGGCATCTGTCCCCCCTGGACGGCATCGGTCCGGAGGAACTGGGGCTGGACAGGCTGGCCGAGCGCCTGGAAGAGGGCGGGATCGGGGAGATCATCCTCGCCACCAACCCCACCGTCGAGGGTGAGGCCACGGCCCAGTATCTGGCGGATCTGGCCTCCGCGCGTGGTGTCCGGGCCACCCGCATCGCCCATGGGGTGCCCTTGGGTGGCGAGTTGGAATACATCGATGGCGGAACCCTGGCCCATGCTTTCGCCGGGCGCCGGGAAATTTGAACCCGCCTTGTTCAGGAAGGCGGGTTGAAGGAGAAAACGATGAGCGACTGCCTGTTCTGTAAATTCGCCGGGGGTGAGATCCCGGTGGACTTCATCTATGAAGACGATGACGTGGTGGCCTTCAAGGACATCAACCCCCAGGCCCCCTATCATGCCCTGGTCATTCCCCGCCGGCACATCGCCACCCTCAACGACCTGGAAAGCGGGGACGCGGAACTGGTCGGAAAGATGTTCCTGGCGGCGAAACGGATCACCGCCGATGCGGGAATCGCCGCCGACGGTTACCGCACGGTGTTCAACTGCAACCGCGCCGCCGGGCAGGAGGTGTTTCACATCCACCTGCACGTGCTGGGAGGACGGGCCATGCGCTGGCCGCCTGGTTGAGCTCACGGATTCAGGCTCAGATCTCCCGCAGCAATTGCTGATAACTGTCCATCCGGCGGCGGTCGATCCGGCCCTCGTCCGCCGCCTCCCGCAGGGCGCAGCCGGGCTCCACGGTATGGCTGCAATCGTTGAAGCGGCAGTGTCCCAGAAAGGGCCGGAATTCGATGAATCCCTGGGCCAGCTCCCGGGCGCTGACCTTCCACAGGCCGAAATCGCGCACCCCCGGTGAATCGATCAGCTCACCACCATGGGGCAGGGGATAGAGCAGGCTGGCGGTGGTGGTGTGCACACCCTCGCCGCTGGCCTCGGACAAGGCCTGGACGCGTATATCCAGACCGGGCACCAGGGCGTTGACCAGGGAGGATTTGCCCACCCCCGACTGGCCGACGAGGATGCTGGTGCGGCCCTTCAGTTCCCCGATGAGCTTGTCCAGGCCGTGTTCCGTATGGGTGCTCGCCCACAGGACCCGGTAACCGATCCTGCGGTAGACCCTCATCCGCCGTTCCAGATCCTCGCGTTCGGCCTGGTCGATCAGGTCGATCTTGTTGACCAGCAGCAGGGGGGGGATACCCACGGTTTCCGCGGCGACCAGGTAGCGGTCGATGAGGCGCTCACTGAGTGGGGGACGGGTGGCGGACACCACCACGATCTGGTCGATATTGGCCGCCACCAGCTTCCGGCGGCCCCCGTAACCGGGGCGGGCGAGCAGGGATTTACGCGGTTTTACCGCGATGACCACTCCCTGGCCTTCACCGGCGGCCGGTTGCCAGACGACCCGGTCGCCACAGACCAGCTTGCCCAGATTCTGCCTTGCCATGCAGCGGACCATCCCGCCATCCCCGGTCTCCACCATGACGGTGGTACCGTGATGGGCGACGATCCTGCCATCCCGTGCCTCGCCTTCCAGACCCTGTTGCTGCCTGGCCGCACGTCGCTCGGCCCGTCGCAGGCGGGCCTGCTGAATGGCCTCGATGCGCTGCCGCTGCTGCCGGGTGAGGCGCCGTTTCGCCATGGTTCAGGCTGTGGTTTTATTTTTCCGGAAGGTGATAGAAACGGTCGTTGAGGAACCCGGTCACGGCATCGATATCCTCATCGAACCAGCGCAGGCCCAGGGCGAGTTCACAGCGGCGCACCTGTTTGCGCAGGCCCGGGAGGGTTTTCATCCGGCGCTCTTCCCGCGTATAGACGCTGTCGTCATGGCAACTCAGGCAGTTGCCGTTGTGAAGGCCGGCCCCACGGGTGTGGTCGGCGGCCTGCAAGGGCCCGGCGAGGGCGAGGAAGATCAGGGGGGGGAGGGTTTTCTCGTTCATGGGGTCACCTGTGCGGGGGATCCGCTGCCGCGCGCCGCCAGGCGTTCCACGCGTGTGGATGCCGGTGGATGGGAGTCGTACATGGCCGAGTACAAGGGGTCCGGGGTCAGGGTACTGGCATTTTCCTTGTACAGCTTGACCAGGGCATTGACCAGGTCGTCGGCACTGCTGTGCTGGGCCGCGTATTCATCGGCCTCGAATTCGTGCCGCCGCGAATACCAGGAAACGAGTGGCTGGAAGAGGAAGGCGAATACCGGCGCCACCAGCAGGAACAGCAGCAGCGCCATGTGGTTGGACGGCCTGGTGACGCCCAGGTCATGGAAGAACCACTCATGCTCCATCAGCAGCGAAAGAACGGCCAGCCCGGCCAGGCTGACGATGCTGGAGATCAGAATCCGCTGGCGTATGTGATGCAGGCGGAAGTGGCCCAGCTCGTGCGCCAGCACCGCCTCGATCTCCGGGGGGGCAAGGGTGTTGAGCAAGGTGTCGAAGAAGACGATGCGCTTGTTGTTGCCCATGCCGCTGAAATAGGCATTGGCCTGGGTCGAGCGGCGTGAGCCGTCCATGACGAAGACACCGTTGCTGCTGAAACCGCATTTTTTCAACAGTCCCTCGATGCGCGCACGCAGGCTGTCGTCCTCCAGGGGGGTGAATTTGTTGAACAGCGGCGCGATGAAGCGCGGGAAGGCCCATAGCAGCAGCAGATTGAACAGCGTCCACACCAGCCACACCTCCACCCACCAGAACGGACCGCTCTGCTCCATCAGCCATAGCAGGACCCAGAGCAGGGGAACGCCGAGGATCAGCAACAGCAGTCCGGTCTTGATGAAATCCATCACGAACAGGGCGCGGCTGCTGTTGTTGAGGCCGAAGCGCTGGTCGATGCCGAAGGTGTGATAGTAGGAGGCCGGCAGGGAGAGCAGGGAGGCGAACAGGGCGAAGGACAGCATCACCCCCAGTCCGGTGAGCAGATCAGACAGGCCGGCGGCCCGCCAGAGGCGGTCCAGCAGATCCAGCCCTCCACCCAGGGTCCAGAGCAGCAGGATCACCGTGCCGTAGATCAGCTCCAGGCGGGAGAAACGTGCCTTCGAGATGGTATAGAGGGCCGCCTTGCGATGGGCCTCCAGCGGCAGGCGGTCCTGAAAAAAGGGCGGTACCGTGCCCGCATTGGCCTGCACATGGCGGATCTGGCGCTGGGCAAGCCAGAGCCGTGCCAGCAAGGTGACCGCGACGGCCGCCAGAAACACCAGCGTCAGTGTATTCATCCTCTCACTTCCTCCGTGCGAACCCCTAGGAGCCTGTCGGATTCAGGCTGAATCGGTTGCAAAAGTGGGACATCGGACCAATTTTCCCTGATTTTTCGTCACATAGTTCCCACTATGCTCCTCAAAATCATGAAAAATCATACTCGCTGTCCCACTCTTTCGCTTCGAGCCCCCTGAATCCGACAAACTCCCCAGCTTTGGGGGAGCCGTTTCATTGTTGTAGTGGGGCAAAGAAGATAGCCTAATCGTTATTCCTCATACAACGCATGAAAGGTGGATTTATATGGCGCAGGACCCGAATAACCTGGTGTGGATCGACCTGGAGATGACCGGCCTCGACCCGGACACCGACCGCGTGATCGAGATTGCCACCATCGTCACCGACGCCCAGCTCAACATCCTCGAAGAGGGGCCGGTGATGGCCATCCATCAAAGCGACGAGGTTCTTGCCCGCATGGATGAGTGGAACACCAACCAGCATGGCCAGTCGGGGCTCATACAGCGGGTCCGGGAAAGCCGGACCGACGAGGAGCAGGCCAGCCGCGAAACCATCGCCTTTCTCAGCCAATACGTGGAGGCCGGGCAGTCACCCATGTGCGGCAACAGCATCTGCCAGGACCGGCGTTTTCTCTACCGCTGGATGCCGGAGCTGGAACGCTTCTTCCACTACCGCAATCTGGACGTGAGCACGCTGAAGGAACTGGTGCGCCGCTGGAGTCCGCAACTGGCGGACGGCTTCACCAAGAACTCCAGCCACCTGGCCCTGGACGATATCCGTGATTCCATCGCCGAGCTGCGTTACTACCGCGAGCATTTCCTGAAGGGTTGAAGGCGAAGCCACGGATTCAGGTGAAAAACATCACTGGATCGACGGGTTATTGAGCCACGTCAATGTTTCGACGGTGTGCTGATGCACAATCGGCGCGTGGCTTGCCAGAGTCGTGACTCAAACTAACGAGTGACTGAGCGGTCCTTTTTTAGTCGAGTGTATCGTCTGGCGTCTCCTCACTGACCTGCCGTGTCCACGGCAGGTTTTTTTTTTCAGCTCAACAATCCAGCACCCGTTCCATGCGCCGGTGGGCGATACCCGCGTCGTCGAACACCGGACCCCGCGCGGAAAAACCATGACGTTCGTAGAAGGGGATCGCATGTACCTGGGCGTTGAGAAACACTCGCGGCATCTTCTCTTCACAGGCCAGCCGCAGCAGTTTCTTCAACAACAGGCTTCCAATCCCACGGCCCCGCCATGCGGGTAATACCGCCATGCGGCCGATCTGTCTTTCCGGTGTCAGGCGTCCGCAGCCGACGGCCTGTCCGGATGGGGACAGTGCCAGCACATGCCGGCAGCGCCCATCCAGGCCATCCCATTCCAGGGCCTCCGGAACCCGCTGTTCCTCGATGAATACCCGGGTGCGCAGCGACCTCAGTTCGGCCTCCGCTTCGCTCCAGTCCACCGGTTTAACCTCAATATTGCACCCGGCCGCCGGAACAAATGAATAAGTCACTGATTCCATTAAGATATCGTCGTATATAAACCGGGCCCTGGCCGGGCGCACCCCCGTGCCCCAGCCGCCTGACGGGTATTTCCTCATTCATCGGGAAAATACAGATGGCCCTCGTTGAAGAGGAGGGTGAGCAGTTCGATGAACATCGGCTCGACCAGATGATCCTGTATATCGGTCAGCTTCAATTCCCGCTCGGCGCAGAGCAGGGGGGCGGCGAAGGCCATGCGCTCATTCAGCAAATGCCCCTGTCCGTCGACGAACAGATAACAGCCGTCTGCCGTGGGAATGTAGCCGAAACGCGAGAATTCATTGCGGCGCAGGCGTCCGCATGCCGCCAGGCGTTGCCGGAAGACTTCCGTGTCCAGAGGACATTCCCGTGCCTGGGTTTCGAACTCGCTGCGCGGTTCGGTGATGAAACAGCCGAACCAGGGGGCCAGCTCTTCCGCCGAGGTGGGCAGATTCTTCTTCAGCAGTTCACTGATACCTTGCAGCGCCTGCCTGGAAATCTCTCCTGGATTGTCCTGCAGGAGCAGGTCCCCATCCGTCATCCGGCGTTGCGGCGGCATTTCCTGGAGCAGCCAGTTGATATAGCTGTTGACGATCTCTTTGGGATCGGGAGCCCGGAAACCCACCGAGAAATTCATGCTCGGCCCGAGTGAGATCCCATGGTGGGCGACCATGGGTGGAAGGTAGAGCAGATCGCCCGTTTCCAGCACCCATTCCTGGGTTGGCCGGAAGTCCCGCATGATGCGCAGGTCCAGCCCCGGGATGAAGTTGTCCTCGTCCACCGGTTCCGTGCTGATCCGCCAACGGCGCCGGCCCATGCCCTGAATCAGGAACACATCGTAATCGTCCACATGGGGGCCCACCGATCCGTCCGTGGGGGCGAAGCTCACCATTAGATCGTCGATGCGCCAGTCGGGTATGAAACGGAAGCGATCCACCAACTCGGTGTATTGAGGCAGGTGCTTCTCCACGTTCTGCACCAGCAGGCTCCAGTGACTGTCGGGCAGGCGAGTGAAATCCTCCTCACTGAACGGTCCGAAGCGGGCCTCCCAGGGTTTCGATCCCCCCTTTTCCAGAACCAGCCGGGAGGTGACATCTTCATCACAAGCCATGCCGGCCAGTTCCTCCGGGGTGAGATCCGGGGCGAATCCCGGCAGGGCCTGGCGAACCAGCAAGGGCTTCTTTTGCCAATACTCGCGAAGAAATTGCTCGGCGCTCATGCCGCCCAGCAGGGTGGGGTCGAATTGCATTCTCAGGTTCCGGTAAACAGGGGCTGGATTAAGGGTTTTCCCTTACGTGGTCGGCATTATCACCCATCCGGAGGTCATGTATGATCCGTCGGTAGTACGGATCGAACCCGGAACTCCAGCATCTGGTTCCGGGGCTCGATCCGGCGGCACGATTCTGAAGAAAAATTGCGTGTGCTCAATATTAACCCGGCACCAATCTATGTCACCCTCAGCCACCACGAGCGCCCCCGTG
>CAYPEH010000098.1:0-10191 GCA_964409585.1 uncultured Chromatiales bacterium | reverse complement strand
CTCAATACCACGCCCTTGGGTAGCCCGGTGGTGCCCGAGGTGTAGACGATGGTGGCCGGGTCGTCCGCCCGCACCGGATGATCCGGCAGGGAATCGTCCGCCTGATCCGGCAGCCACTGCTCCAGGCTGCGCAGGCGCGGGTCGCCGTCGCGCACCGTCTGCAGGGAGACGATGCGTTCCAGTCCCTGAAGGCGGTCGGACTGTCCGCTCAACCGATCCCACTGGTCCTGACTCTCCAGCAGCAACAGGCGCGCGCCGCTGTGTTCCAGCACATGGGCGGCATTTTCGGCCCGGTCGTTCATATACAGGGGAACCACGATCAGACCCAGGCTCAGGGCGGCCTGGTCGAACAGCACCCAGTCGGGACCGTTGGCGGCCATCACCGCCACCCGGTCGCCGGGGGCCAGGCCCTCCGCGGCCAGTGCCGTGCGCCAGTAGCGAAGCCGGTGCGCTGTTTCCGACCAACGGAGACTGCGCCATCCATCACCATCGTGATAGCGGTAGGCCTCGGCATCCGGTGTGCGCCTGACACGGTTCCGGAAGACGGCGGGAAGGGTGTCGGCCTCGCTCTCCGGAATGATGTCAAGTGTGAACTTGTTCATGCAACTGCTTGTATCGTAAGAAACCGTTGCCACGGGCGGCATGGGTGCGAGTGATCAATACACGGGGTCCGGCAGGTTGCCAGCTTTGAACCGGGCCATGATCCTTCATGCAGACAGGATACGGCCTCTCGCGACAACGGGTCGATCAAATTCTGTCAGGGAAGCTCTGAATAAGTACCGGGGGATGGGGGTTTGGGGGAAGGGATGCATGACCACTCCTGTAAGCCATTGATTTACATCCTTCCCCCAATGGACAATCCCCCGGAAGGGGACTCTGATCAAGTCGTACGCGACTTGATCAGAGGTTCCTCAGGACGTTGTGTTGGGCACGCCGCTGCCGCGCCTTTGCCCAAGGCTTGCCGGTTGGGGAGGGTGCAACGCCGACCCCCTTCCTTCGCGTGCCTTGGCGAACCTTCTCGGTGAATCATTTCGAGTGCACCGCCAGGGGCCTTCCCGTCAGTCCGCCGCGTGAACCCATTCGACCGCCTGGCGGAGGTGATCCTCGGGGGTATGGAAATGGGGGGAGAAACGCACACCACCTCCGCGCGCGGCACAGAGCACACCCTGTTCCATCAGCCGGGCGTACAAGCGGTCGGCGGTCATGCCATCGTGGACGAAAGTGACGATCCCGGCACGGCGCTCGGCCAGGATCGGAGAAATCACTTTAACTTTCAGGTTCTTTTCCAGCAATTCAATCAGGTAGCCGGTTTTTTCAGAAACCGTCTCAGCAATGGTTTCGATTCCGGTTTCCTCCAGCAGCGACAGGCTGGCCGAAAGGGCATGGATGGCCAGCATGTTCGGACTGCCGCACTCGAAACGCCGCGCGGATCCGGCCGGGCGCCAGTCCTGCCGGTCGAAATCACCCGCCGCTTCGACCATGTGCCAGCCGTACTGGTGCAGACGCAGACGCTCGCGCAGTTCGGGCCGGCAATAGAACACCGCCAGGCCCTCCGGTCCCAGCAGCCACTTGTGGCCGTCGGCCATGACGAAATCCGCCTGCACGGCCTGGACGTCGAAGGGGATGACGCCGAGGCTCTGGATGGCATCGACGCAGAAGAGGATGCCTCGCCGCCGGCAGAAGGCCCCCAGTGCCTCCAGGTCCATGCGCAGGCCGCTGGCGTATTGCACCGAGCTGATGGACAGCAGGCGGGTGCCGCCGTCGCAGGCGTCCATCAGCGCCTGTTCGGGGGCGGGACCCGAGATGTCCGCCAGGCGGGTCTCCACGCCGTATCGCTCCAGGGATTGCCAGACGATGCGGTTGGAGGGGAATTCCTGGTCGCTGGTGACGATGTTGTCGCCGCTCCGCCAGTCGAGCCCGTGGGCCACCACGGACAGGGCTTCGGAGGTGTTCTTCAGCAGGGCGATGTCATCGGCCGAGGCGGCGTTGAGCAGACGCTGCAACTGTTCCCGCAGACCCTGTTCGACCCGCAGCCAGTCCGGGTAGTTTCTGGAGCCACTGGTGAGGTTTTCCTCCGTGAATCTGCGCACGGCATCGGCGGTGCGCTTCGGCCAGGGGGCCACGGCGGCATGGTTGAGGTGGATGAGACCTTCGCGCAGGGGGAATTCCGGGTGCATGGGCGTGTTGTGATGAAGATTCACGGCTCCTCCCTTCGCGTGGCCCGGCGGGATTCACGTACCCGTGGAACGAACGGATACCGCTGCGGGCCGGTTCGTCCGGGGAAGGATTCTGGGCGGCGGCCTGTGTTCCGTTTTTGCAGCCGGTTCAGCCGGGGGGCGGCAGAGGCGGCAGACTGTCAGGTTTCCGAATCGCTTTCCGCCGGCCGGGCAGGGGAGCGGCGGTCCAGGTTGGCCGGGCACAGTACGGTGCGCATGGTGCCGATCAGGGTCAGCAACTGTTCGTTGCGGATGCGGTAGTAGATGCGGTTGGCCTCTTTGCGGGAGATCAGGATGTTCTTGTCGCGCAGCTGTTCCAAATGTTGGGAGATATTGCTCTGCGAAGTACCGACGGCATCGACGATCTGCCCGGCGGGCATCTCCTTGTCGCCCAGGGTGCAGAGGATCTTCCAGCGCAGGGGATGGGCCATGGCCTTGAGCGCGTTGGCGGTCAGGACGGTGTCTTCATCCGGTGGATTGCCGGGTGGGGCCGGTTGGGTCATGGATGGTCCCCCATCGGTTCTTTCGAATATTTCAAATGTCAATAAAACCAGCCTGAACGCTGTATTTCAAGGGCCGGAACGGCCCCGTCCCCCGCCGGCCGTCAGTCCTCCAGCTCGACGAAGCCGGTCATGTCCTTGGCGATGCAGATGATGTCGGTGATTTCTCCCTGTTCGTCGGTCATGGCCGTGCGGGAGAACAGGATCGGCACGCGGGAGCCGTTCCTGGCGATGAAGCGGGCGGGGATGTCGCGCACCACGCCGGTGCGGATCAGGGCCTCCAGCCAGGTGCCCATGAAGGCGCCGGCCTGTTCCTCCTCCTGCTCCTCGAACACGTCGCCGATGGGTACGCCGGTCAGGGCGTCTTCCGGGTATTCCAGCATCCGGTAGGCAGCGGGGTTGGCCGACTTGATGCGCCCGTCCGGCCCCAACACCAGCAGGGCCTCGCCCATGTTGTCGATGATCTTCTCCAGGTATTGCATGGCCTGGTGCAGTTCCGCCGTGCGCTCGGCGACCCTTTCCTCCAGGATGCGGTTCATCTCCCGCTCTTTCTCGATCAGGCGGAAATAGGTGCTGATCTTGTTGAGGAGCAGGTTGTCGTCGATGGGTTTCAGCAGATAGTCGACGGCGCCCACCTCGAAGCCGCGTTGCTGGAATTCCTCGGCCTTGAAGGCGGCGGTGAGAAAGATGATGGGGATATCCCGCGTCTTCTTGCGGATCTTGAGCATGGATGCGGTCTGGAAACCGTCCATCTCGGGCATCTGCACGTCGAGGATGATGAGGTCGGTATCGGGGGTCTGCAAAGCGATGTCCAGCGCCTGCTGGCCGGACGTGGCCTCCAGGATCTGCACATCCATGTGTTTTTCGATCAGCGCCCGCAGGGTGTAGAGGTTGTTCTCGTTGTCATCGACGGCGAGCAGTTTGAAGCCGGAATAGCGGTTCATTGCGGGGCTCCGAGAAAGCGTTCCAGGGTGTCTTTCAGTTGCGATGCATCCACCGGCTTGGGAAGGTAGTCATCGGCTCCGGCTTCCAGACATCGTTGCCGGTCCTCGGGGCCGGCCTTGGCGGTCAGCGCCACGATGGGGATTTGTGGCTGGTGTCGTCCCGCCCGGATGCGCCGGATTGTCTCATAGCCGTCCATTTCCGGCATCATGATGTCCATCAGGATGAGCTGGAATTCCTCTTCCTCCAGCGTCTCCAGGGCCTCCACGCCATCGCCGGCGCCGGTCACCCGCAGTCCCCAGGCTTCCAGCAACGGAGTCAGCGCGAGCAGGTTGCGTACATCGTCGTCCACCACCAGGACGGACTGGTTGCCGAAGTCGGCTTCCGGGATGGTCTCCGATTCGGCCTCTTTTTCCTCCGCTTCCGGTTCGCTGGCCACCTGGTCGGCATCCACCTGGGTCACGTCGAATTCCAGCGGCAACAGCAGGGAGAATATGGAACCCTGTTCCTCCTCGCTCTCCAGGTCGATGCGCCCCCCCATGTTGCGCGCCAGTTCGCGGCTGATGGTCAGCCCCAGGCCGGTGCCGCCGAAGCGCCGGTTGGTGGAGCCGTCCGCTTGCTCGAAGGCTTCGAAGATCAGCGCGTGTTTCTCGCCCGGGACGCCGATGCCGGAATCCTCCACGGCGATGCGTACCGGCCGCCGCTCGGCGTCCTCGGCGGTGTTGCGTTGCAGACGAACGGTGATGCCGCCGGAAGGGGTGAATTTCACCGCGTTGGAGAGGAAATTCTTGATGATCTGACGGATCTTTTCGTCATCGGAGACGATGGAGGAGGGGGCATCCTCATCCACCTCCAGCTTCAGTTCCAGCCCTTTCTGGTCCGACTGGGGGCGCACCAGCTCGATCAGGCCGATGAGCAGCCCCTTCAGGTCGATGCGCTCCAGGGTGAAGGAGAGCTTGCCGGCCTCGATGCGGGACAGGTCGAGAATGTTGTCGATCAGCGCGGCCAGGTCCTTGCCGGCGCTGTGGATCACCTGGGCCTGCTTGCGTTGTTTCTCGTCCAGTTGGCTTTCGGCGAGCATCTTCGACAATAACAGGATGGAATTGAGCGGGGTACGCAGTTCATGGCTGACATTGGCCAGGAATTCGGACTTGTAGCGGTTGGTGGCTTCCAGTTCCTTGGCATGCGCCCGGAGGGACTGGCTGTGGCGGGCATGCACCTCCGCCAGTTCGTTCAGGTTCCGGGCCAGGGTGCGCACTTCCCGCGGGCCGCGCCAGTCGAAGCGCACCGGCGCGGCATCCTTCAGCACCCGGGTGATACCGTCGATCAACTCGCTGCCGAACTTTTCGATGCGCAAAGCGATCCAGCGCGCGCCCAGCAGTACGAGCACGATCAGCAGCAGCACGATACCGGCGATGCGCAGTTCGAGGGCGCGGGTGAAGTCGGTGATGGGAGAGGGATCGACACGGCGTCCGACCCAGAGGGGACCGGAGTGCTCGGTAACGAACAGAGGCACCCACAGGATCTGCTGGTTGCCGTGCTTCCACAGGGCCAGATCCCCCTTGGCGAACAATTCCTCCAGTCCCGGAAACTGCTCGAACGCCGTGCCCATGTGCTGGTCTCCGGTGGTGTGTTCCAGGAAGCGGCCATCGTTATGGACCCAGAGGGTGTCGCGATAGGCGCGCGCCAGGCCGCCCACATCGATGTTCATCACCACCAGTCCCGGTCCGGGCGCATTCACGGGCAGTCCGGCCGGTTGATTGTCGGTGGAACCGGTGACGGGGCTGATCAGGCGAAGATTCATGAAACGGCGGCGGTCGAGGGCGCCGGCGCGGGGGTTGAGGCTGATGGGGCCGATCAGCACACCGCCCGGCGCCAGATGCCTGGATGCCTCGATGAAATCCTCGCTGGGATAATCCTTGAGCTCATCGGTACTCACCCAGGCCAGATTCTCGGAGTCCCGTTCCAGCCAGAACTGGGCGCGGCCGTCCGGGGTGAGAAACAGGATCTGCACGATATCGACCTGGTCCGCCAGAACCCGGTTGGCCCAGTGCAGGTAGCGCTCGCGGGCTTCCTCCATGGTCAACCCGGTGTCTTCCGTATACCCCAGCACGGCGCTGGCCTCGGGAAGTTTCGCCAGTAACCGGATCAGGTCGTGGCGCGAGGCCAGGTGCTGGTCGAGATCACGGAAATCGGCCCGCAGGTTTTGCAGATGGGCCTTGTGGTAGAAGTGCTCCAGTTTGCTCAGGATCAGCGGCACGTTGATGATCGCGGCGGCGATCAGGGGAGTGAGCCCGAACAGAAACAGGAACAGCAGAATCAGGGTGCGGAGTTTCATTCCGTGGGGAAAATACCACGGCAGGGCGGTCATGTGTGCCCGGTCCGCAGTGCTGGATATCGGGGGGCGGGAATTGAATCTGGCGCGAGCGGATCGGTGTGGAGAATCGTCGCGACCCCAAAGGGGGACGCCCCAAGGGAACCTCTGAATCTGAATCAGTCCGGAGCGATGGGATCGCGTTTCACGACTTATTCAGAGGTCCCCAGGGATGGGGCGCATCAAAAACAGCGGAAAAATGGGGTGCTGTCCCGCTTTTTTTTGCAGCCGATGGGCCGGATCAGACGAGATCGTCGAAATCGGAGCCCCCCAGCATGGGATCGTCCAACAGTTCATGCAGTTTTTTCCGCTCCTGCAATTCCTCGATGCGCCGGCGCGCCTCCAGGTTGGGGTGGTTACCGGCATTGATGGCATTCAGGCTATCCATGTTGCCAGCGTCATCCTCATCCCTCGTCGAATCGTCCAATACGTCTGTCGCTTTCATGGAGATTTCTCGATGGCCTGTTGGTTAACGACGGCGTGATTTGTACCGGCGTGGATGGTGGAGGTCAAGCAAGACGGATCGAGCCTCCAATTCCCCGTTTCCGCTCCTGCTGGATCGTGGCATCCGTCCTTGCTGGCCAAGCTCAAAACGACGATCACTCCCGCAATCCTGCTTTACGCGGCAGCCCTGCAAAACTTCGCATAATGTATATTATGTCAAATAAGTTTTCCGGCCATGGACTTCTCCTCATTGGCCTGGCTCAAGACACTTCATGCGTCCAGCTGGAGTGGTAACCGCACGGTGACGCGTGTCCCCGAGTCCCTGTGACTGTCCAGGGACACCCTGCCCCGGTGTTCCGAAACCACCCGCCGGACCAGTCCCAGCCCCAGGCCGGTACCCATCGGCTTGGTGGTGTAGAACAGATCGAAGACGCGCTCACGATCCTCGTCGGCGATGGGGGTTCCACCATTGCGGATCTCCAGTACCAGCCAGTCGCCCTCCTGATGAAGCGAGATGGCGATCTCACCCGCCGGTTCACTGGCTTCCACCGCGTTCTTGAGCAGGTTCAACACGGCCTGCTGCATCTTTTTCGTATCCATGGGAAGTTTCTGGCAGCCGGGACAGCGGGATCTGCTCAGGATCAGGCCGTGCTCCGCGAGCAATGGCTCCAGTGCCTCGCATGCCCGGTCCACGATCCCGTCCATGGAGACGGGTCGTGCCGATAATTCGACCGGCCGCACGTAGTCCAGGGTTTCACCCAGCAGGCCGTCCAGGCGGTCCACCTCCCGCATGGCGATTTCCAGGCGCCGCCGGTTCCGGCCGGACAGTTCTTCACCGCCCATGCCCGACAGGCCCAGCTTGATGGCCGCCAGCGGGTTCCTCATTTCATGGGTCAGCATGGTGGCTGTCTGGCCTATGGCGGCCAGACGGGCCTGGTTCAACATCTCCCGCTGGGTTTCCCGAAGCTCCCGCGTGCGTTCCCTCACCTCCCTTTCCAATCGGCTTTCGTAGGCCCGCCCGAGCCGGCGCATGGCCAGGAACCCCAGCAGGACGATGCCGGCCTCCGTGGCCAGCAATGTCATGTCAACGTGCCAGTGCATGCGTTCGAGGCTGGCCAGCAGCGGTTGCAGGTCGTATTCCACGCCCAGCAGGTAAGGTGTGCCCTCCACCTTCCACAGACGTATCCATACCGGGCGTCCTTCCGTGGTTTCCGCGCGGTAGGCAGCCTCTCCCTCTTCCGGGACCGGGTCCGCGCTGTCCGGCCTGCGGTAGTGCCGTGCGAGAGGCCCACCCTGCAATTCCACGGTGCGGTTGGTGTGTGCAGTCAGCGCCCGCAGGCCGGTGTCATAGACGAAGGCGGCCACACCCAGCCGCCGGGCCTGTTCCACGGCCGGTTTGAATTCATCCAGCGCATCCGCGGGAGATCTCCCGGCCACCAGGGAACGGCGCAGCAGGCCCACCAGCCCTTTACCCACTTCCTCGCTGTGTTCGGCGGCATGCCCGATGAACTGTTCTTCGAGCAGGACCACGATGTGGCGGTTACCTGTCAGGCCTACCACCGCGACCACCGCCGACAGGGCAAGGAAGCCGAGCCAGGAGACCGTCGCCGCCCGCCAGCGTATGCCCGATGGCTTTTTCCCTTTCGCTGAGCCAGTCATGTCGATCCTCCGGAGAACCTTTACATCCTTGCGACCGTCCAATATCGCGGATGTTGCAGAGAGTGATCAGGGGACATGGCGGATATTCTCATCGTTGAAGACGATCCAGGTTTCGGTGAACTGCTGCTGATGCACCTGGAGGATCAGGGGCATACGGTACGTCTGGCGGGCTCCATCGCCGAGGGGCGCGAGCAGTTCCAACTCGCCGTTCCCGATGCCGTGTTGCTCGACCAGCAGTTGCCGGATGGGCTGGGCACGCAGTTACTGGAAGCGTTCACCGGTATGGCGGATCACCCGCCGGTGATCATCATCACCGGCGTGAGCGATACCCGCCTGGTCATCGAGGCCATGCAACGGGGTGCCTACGATTTCATCCGCAAGCCGCTGGAGCCATTGGAACTGGATACCAGGCTGGGCAATGCCCTGCGCCAGCACCGCCTTTCCCGCCAGGTGGCCGCCAGCGCGTCACAAACGCTGGAGGCAGGTCCGGATGCCATCGTGGGCACCAGCCCCGCGATCATCGAAATACTGAAGACGGTCGGCCGGGTGGCCGATTCCGGCGCGTGCTGTCTGATCACCGGCGACAGTGGCACCGGCAAGGAGGTCATAGCCCGTGCCCTGCACCGGCATTCCGGACGCACGGGCCCGTTCCTGGCCATCAATTGCTCGGCCATCGTCGATACCCTGCTGGAGAGCGAACTGTTCGGCCATGAAAAAGGGGCTTTTACCGGTGCCGATGCACGCAAGGCGGGCAAATTCGAGATCGCATCCGACGGTACGCTGTTCCTGGATGAAATCGGGGAACTGCAACCGGCGATGCAGGCCAAGCTGTTACGTGTGTTGCAGGAGGGCCGTTTCCAGCGAGTGGGCGGTAATCAGGAGTTACGTACCGGCGCGCGCATCGTCGCCGCCACCCATCGTGATCTGCAAGCCATGGTCCGGGAAGGCAGCTTCCGTGAGGATCTGTACTACCGGCTCAACGTGATCCGCCTGCATCTGCCCCCCCTGCGTGAGCGAACCGAGGACCTGGCCCCGTTGGTGGAACACCTGCTGGGCCGTATCGCACGGCGTCTGCATCGTCCCGTCCCGCGTCTCAGCGAGGCCGCCTGGCGGGAACTGCGTGATTACCCCTGGCCGGGCAATGTACGCGAACTGGAAAACGTGCTTACACGCGCCACGGTGCTTGCACCGGACAATATCCTGACCCCGGACCTGCTGGGACTGTCCGCGACTGCGGCGCCTGCATCGGTTGGGGATGAACAGCCCGAAGAGGTGGAACTGATTTCCCTGGATGACGTCGAGGCCCGGCATGTGCGGGCGATTCTGGAACATACCCGTTGGCACAAAGGCAGGGCCTGCGGGATTCTGGGGATCTCACGGCCCGCTCTCGACCGCAAGATCGCCAAATACGGCCTCGGCTGAAAACCGCTGTAACCCCTCCCCGATTGGAGTGTAACGGAACGTTATGGATTTCCACGCTTCGTTTCGTGCAACCTTCATGGCGCGACTTGCATGCACAGGATATCGAACGATCAAGTGATTGTTTGTTAAGGAATAAAGGGCTTCTTTCGGAACCTGGCACAGGCCATGCAACCACCAGGTCAACAGCCAGTAAGGCTGTTTGCACAAACCGAATACCGATCCCTTCAAGGAGACGCACCATGAAAACGCTCATCACCCTGGCCGCCGCCACCCTGCTCAGCACCACTGCCTTCGCCGACAATCTCGGCAACGGCCCGGATATGTACCAGAGCAGCCTGAACGACCACGGCAGCAGTGTCCCCACCGCCGTGCAACCCGGTGTCGGTGACAATTACGGCAGCGTGCTGATCAGAGGCGGCACTCATGAACACGACGACAGCGGGGCCTGGCGCGATACGGGCGATCTCTACGGCAGCATCCTGTTCGATATCGATGCCGTCCAGTAATCTGTCGCAGGCGGGTCCGAACGGGCCCGCCTTTTTTAGTAAGTATCCCCCGGCTTTGCCGGGGGATACTTACTAATTCCAAGTAGATCCTGTTCAGGATGCGGGGTAAGGCCCCGCACACGCTTGCC
>CAYPEH010000097.1:0-10232 GCA_964409585.1 uncultured Chromatiales bacterium | reverse complement strand
TAGTTTTTTGGTGTGTTTAGGACAAACAACACATGACAAGGAGGTGTCACATGACCCGTGCCCGTCGCGATCAAGTCTGTCTGGAATCCACGCCTTATTATCACTGCATCTGCCGCTGCGTGCGCCGCGCCTTTTTATGCGGAGATGATCATCACACCGGCCGGAGATCGGGGTCAGGTCTTGCAATCAAGCATTGCCATGGTTCCTTGCCCAGAGATTAAGAGTTGAGTCCGTAACTTTCCTCCAACCCTCCATCTCCTGGTACTTGTTCATGGTTTCCTTAATCTGTTCTTCCCCAATGGGGTAGAATCGCCATCTTCCACCTCCGTGGCGATGAAGCCTCCCATCACTCCGAAAGACTCTCCATGCTCCAGATCTACAACACCCAGACCCGTAAAAAAGAGGAATTCGTTCCCATCGAGCCCGGCAAGGTGCGCATGTACGTATGCGGCATGACCGTCTACGACTACTGTCACCTGGGCCATGCGCGGGTGATGGTGGTGTTCGATGTGGTCACCCGCTATCTGCGTCATCGTGGCTTTGATGTCACCTATGTGCGCAACGTCACCGATATCGATGACAAAATCATCCAGCGCGCCGCCGAGAACGGCGAGGACATCGGCAGCCTGACCAACCGTTTCATCGCCGCCATGCACGAGGACGCCGCCGCCCTGGGGGTGCTGCCGCCGGACGTGGAGCCGCGCGCCACGGAGTCCATGGAGGAGATCCTGGCCATGATCGGGAAGTTGATGGACAAGGGTCTTGCCTACCAGGGGGATAACGGCGATGTCTATTACGATGTCAGCCGTTTCGCGGATTACGGCAAGCTGTCCGGCAAGAACCTGGAGGATCTGCGCGCCGGCGAGCGCGTGGCGGTGGACGAGGCCAAGGACGATCCCCTGGACTTCGTGCTGTGGAAGGCGGCCAAGCCCGGCGAGCCGGCCTGGGATTCCCCCTGGGGCAAGGGGCGTCCCGGCTGGCACATCGAGTGCTCGGCCATGTCCACCTCGCACCTGGGCGATCATTTCGACATTCACGGCGGCGGCATGGACCTGACCTTCCCCCATCACGAGAACGAGATCGCCCAGAGCGAGGGAGCCACCGGCCATCCCTTCGTCAACTACTGGATGCACAACGGTTTCGTCCGCATCAACGAGGAGAAGATGTCCAAGTCCCTGGGCAATTTCTTCACCGTGCGGGAGATCCTCGAACGCTACCGGGCCGAGGAGGTGCGCTACTTCATCCTCACCAGCCACTACCGCAGCCCCCTCAACTACGACGATGCCCACCTGGACAATGCGCGCGCCGCCCTGAACCGGCTCTACACCGCCCTGCGCGGCCTGCCGGTGGTGGACGACGACGGGGCTGGCCGGGAGTTCGAGGAGCGCTTCGACGCGGCCATGGACGACGACTTCCATACCCCGGAGGCCCTGGCGGTGTTGTTCGATCTGGCCCGCGAGATCAACCGCCTGCGCGGCGCCGGGGACGAGGCCGCGGCGGCCCGTCACGCCGCCGTCCTGCGCCGTCTCGGCGCCGTGCTGGGTCTGCTGGAGCACGATCCGGAGGCCTTCCTGCGCAGTGCCCCGGCCGCGCGTTCCGCCGCGGAGGGCCTGTCCGACGAGGAGGTCGAGGCCCTCATCGCCGAGCGCCGGCAGGCGCGCGCCGACAGGAACTGGGCCGAGGCCGACCGCATCAGGGATCGTTTGCAGGAGGCCGGCATCCTCCTGGAGGACGGGCCGCAAGGCACCACCTGGCGCCGGGCCTGAAACCCGCCATGCCCCGCCTGCTCCATCATCTCGCGCGGGAGGCGGCGGAGCGCGATCCCGACCGGGACTGCCTGGTGGAGCGTGGCCGCACCCTCAGTTACATCCAGGTGTGGAACGAGGCGCGGCGCATCGCCGGCCTGCTGACCGACATGGGCCTGAGGCCGGGCGAGCGGGTCGCCCTTTATCTGGACAAATCGGCCGAGGAGGCCATTGCGCTGCTGGCCGTGAGCCTGGCCGGCGGCATCTTCGTCGATATCAATCCCCAACTGCGGGAACGCCAGTTGGAGCACATCCTCGACGACAGCGGCGCTTCCGTCGTGATCACCACCTGGACCCGGCTGCAACGCCATGGCGGCCTCATCGCCGCCAGGAAATCCGTGCGCGGCCTGCTGGCCTGCGGCCCGCAAGCGGCCGAGGCGGCCGGCCACCTGGCCGGGATACCCGTTTTCTCCTGGCGGGACGAGGCCGCCGCCACGGTGTTTGCGGAAGGGAGAGGGGAGGGCGATGCCGCCGGCATCATCTACACATCGGGTTCCACCGGCCGGCCCAAGGGGGTGGTGGTCTCCCATGGCAATCTGCTGGCCGGGGCCCGAAGTGTCTGCGCCTACCTGCGCAACACCCCGGACGACCGCATCCTCAGCGTGCTGCCGTTCAGTTTCGATTACGGCCTGAGCCAGTGGACCACGGCCCTGTGGGCCGGCGCGACCCTGGTGCTGCTCAACTATCTGTCGGCGGCGGACGTGGTTCGCGCCCTGGAGCGCGAACGGATCACCGGCCTGGCCGCCATTCCCACCCTGTGGGAACAACTGGTACGTTTGGAATGGCGGGCGGAGCAGTTCCCCCGGCTGCGCTATCTGACCAACTCCGGCGGCCACTTCACCGAGTGGATGGTGCACGAATACCGCCGCCGCCTGCCGGATGTGGACCTGTACCTCATGTACGGCTTCACCGAGGCCTTCCGTTCCACCTACCTGGAACCGGAACAGGTGGACAAGCGCCCAGGCTCCATCGGCAAGGCCATACCCGACGCGCAAGTGCTGGTGGTGGATGCCGGGGGCCGAGTCTGCGGGCCGGGCGGGAGCGGTGAACTGGTCCACGTGGGGCCACACGTTGCCCAGGGCTACTGGAACGACCCCGAGGGGAGCAAACGCTGCTTCCGCCCCTCGCCCCTGGACGCGGCGCGGCCCGCGGCCTGGTCCGGTGACCTGGTGCGCCTGGACGAAGACGGCTACCTCTATTTCGTCGGCCGTCGTGACGAGATGATCAAGGTGTCCGGCTTCCGCGTCAGTCCCACCGAGGTGGAGGACTATTTCATGGACAGCGGCCGGGTGGCCGACGCGGTGGCGGTGGGGGTGCCGGACGAACGGCTGGGCGCGCGCATCCTCGTCGTGGTGTCCGCCGCCGGCGGCCAGGCGGTGGATGGAGAAGAGCTGCTCGCCGGGGTCCGTTCACGGATGCCGTCCTACATGGTCCCCGCCCGGGTGGAGGTCTGGCCCGAGCTGCCGCGCAGCCCGAACGGCAAGGTGGATCGGGCCAGGGTTCGCGAAACGGTGTTACGTTCCGCAGGCCCCTCAGAGTGAGATGTGGTGGTCCTCGGGCTTGCCCTCGCGCCGCTCGATGGAGGCCAGCGTGTTCTTCAGCAGGGAGGCCACCGTCATGGGACCGACCCCGCCGGGAACCGGCGTGATCCAGGAGGCGCGTTCGGCGGCTCCCTGGAAGTCCACATCGCCCACCAGGGTGCCGTCCGCGGTGCGGTTGATGCCCACATCCAGCACGATGGCCCCTTCCTTGATCCACTCTCCCGGCACGAATTCCGGGCGGCCCACCGCCACCACCAGCAGGTCGGCGCCACGCACCTTGGCCTCCAGATCCCTGGTGCGGCTGTGGCAGACCGTCACCGTGCAGCCGGCCATCAGCAGTTCCAGGGCCATGGGCCGGCCAACGATGTTGGACTGGCCGATGATGACCGCGTCCATGCCGGTGATGTCCACTCCGGTGGTGGCCAGCAGATCCATCATTCCGTAGGGGGTGCAGGGCCGGAAGGTGGGCATGCGGATGGTCAGGCGGCCGATGTTGTAGGGGTGGAAACCGTCCACATCCTTGTCGGCACGGATACGCTCGATGACGGTCTCTTCGCCGATATGACCGGGCAGCGGCAGTTGCACCAGGATGCCGTCCACGGTGGGGTCCTCGTTGAGCCGGTCGATCAGGGCCAGCAGATCCTCCTGACGGGTGTCGGCGGGCATGCGGTGCATGAAGGAGAGGATGCCGGCGGCTTCGCAGGCCTTCTCCTTGTTGCGCACATATACTTGGGAGGCCGGGTCTTCACCCACCAGGATGACCGCCAGGCCAGGGGAGCGCAGGCCCGCCGCCACGCGCGCATCCACCGCTTGCCTGATTTCCTGGCGGACCTCCATGGCCCGGGTCTTGCCGTCGATGATTCGTGCCGTCATGGGCGGGCGCCTTTTCTGTCAAGCTTGGGAAGAGCGGGGAATTCTCTCACGTGGGCGGAAAGGGCGGCAAGGCGCGGCGGCGGGGTTGGGAATACGGCCCGTTTCCAAGGAACCTCCGATCGAATCGCAAGGTTTTTTCACCGGCCTGCCGTGGCAAAGTAGGCAGCCTGCAACCATCCCAAGGAGACCTGCCATGACCGGACGCCTGGACGATACGGCCCTCGACCAGCTTTTCCGCAGTGCCCGCAGTCACAACCGCTGGCTGGACAAACCGGTGGACGAGGATCTGCTGCGTCAACTCTATGATCTGATGAAGATGGGCCCGACCGGTGCCAACAGTTGTCCCGCGCGCCTGGTTTTCGTGCGCAGCCATGAGGCCAAGGAACGTCTGAGACCGGCGCTGATGGAGGGCAATGTGGAAAAGACCATGGCCGCGCCGGTTACGGTGATCCTGGCCCATGATCTGCGGTTCTACGATCTGTTGCCCAGGCTGTTTCCCCACACGGACGCACGTTCCTGGTATGCGGGAGATCCCAGCGGGGCCGAACGGACGGCATTCCTCAACGGTACCCTGCAAGGGGCGTATCTGATCATGGCGGCCCGGGCTCTTGGACTGGATGCGGGCCCCATGTCGGGCTTCGATCATGCCATGGTGGATGCCGAGTTCTTCCCCGACGGACGTTATAAGTCGAATTTCCTGATCAATCTGGGGTATGGAGACGATGCGGGCCTGTATCCGCGTCTACCCCGTCTGGATTTCGATGAGGTGGCCAGCATCGTCTGATTCCGTGTTGTCATCCCCCGGTGGCTCCCGTTACCCTTCACCCGCCCCGGCTCCGCCTCGGTCCACGATCCCCTGCGAATGAGGCGGGCCGGGCAGTCCCGATCCCGGTATCCCATGGACTATCTCTTCTATTTCCTGTTCGCTTTCGCTGTCCTGCTGTTGGGCGTGCAGGTCTATACGGCCTATCGCGCCCATGGCATGAAGGGCAAGCCGGCCCCTGATCTTTCATTCATCGAGGACCCCGTGCAACGGGAACAGAACCGCCACCTGATTTATTTCTTCACTCCAGGCTGTGGTGCCTGCCGTTCCATGACCCCGGTCATCGACCGCCTGATGCGGGACCACCCGCAGGTGATCAAGCTGGATGCCAGCCGGCGCCCCGATGTGGCGCGCAGCTTTGGCGTGATGGCGGTACCCACGATGATCGTGGTAGTGGATGGACGCATCGATCAGGTCTTGGTGGGGGCACAGAGCGAAAGGAAGCTGTTGCGTGTCATGGATACGGTTGCGACAAAATTTTGACAATCCAGGGATGTGGTGTTTAACTGTGCCCACCTAAGAATTTTCCCGGTTTTGCGGCCTGTCGGATTTTGAGGGGATCGAAGTGAAAAATGGGACAGCGTCCCATTTTTGCAGCCGATTCATCCAGAGTCCGACGGACTGCCGCCCGGCCGGGAGGCAATAACAATCGGTCAACCCCTTGCCTGCGGAGACGGGCGTGCAAGAAGCAAAGGTTCTGGTCATAGACCGGAATGCAGAGCGGGCCAAGCGTCTGGGCACCGTTCTGGATTTCGTCGAACATCCTGGCGAGTTTGTGACGGATTGCCGCAGCTGGTTGGAGCAGGCGGCAGACCCCGGCAATCTGCTGGCCGTCGTACTCGGTGACTGCGGTTCGCAAAAAAATGCTGCGGAGGTGGTGGAAGAGGTACGGAGCCTCGACGATCGCCTGCCCATATTCGTGCTCAGATCCGCTGAACACGATGGACTGAATCCCGGTGACCTGGGTACCAATGTCCTGGGGGTGATCGACGACCCCATCCGTTATCCCCAGCTCAACAGTTTCCTCGAACGCGCCCAGATATTCCGCGAGAGCAGCAAGACATCGGGCCGGCAGCGGCCGGTGGAACTGTTCCGCAGTCTGGTCGGCAACAGCCGTGCGATTCAGAACGTAAAGCACATGATCGACCAGGTGGCCGATACCGATGCCAATGTGTTGATCCTGGGCGAATCCGGCACGGGCAAGGAAGTGGTGGCGCGCAACATCCACTATAAATCCTCACGCCGCGATATGCCGTTCGTTCCCATCAATTGCGGCGCCATCCCCGCCGATCTGCTGGAAAGCGAGCTGTTCGGTCATGAGAAGGGGGCATTCACCGGTGCCATCAGTGCACGCAAGGGCCGTTTCGAGATGGCCGAAGGTGGCACGCTGTTCCTGGACGAGATCGGTGACATGAGCCTGAATATGCAGGTCAAACTGCTGCGTGTCTTGCAGGAGCGGGTGTATGAACGCGTGGGTGGCAACCGGTCCATGACGGCGGATGTGCGTATCGTCGCTGCTACCCACCGCAATCTGGAGCAGGCCATCAAGGATGGTACTTTCCGTGAAGACCTGTATTACCGTCTGAACGTGTTTCCCATCGACATGCCTCCATTGCGGGAACGCGTCGAAGACATACCCCTGCTCATCAATGAACTGATCGCACGCATCGAGCATGAGAAACGCGGCTCGGTCGGTCTCACTTCGGCGGCCGTGTTGTCCCTGTGCCGGTACGGTTGGCCCGGAAACGTCCGCGAACTGGCCAATCTCATAGAGCGCCTGGCGATCCTGTTCCCCTTCGGCCAGGTGGATGTGATGGACCTGCCGGAGAAATTCCGCCTTCAGGATGCTGAGCACGTTACACCGGCCTTGCAGCAACTGGCCCCCCCCCTGATCCAGCCCCATGCCATGGAGGAGCCGCGTCTGCCCCGCGAAGGCATAGACCTCAAGGCACACCTGGCCGAGATGGAGGTTTCCTATATCCGACAGGCCCTCAAGGCTGCGGATGGCGTGGTGGCGCATGCGGCCAAGCTGTTGAAGATGCGCCGCACCACCCTGGTGGAAAAGATGCGCAAATACGGTTTGCACAAGGAAGACTGATCCCCCCTTCCAGGGGCACGGTTGAGCAACGAAGGTGTCGATCCGGCCATCGCTCACGATGCGCCTATGCTGCTACGGTCAGATCCACATGCAGCGCCTTCATCAGGCGGCGGACGGTGTCCCACCTGGGTTGGGCCTTGCCGCTGAAAACCTTGTACAGACTCTCGCGGTTCAACCCGGCAGCCCTGGCGACCTCGCTCATGCCATGATGCTTCGCCAAATGGCCCAGGGCGTTGATGAACAACTGCGGGTCATCGTCGTTGAAGCACTCCACCAGGTATGCGTTGATCTCCTCCTGCGTCTCCATGTAGTCGAATGGATTGAACGGCTTTGTCTTGATGCCCATGGCCTAATCCTCGATTTCGCTCAAAATCTGTTTCGCAAGAAATTGACACTCCTCGCCCGCTGGGCCCGTTCCCATGCACGCCAGTGAACCTCCAAGCCTCTGCCGGCGCACAAAAAAGCCCGCTGTTTCGTGGAGGGTTGGAGTGTCAATGGCCAATAATTCTGACCCCCTTTCGGCCAATATGTGACCCACCCGGGGCGTGAAAAAATCAGCTCTCGCGTTTGTGTTTCAGTCGATAGCTCTCTCCTCCCAGCATGGAGATGTGAGTCTGACAGACTCCTGGTGCCTCCCTGGGTGGACTTGTTGTTTTGCCATGGCTCGATCCCCCGTATCATCCCCCTCCCGTTTGCGCTTTGTCAGTGCCGCCCTGCCGGGGCCGCGTTACCCTCCCGCCGACATTTTCCCAACAGGAAGCAGAGCATGCTGTTCGATGTCGATCCATCCGAGCTGAAGCAAGCGAAAAACGCCCACGAACTGATGATGTTCAACCTGGCGGTGATCCACATCTTCGCCCCGGTCGGGTTATTGGCCATGGGCGCCGATCCTGTCTACATGGTGATTCCGCTGGTGCTTGCCATGGGAATCATCGCCTTTGTTTTTTTCAAGGGGCGTCGCTTGCAGAGCAGCGGCCCCTGGTTCGTCATGGTGCATTGGAAACTGGCCTTTCGCCGTTGTCAGTGGCTGATGATCGCCTACCTGATTACCGCCATCATCATGGGAGCCGGCTTGCTCATTGCCTCCGGTATCGACCAGAAAACCAGCCGGGAAATTCTCATCACCGTGGTGTCCCGGTTCGGTGTCATGCCGACGGTGCTGATGGTGATGGTGTCGTTCGTGCTGGAGTCGGCCGGCATCCAGTCGGCCAGCAAGGGTGAAGTGCCCGACGGCATGGTCAAGCGCTTCCCGCCTCAATAGTCTGACCTGAACCCACGGATTCAGGTCTGAGTATCCATCCTCGAAATCACCCTCCCGCTTCGCCACCGCGGATACCCTCTCCTTGACTTCGATAAAGGCGGTCCTGGTGGGCATGAGGCCAGTATGGCCGCAGTGGGCGACCAACCCCGGTCAAATCTGCGGTGATAAACGTGCGATTCTGTGGAAAAATGAGCGCCCGCTGATGAAAGAACCCCTGAACAAGTCCTGTGCATCCGTCTGAAGTCCGGAATCGCCGCCTTCGGCGTTGCAAAACTGGCCAATAGAAAAGACTATTGCCTGCGTTTTGCGCCTTGAAGGCAACGATTCCGCCCGTCCAGACGAACCGCCCCTGACTTGTTCAGAGGTTCCCAAACGACCCATTGCGTTCGGTTACCGAGGCCCTATGGACTTCTTTCCCATTTTTCTCGATCTCAAGAACAAGCCCTGCCTGGTGGTGGGTGGTGGTGAAGTGGCCGCTCGCAAGGTGGACCTGCTGCTCTCGGCCCATGCCCGCCTGCGCCTGGTGGCCCCTGACCTGTGTCCGGCGCTGGAGCGCCAGTTGGCCGAGGGGCGCTTCGAACACCATGCCCGTGTCTTCGAGGAGGCCGATCTCGAAGGCATGAACCTGGTCATTGCCGCCACTGGTGACCGTGAGGTCAACTCCCGGGTGGCAAGCCTGGCACAGGCGCGGCAGCTTCCGGTCAACGTGGTGGACGATCCCGACCTGGGGAGTTTCGTCATGCCTTCGGTGATCGACCGCTCGCCGGTGCAGATCGCCGTCAGTACCGGTGGCGCCTCGCCGGTGCTGGCACGCCAGTTGCGCACCCGCCTGGAAACCCTGATCCCCTCGGCCTATGGCCGTCTGGCCGAACTGGCTGAATCCTTCCGTGGCAAGGTGAAGGAGCATTTCGACGACATCAAGCAGCGGCGTGCCTTTTGGGAGAAGGTGCTGGAGGGGCCCATTGCCGAAATGGTCCTGTCCGGTCATGACAAGGCGGCCGAGGAAGCTCTGGAGAAGGAGCTGGCCGGCAGTAGCGGCAACGGGATGGGAGAGGTCTATCTGGTTGGCGGTGGCCCCGGCGATCCGGATCTGCTCACCTTCCGCGCCCTGCGCCTGATGCAGCAGGCCGATGTGGTCCTCTATGATCGGCTGGTCTCTCCCCAGATCATGGAACTGGTACGGCGCGATGCCGAACGCATCTATGTGGGCAAGGAACGTGACAATCACGCCGTGCCCCAGGGGGATATCAACCGGATGCTGGCCGATCTGGCCAAGCAGGGCAAGCGCGTGCTGCGCCTGAAGGGTGGCGATCCGTTCATCTTCGGCCGGGGCGGCGAGGAGATCGAGACCCTGGCGGAGGAGGGCGTACCGTTCCAGGTGGTACCCGCGGTCACGGCCGCGGCGGGTTGCGCCTCCTATGCCGGTATCCCGCTGACCCACCGCGATTATGCCCAGTCCTGCCTGTTCGTCACCGGCCATCTCAAGGACGGCACCATGAACCTGAACTGGGACGCGCTGGTCCAGCCGGCGCAGACGGTGGTGTTCTACATGGGCCTGAAGGGAGCGGCGGTGCTGTCGAAGGAGCTGATCGCCCACGGCCAGCCGGAAGACCTGCCGGTGGCGCTGGTGCAGCAGGGAACCACCCGCAATCAGAGAGTATGGACCACCACGCTGGCCGAACTGCCCCGGGTGGTGGAGGACGAATCCATCAAGCCGCCGACCCTGATCATCGTCGGCGAGGTGGTCAAACTGCACAAGAAGCTGGCCTGGTTTAACAGCCTGTCGGACTGAGGGGGGGCGAAGCGAAAATGTGGGAGAGCGAGGCCAGTT
>CAYPEH010000096.1:0-10332 GCA_964409585.1 uncultured Chromatiales bacterium | reverse complement strand
CCGCGAAGGCGGCCGTACCGTCGGCGCCGGCGTGGTCTCCAAGATCATCGAGTAAGCCGTGCTTGCAAGGCGCAAGGGGTTGCCAATACCCTTGCGCCTTTTTACGAATCCACATTTTTAGGGCAGTAGCTCAATTGGCAGAGCAGCGGTCTCCAAAACCGCAGGTTGGGGGTTCGATTCCCTCCTGCCCTGCCAGACAGATACGTTACGGGGTGAGCTCATCGGCTATGGCCGATGGGCTTACGCCTTTTTGTCGTTTGTTGGCGAGCCCCGTGCGTGAGTGATTGAATGAACGCGAAAGCTGAATCCCAGACATCAAAGGCCGATGTAGCGATGTTGGCGGGCGCCGGTGCGGTGCTGGCAGTCGCCATCGTGGGTTTCTATATCTTCTCGGAATATTCACTGCTGTTGCGGGTTCTCTCCCTGCTGGCCGCGGTGGGTGTGTCCGTGGCGATTGCCATGCAGACGGCTGTTGGCCGTGCGGCTTGGGGGTTTATCCAGGATGCCCGCACCGAGGTGCGCAAGGTGGTGTGGCCAACCCGTGCCGAGACGGTGCAGACCACGATCTCGGTCATGGTGATGGTGGTCATCGCGGCCGTGTTTCTGTGGTTGCTGGACATGATCCTGGTTTGGGCGGTGAAACTTCTGACCGGACAGGGAGGGTGATCGATATGTCCAAACGTTGGTACGTGGTTCACGCCTATTCCGGTTTCGAGCACCAGGTGAAGCGCTCTCTCGAGGAGCATATCGCCCGGGCCGGCCTGGAAGACAAGTTTGGTGACATTCTGGTGCCCACCGAGGAAGTGGTGGAGATGCGCGATGGTCAGCGCCGCAAGAGTGAACGCAAGTTCTTCCCCGGTTATGTGCTGGTACAGATGGAGCTGGATGACGAATCCTGGCACCTGGTGAAGAACGTGCCGCGCGTGCTTGGTTTCATCGGCGGCAGCAGTGACCGGCCCGCGCCGATCACCGAGAAAGAGGCCGAGGCCATCCTGCAACGGGTGCAGGAAGGGGCGGACAAGCCGCGTCCCAAGGTGCTGTACGAACCTGGCGAGGTGGTGCGTGTGATCGACGGCCCGTTCAATGATTTCAATGGCGTGGTCGAAGAGGTCAACTACGAGAAGAACCGCCTGCGCGTGGCGGTGTTGATCTTTGGTCGTTCCACCCCGGTGGAGCTGGAGTTCGGCCAGGTCGAAAAGGCCTGAACAGAAGAGATTTGAGCATGCCCCGGCCCGTGGGCCGTGGCATTTGTTTTATCGGGGAGCCGAAAGGCGTTTGGACCCATCAGGAGCCTGATCATGGCAAAGAAAGTCGAAGCCTATATCAAGTTGCAAGTACCGGCCGGCCAGGCCAACCCCAGCCCGCCCGTGGGCCCCGCCCTGGGTCAGCACGGCGTGAATATCATGGAATTCTGCAAGGCATTCAATGCCAAGACGCAGAAGATGGAACAGGGACTGCCTATCCCGGTGGTGATCACCGTCTACAACGACCGCAGTTTTACCTTCATCACCAAGACCCCGCCCGCCTCGGTGCTGATTCGTAAGGCGTTGAACCTGTCCAAGGGTTCCAGTACGCCCAATACTGTCAAGGTCGGCAAGATCACCCGTGAGCAGCTGGAGGAGATCGCCAAGACCAAGGAGCCGGACATCACGGCTGCTGATATGGATGCGGCGGTTCGTACCATCGCCGGTACTGCCCGCAGCATGGGCGTAGACGTGGAGGGCGTGTGAGATGGCAAAGTTGAGCAAACGTGCGCGGGCCATCCGTGAAAAGGTCGAGGCCGGCAAAGTGTATACCCCGGCAGAGGCCTTTACTCTGCTGAAAGAGTTGCCGGCGGCGAAATTCCCCGAGTCGGTGGATGTGGCCATCAATCTGGGTGTCGATCCGCGCAAGTCCGACCAGGTTGTGCGTGGTTCCACCGTGTTGCCCAATGGCACCGGCAAGACCGTGCGTGTCGCCGTGTTCGCGCAGGGCGCCAACGCCGAGGCGGCCACCGAGGCCGGCGCCGATATCGTCGGTTTTGAGGATCTGGCCGCACAGATCAAGGGCGGCGAGCTGAATTTCGATGTGGTTATCGCCACTCCGGACGCCATGCGGGTGGTCGGCCAGTTGGGTCAGATCCTCGGTCCGCGGGGTCTGATGCCGAACCCCAAGGTCGGCACCGTTACCCCGGATGTGAAGAGTGCCGTGGAAAAGGCCAAGGCAGGGCAGGTCCGTTACCGTACCGACAAGGCCGGTATCATCCACTGCCCTATCGGCAAGGTGGATTTCGAGCCGTCCGCGCTCGAAGACAACCTGAAGGCGCTGATGGCCGATCTGCAGAAGCTGAAGCCTTCCTCGGCCAAGGGTACGTTTTTCAAGAAGGTCACGGTCTCCAGTACCATGGGGCCCGGCCTTACCGTCGATCACTCGGGCCTGATTGCCTGAATGACGACGCCGGCGTCCTGACGGACGCCAGATCTTAGCGCTGCCGGCCTTGGGGCCGGCAGCCGTCTAAGACCGCGGGTGTGATCCCATGGATCGCTTAATGGAGTATTTCCTGCCCGCGCAGACGGCAAATCCTGAACGGGTTGTCCCGGAGGGTGGCCGTCATCGGAGAAGGGGAACGGTTCTGCACCGTGAACCTTTGGAACCTTGAAGGTTGCCGGGCCGGTGATCCGGTCCAGCCCCGGGAGGTAAGTAAATGCCTTTGACTCTAGAGCAGAAGAAGGCTGTCGTCGCCGAGGTGGCGGGGGTCGCGGCGGAAGCGCATTCCGCAGTGGCAGCCGAATACCGCGGATTGACGGTGGCCGAGATGGACGAACTGCGCGCCAAGGCGCGTGCCGGTGGCGTCTATCTGCGGGTGGTCAAGAACACCCTGGCCAAGCGCGCTCTTGAGGGCACTGAGTTCGACTGCATGTCCGATCAGCTGCAAGGCCCGTTGATCCTGGCTTTTTCCCAGGAAGATCCGGGTGCGGCCGGTCGCGTGCTGAAGGAATTCATCAAGGATCACGAGAAGCTGGACGTGAAACTGGTCGCCATTGGTGGCCAGGTCTACGGCGCCAGCGAACTCGAAACCTTGGCAAAGCTGCCCACCTACGAGCAGGCACTGAGCCAGTTGATGGCCGTCATGAAAGCACCCGTCGAAAAACTGGCCCGCACGATCAACGAAGTGCCGGGCAAGCTGGTGCGCACTGTGGCAGCCATTCGCGACCAGAAAGAAGCCGCATAACCCATTTTGTTCCATTCACTGCCTGGCGTAGTGAGACAATCCGTTTACAGGAGAAATACCATGGCCATTTCTAGCGAGGAAATCCTGGAAGCCATTTCCAATATGTCCGTGATGGAGGTCGTCGATCTGATCTCCGCAATGGAAGAGAAGTTCGGCGTGTCCGCCGCTGCCGCCGCCGTTGCCGTTGCACCGGCTGCCGGTGATGCCGGTGAGGGTGCCGCCGAGGAGAAGACCGAGTTCGACGTCATCCTGACCAGCTTCGGCTCCAACAAGGTGGCCGTCATCAAGGCCGTCCGTGGCATCACCGGCCTGGGCCTGAAAGAGGCCAAGGCGGCTGTGGAAGGTGCTCCCACTCCGGTCAAGGAGGGCGTTTCCAAGGAAGAGGCCGAAGACGTCAAGAAGCAGCTGGAAGAAGCTGGGGCCAGCGTGGAGATCAAGTAAGACGGTGTCATCCGCTTACCTGGCGTAACAGAGAATCGGGATTTGGCTGGGGGCGCCCGCGCCCCCGGCCTTTTCCCGCTTCTGTTTTTTTATTGTTCTGTCGCCGCTTCGTATCGATGTGGCGGTGAGATTGAAAGGAACGCAAAGGATGCATGGGAACAGGTTCGATCCCTGCATGCTTTGCGCTTCACATTGATACAGGTTGGTGCGAGCGTCGGGATAAGGGGTATCCCGTCGACTTACGCGGAAACTACAGCCGATTGCGAGGAACCTCGATGGCCTACAGCTTTACCGAGAAGAAACGTATCCGCAAGGATTTCGGCAAGCGTCCGTCCATTCTGGACGTACCTTATCTGCTGGCGATCCAGCTCGAGTCCTATTTGCAGTTCCTGCAGGCGGACAAGAAGCCGGATGGCCGGGACGATCTGGGATTGCACGCTGCCTTCAAGTCGGTGTTTCCGATCACCAGCTATTCCGGCAATGCCGCGTTGGAATACGTCAGCTACCGGCTCGGCGAGCCGGTATTCGACGTCAAGGAGTGCCAACTGCGTGGCGTGACCTACGCGGCCCCCCTGCGTGTCCTGCTGCGCCTGGTCATCTATGACAAGGAGGCCGGTGGCGGTGCCGTCAAGGACATCAAGGAGCAGGAAGTCTACATGGGCGAAATGCCGCTCATGACCGAGAACGGCACCTTCATCATCAACGGCACGGAACGTGTCATCGTCTCGCAGCTGCACCGTTCGCCCGGTGTCTTCTACGATCACGACAAGGGCAAGACCCACTCCTCGGGCAAGCTGCTGTTCTCCGCCCGGGTGATTCCCTACCGTGGTTCCTGGCTGGACTTCGAGTTCGATCCGAAGGACTGCATCTTCGTCCGCATCGACCGCCGCCGCAAGCTGCCGGTCAGTGTGCTGCTGCGCGCCCTGGGGTATGACACCGAAGAGATCCTGGATCTGTTCTTCGACACCAATACCTTCCACATCGGCGCCGACAAGGTCAGCCTGGAGCTGGTTCCGGAACGCCTGCGTGGCGAAACCCTGTCCTTCGATATCAATGTCAAGGGCAAGGTGCTGGTGGAGGCCGGACGCCGTGTCACCGTGCGCCACATCAAGCAGCTGGAGAAGGCCGGTGTCGAGCAGCTGGACGCCCCGGACGAATTCCTCTATGGCAAGGTGATCGCCCACAACGTGGTGGACACCGACACCGGCGAGATCATCGTCCATGCCAACGAGGAGCTGACGGAGGAGTCGCTGCAGAAGCTGCGTGAGGCGGGAATCGCCTCCATCCGCACCCTGTATGTCAATGACCTGGATCGTGGCCCGTATATCTCCCACACCCTGCGCATCGATCCCACCAGCAATGAAATGGAAGCCCTGGTGGAGATCTATCGCATGATGCGGCCGGGCGAGCCGCCCACCGCGGAGGCGGCCAAGAACCTGTTCAACAACCTGTTCTTCAGCCCGGACCGTTACGATCTGTCCGCCGTCGGCCGCATGAAGTTCAATCGCCGTGTCGGTCGTGAAGAGGTCACCGGACCCGGTGTGCTGTCCAAGGAGGACATCCTGGCGGTTCTGAAGACCCTCATCGACATTCGCAACGGCAACGGCACCGTCGATGACATCGACCATCTGGGCAACCGCCGCATCCGCAGCGTCGGCGAGATGGCCGAGAATGTGTTCCGTGTCGGTCTGGTGCGTGTCGAGCGTGCGGTCAAGGAACGCCTCAGCCTGGCCGAGTCCGAGGGCCTGATGCCCCAGGAACTGATCAACGCCAAGCCGGTGGCCGCCGCGATCAAGGAGTTCTTTGGTTCCTCGCAGTTGTCCCAGTTCATGGACCAGAACAACCCTCTGTCGGAGGTGACCCACAAGCGCCGCGTCTCCGCGCTGGGACCGGGTGGCCTGACCCGTGAACGCGCCGGTTTCGAGGTGCGCGACGTGCATCCGACCCACTACGGCCGTGTCTGCCCCATCGAGACGCCGGAAGGTCCCAACATCGGCCTGATCAACTCCCTGTCGGTGTATGCCCGCACCAACCAGTACGGCTTCCTGGAGACGCCTTATCGCCGGGTGGTGGATGGCAAGGTGACCGACCAGGTGGATTATCTGTCCGCCATCGAGGAGGGCCAGTACGTCATCGCCCAGGCCAATGCGACCCTGGACGAGGAGGGACGGCTCACCGACGAGCTGGTGTCCTGCCGGTACATGAACGAATTCACCATGAAGGCGCCTTCCGAGGTGTCCTACATGGACGTGTCGCCGAAACAGATCGTCTCGGTGGCGGCCGCGCTGATCCCGTTCCTGGAACACGACGACGCCAACCGCGCACTCATGGGTTCCAACATGCAGCGGCAGGCCGTGCCGACCCTGCGTGCGGAAAAGCCCCTGGTGGGTACCGGCATCGAGCGTACCGTGGCCAAGGATTCCGGTGTCACCGAGGTGGCCCGCCGTGGCGGCGTGGTCGAATCGGTGGATGCCGCCCGCATCGTGGTGCGCGTCAACGACGACGAGACCGAGGCTGGTGAGCCCGGCGTGGACATCTACAATCTGACCAAGTACACCCGCTCCAACCAGAACACCTGTATCAACCAGCGTCCGCTGGTCAAGCCCGGTGATGTGGTGGCCCGTGGCGACGTGCTCGCCGACGGTCCCTCCACCGACATGGGCGAGCTGGCCCTGGGACAGAATCTGCTGGTCGCCTTCATGCCCTGGAACGGCTACAACTTCGAGGATTCCATCCTCATCTCCGAGCGCGTGGTGCAGGAGGACCGCTTCACCACCATCCATATCGAGGAGCTGACCTGCGTTGCCCGTGATACCAAGCTGGGGCCGGAGGAGATCACCGCCGATATCCCCAACGTGGGCGAGTCCGCGCTGGGCAAGCTGGATGAATCCGGCATCGTCTATATCGGTGCCGAGGTCAAGTCCGGCGACATCATGGTCGGCAAGGTGACACCCAAGGGTGAGACCCAGCTGACCCCCGAGGAGAAGCTGCTGCGCGCCATCTTCGGTGAGAAGGCGTCCGACGTGAAGGACACTTCCCTGCGCGTTCCGCCGGGCATGGATGGCACCGTCATCGACGTGCGCGTGTTCACCCGTGACGGAATCGAGAAGGATGCGCGCGCCCTGGAGATCGAGCATGCCGAGCTGGCCAAGGTGCGCAAGGACCTGGACGACCAGCGTCGCATCCTGGAAGAGGATCTGTTCCAGCGTGTCGAGAAGATGCTGATCGGCAAGGTGGCGGACGGCGGGCCCAAGGGCCTCAAGCCGGGCTCCAAGGTCACCAAGACCTACCTCAAGGATCTGCCGCAGGAGAAGTGGTTCGAGATCCGCATGCGCAACGAGGAGCTCAACGAGCAGCTGGAGAAGGTGGCCCGCCAGCTGGAGAACCAGCGCGCCGATTTCGACCGCAAGTTCCAGCAGAAGCGTGAAAAACTCACTGCTGGTGACGATCTCGCCCCGGGCGTGCTGAAGATGGTCAAGGTCTACCTGGCCGTCAAGCGTCGTATCCAGCCCGGAGACAAGATGGCCGGCCGTCACGGCAACAAGGGTGTCATCTCCATGATCGTGCCGCAGGAGGATATGCCCTATGACAAGGATGGCACTCCGGTGGACATCGTCCTGAACCCGCTGGGCGTGCCCTCGCGCATGAATATCGGGCAGATCCTGGAGGTGCACCTGGGCTGGGCGGCCAAGGGCGTCGGCCTGAAGATCGGCCGCATGCTCGATGCCAACGGCTCCCCCAGGGAACTGCGCGAGTTCCTCGACAAGGTCTACAACACCACGGGTGGCCGCACCGAGGATCTGGATTCCTTCAGCGACGACGAAATCATGGAGCTGGCCAATAACCTGCGCGACGGCGTGCCCGTGGCCACTCCGGTGTTCGACGGCGCTTCCGAGGAGAACATCCGCGCCATGCTGCGCCTGGCCGATCTGCCCGAGGATGGCCAGACCACGCTGTATGACGGGCGCACCGGCGAGCCCTTCGAGCGCAAGGTGACCGTGGGCTATATGCACATGCTCAAGCTCAACCACCTGGTGGATGACAAGATGCATGCGCGTTCCACCGGTCCGTACAGCCTGGTGACCCAGCAGCCGCTGGGCGGCAAGGCGCAGTTCGGCGGTCAGCGCTTCGGTGAGATGGAGGTCTGGGCGCTGGAGGCCTATGGTGCCTCCTACACCCTGCAGGAAATGCTCACCGTCAAATCCGACGACGTGACCGGCCGTAACAAGATGTACAAGAACATCGTCGACGGCGATCACCGCATGGAGGCCGGCATGCCCGAGTCCTTCAACGTGCTGGTGAAGGAAATCCGGTCCCTGGGCATCAACATCGAGCTGGAGGAGCAGAACTGAGGCGCTCCGCCTGGTTCTGTGACGAGCGCGGCAGCAATCAAGCGAGATAACGGACGGCTATGAAAGATCTACTCAATCTCTTCAGGCAGGCGGGCCAGGTCGAGGATTTCGATGCGATTCGCATCGGGCTGGCTTCCCCGGACATGATCCGGTCCTGGTCTTACGGTGAAGTGAAGAAACCGGAGACCATCAACTACCGTACCTTCAAACCGGAGCGCGATGGCCTGTTTTGCGCCAAGATCTTCGGTCCGGTAAAGGATTACGAGTGCCTGTGCGGCAAGTACAAGCGTCTCAAGCACCGTGGCGTGGTGTGTGAGAAGTGCGGCGTGGAGGTTACCCTGGCCAAGGTGCGCCGCGAGCGTATGGGCCACATCGAACTGGCTTCGCCAGTGGCGCATATCTGGTTCCTCAAGTCCCTGCCTTCGCGCATCGGCCTGTTGCTGGACATGACCCTGCGCGAGATCGAACGGGTGTTGTACTTCGAGGCCTTCGTCGTCATCGAGCCGGGCACCACCTCACTGGAGCGTGGCCAACTGTTGACTGACGACGCCTACCTGGAAGCGGTGGAGGAATACGGTGACGAGTTCGATGCCCGCATGGGTGCCGAGGCCGTGTACGAACTGCTGCGCGGCATCGACCTGCAACGCGAGGCCGACAAGCTGCGCGAGGAGGTGACCTCCACCAACTCCGAATCCAAGCTGAAGCGCCTCTCCAAGCGTCTCAAGCTGGTCGAGTCCTTCCTCGAATCCGGCAACAAGCCGGAGTGGATGGTCATGACCGTGCTGCCGGTGCTGCCGCCGGACCTGCGTCCGCTGGTGCCCCTGGATGGCGGCCGCTTCGCCACCTCCGACCTGAACGATCTCTACCGCCGCGTCATCAACCGCAACAACCGCCTCAAGCGCCTGTTGGAATTGAACGCGCCGGATATCATCGTGCGCAACGAAAAGCGCATGTTGCAGGAATCGGTGGATGCCCTGCTGGACAACGGCCGTCGCGGCCGTGCCATCACCGGCACCAACAAGCGTCCGCTGAAATCACTGGCCGACATGATCAAGGGCAAGCAGGGCCGCTTCCGCCAGAACCTGCTGGGCAAACGCGTCGACTACTCCGGCCGTTCGGTCATCGTCGTCGGCCCGACCCTGAAGCTGCACCAGTGCGGCCTGCCGAAGAAGATGGCTCTGGAACTGTTCAAGCCCTTCATCTTCAGCAAGCTGATCCGTCAGGGCATTGCCACCACCATCAAGGCGGCCAAGAAGCTGGTCGAACGCGAGGGCGCCGAGGTCTGGGATATCCTCGAAGAGGTGATCCGCGAGCATCCGGTCATGCTCAACCGCGCGCCGACCTTGCACCGGCTCGGTATCCAGGCCTTCGAACCGGTACTGATCGAGGGCAAGGCCATCCAGTTGCACCCGCTGGTCTGCACCGCCTTCAATGCCGACTTCGACGGCGACCAGATGGCCGTGCACGTGCCGCTGTCCATCGAGGCGCAGCTGGAGGCGCGTGCCTTGATGATGGCTTCCAACAACATCCTCTCGCCCGCCAATGGCGATCCCATCATCGTGCCTTCCCAGGACGTGGTGCTGGGCCTCTACTACATGACCCGTGAACGCGTCGGCGCCAAGGGTGAAGGCATGCTCTTCGCCGATGTGGACGAGGCCCGGCGCGCCTATCAGAACGGCGTCGCGGAGCTGCAGGCACGCGTCAAGGTGCGTCTGCGCGAGGTGCTGGTCGACGAGGACGGCAACCGCACGGAAAACACGGCGCTGCGCGATACGACCGTGGGCCGCGCCCTGCTGGCGGAAATCCTGCCGGAAGGTCTGCCCTTCGAACTGGTCAACCAGCCGCTGAAGAAAAAGGCTATCTCCGGCCTGATCAACGCTTGTTACCGCCGCCTGGGCCTGAAGACCACCGTGGTGTTCGCCGACCAGCTGATGTACACCGGCTTCCATTATGCGACCCGTTCCGGTTCCTCCATCGGTATCAACGATATGGAGATCCCGCCGGACAAGGCCCGCATCATCGCCGAGGCCGAGGCCGAGGTGAAGGAGATCGAGAATCAGTACGCATCCGGTCTGGTCACCAACGGTGAACGCTACAACAAGGTGGTGGATATCTGGTCGCACACCAACGATCAGGTCGCCAAGGCCATGATGGATCGCCTCGGCTCCGAGAAGGTGATCGACAGCGAAGGCAATGAGGTGGAGCAGGATTCGTTCAATTCCATCTTCATGATGGCCGACTCCGGTGCCCGTGGTTCCGCCGCGCAGATTCGTCAGCTGGCCGGCATGCGTGGCCTGATGGCCAAGCCGGACGGTTCCATCATCGAGA
>CAYPEH010000095.1:0-10404 GCA_964409585.1 uncultured Chromatiales bacterium | reverse complement strand
CATGGGCGAGGATGGCGCCCGTTTCGACAACCCGATCCGCGTGGATCTGCTGAGGAAACCCTGAATCCGCCGCGTTAGCAGCCTGTCGGACTGGGGATGAAACGGCTGCAAATGCGGGAGAGCGGCCCATTTTTCCCTGATTTTTCGTTGCGTAGTCCCACTATGCGCCTCAAAATCATGAAAAACTGGCCTCGCTCTCCCACATTTTCGCTTCGCTTCCCCCCAGTCCGACAGGCTGCTAGCGGGTGGTGTGGCCGTTTCAGGCCCCTGATCCACCACCCGTGGTCAGGCTTGTGCCGCCCCGTCACATACCCTGAAGGGTTGTGATGTGGCATCCCGTGCAGGCTCAGCCTTCCAGGCATGCCACGAGGTCATGCCGGCCCCGCCGGCCCTCGAAGAAGTCCACCAGACAGCGCGCCCGGTCCCGCGCCGGCTCCGGCAGCGCCGCGATCACTCCGGCCACCTCCTCGAAATTCCAGGTGAAGCTGACACCGGGTTCCAGGGCGTCGATGGCCCGCAATACATCTCCCAGGGTGGTTTCCCCCTCGCCGCCCTCCGCCAGCCAGGCCAGGAAAGGGACTATGGCCGATTCCTGGTCTCCCCGTCCGCAACGCGCCCGAACCTCATGCAGCCACTCCAGGGCCTCGGCGATCCGGCCCGAGACCAGGAGCAGTTCGGCGCCATTCGCCAGGGCGCCGGTTACCTGAGATCGCGCTGCCTCGTCGTCACCGTAGCGCTCCAGCAACTGGCGGTAGATCCCGATTTCCTCCTCGGGCCAGTCCAGCCGGCCGAGGGTGACGCCCAGGTTGTGCAGCGCCTTGGCACACTGCACCCGCAGTTCGTGGGCCGGGTCGTCGCCGTAGCGCTCCAGCAACTGGCGGTAGATCCCGATGGCCTCCTCGGGCCGGTCCAACTGGCCGAGGGTGACGCCCAGGTTGAACAGCGCCTGGGCGCACAGCTCGCGGGTCTTTGGATCAGGGGCGTCTCCGTGGTGGCGCAGCAGCGCCTGGTAGGCGGCCATGGCCTCCTCCGGGCGTTGCAACTGGTTGAGCGCCACGCCTAGTCTGAAGCGGAGGCTGGGGTCCTCCTCCCCCGCCTTGATGGCCCGCCTCCACGCCGTTACGGCCCCCTGGAGGTTGCCGTTGTCGTGTTCCAGGGTGCCTTTCATGCTCCACAGCCGCGCCTGGTCAGGATGCTGCTCAAGGGCGTCGTCGAGGATCGCCATGGCCCCCTGCTTGTCGTCCCGCGCCATCCGTTGGGCAGCGCGCTCCAGGGCAGCGTCCGGGTCGTTGGCGTGCCGCTCGATCCAGGCGGCCAGTTGGCGGTAGGGCGTGACGGAGGCGAAGGGGTCGTCGGGGTCGTTCAGGAGCACCTCTTCCAGGGCCATGGCCAGGCTGGACTGGTAGGGGATGACCTGGACGGGGGGCACGGTGTGATCCTTGCCGCCCCACCGGGCGATGCGCGCCAGATGGCGGGCGAAGGGGCTGCCCTTACCGGTGGGCACGGCGGGGATGGGCGAGACGACCGGCAGGACTCGGGGCGGCTTGGACTCTTGCCGGATCAGCGCTTCGTAGACCTGCTGGCTGCCGGCCAGGCTCTGGTCGTTGAGGTTGAACAGCATGACCACCATGTCGGCCAGTTGCCGGGTGACGACGCCGCCGATCTCGGTGTAGCCGGTGCGGGCGTCCATGAGGACGTAGTCGGGCCGGCAGTGTTCGGCCAGGTGGCCGCGCAGGTGTTCCATCAGCCGCCAGCCGTCGCGCCGGGCGTAGAAGTCGTTCCAGTCGAACTCCTGGAGGAATTCGGTGTAGTCCGGCTGGTCGTGGCGGCCCGCCGGCATCAGCCAGAGTTCACCAGCGGCCGGGTAGTCGGGGGCCGGCGGCGGGCTGGCGCAGCGGTGGCAATAGGCGTCGAGCCGTTCGGGGGGTTCGCCGCGCGCCAGGGTCTCCCGCAGGTATTCGACCACGCCCTCGCGGGGGGCGGCAGGCCCTTTGCGAGAGGTGCGTCCTCCCCGGAAGGCGCGGAAGTGGTCGAGGCCGGGCGCCTCCAGATCGAAATCCACCAGCAGCACGTTCTTGCCCCGGGAGACCATGTCCCAGGCCACGTTGGCCAGGGCCAGGGTGCGGCCGACGCCCCCCTTGTAGGAGTAGAAGGCGACGAAACGGGGCGGGCGGTTCATGAGGCGGCGCCGAGGGCGGGTACCCGGTCACGCCGCTCCGGCAGGCGCCTCGGGTCGCCCTTGAAGTCGGCGATTTGGATGACCCGGGCCACCGGCTCCGGCGTGGTTTCCCCGCTTCGCGCTGCGCCCTGGCCGGTGGCCGCCAGCATCTCCCGGGCGGTGGGGCTGGGATGGAGGCGCATGGCGCGGCCCCGGCCCAGGCGCAGGATCAGCCCCCGCTCCTCCAGCCGCCTGAGGGTGTTGGAGATGTGGGAGCGTGACTTTCCCGCCCGCTCCGCCAGGGTTCCGGGCCGGATGCCCGGTTCGGCGGCGATCCATTCCAGCAGCCGCTCCGCCAGGGTGCCGCGCACGGCCAGCAGGTCGCGCAGGGGGAAACCGGCGCGCACCAGGCCGCGCAGAATCCGGCCCAGGTGGCGCCAGGTGTCGCCCGCCTCGCCTTCGTCGTAGTGATCGGCCAACGGGGCCAGGTCGGCGAAGGCGGCGTTGAGCCGGGCGAGGGCGTCGCGGTTCTGGGCTTGCAGGGCGCGGGCGGTTTCACCCAGCAGCCGTTCCTTGTGGCGTTCGACGGCGGCACGGTCTCCATCAACCAGGGCCGCGCGCAATTGCCCGATGATCGGTTCCATATCATTCATATTCAGTGAACTGTATTTCCAATTATTGCACATGGGTTCTATTTGTTCACAATTTTGTGAATTTCAAGAATGAACAGGTCCGTACCGCCCATCTGGGCCGGGCCGTGCTTTCCGGAAGTGGGGAGGTAGGCGTGGACCCGTTCTTCGGGGGGAGCCTGCCTCCGGGCGTTGGCCACCAAGGTGAAGGCGCCATTGACGCCCCCCAGCTTCCGCGCCCGTTCGGTAAAACGGCTCAGGCCGGGACTCATGGCCGGGGTCAGATAGCCGTCCACGCCCATCGCCTCCAGCCCCGGAAACTCGAACAGGTCGATGCAGACGGCGACCGCCAGCCGGCCCAGGCAGCTGTCGCGCAAAACGAGCTGTTCGCCCAGGGTGAAGGGTTCATAGAGCCCCGGCGCCTTGAGAGTTGCGAAGGGGGTGCCGGGAAAGTCGCTGGCCGGGAGGTTGAAATGGGTCAGCTTGTCCTGCTCCCACAGAACCCGGCCATCCTGGCCCAGCACGGTGGCGCGGTTGCGAAAATCGCTGTCACCGCCGTGGTGGTGGCTGCCCGCCACCACCAGCCGCAGCCGGGGATCGGGGAGGTTATGGGTTTTCAACCAGGCTTGCAGCGCCTTCAACAGCGATTCATCCACGCAGAGTTCAGGCAGGAGCAGCAGGTGTACCCCGGTTTCGCAGGCCCTTTTCAGCAGGGCTTCCAGTCGCCCCGTCAGGTCGCATCCGGAATCCGCGCCGGTGCAGCGCAGGGGATAGTAGCCGTGTTGCCGGTGGGGACGGTCGGGGTCGTGAATCCACTGGAGGTCGTCCAACCCGGCGAAGGGGGCCAGGCCGACCTTCACCCGGTCGAGGAGGGAGAGTCCCTCCAGCTCTGCCAGTTCGCGCAGATCGAGTCCCAGGCCACTGGGCAGGCGGCGCCAGTGGAACCGCAGGCCCAGGTTCTTGGCGGCGCCCAGCTCTCCGCCGAGTTTGAAACGGCGGCTCGACCGGTAGGCCCGCGCCACCGGGCCGGGGCAGGTATCGACCAGCAGCCAGTATCCGCCGCCATGCTCCAGGGGGTGGCGCCGGGGGTCAGGGACGGGTGATGGGTCGGCAAGGAGACGCCTTTCGCATTCGTGCAGGTAGAGGTGGGCGTCGAGGAGATCCTGGGCGCGGGGTGGTTGGCGGTTCTTCAGGTCGAGCAGCAGGGAGCGGGGAGCGCGTTCCTCCGGGGTCAGGTCCGGGTCGCTGACCGCGTTGAGCAGTTGCTGACGGTATTCCCCGAGGACCGTGGTGTGTATTTCGAGCCATGTGAGGTAGTCCGGTTCCTCGAGGTGGTCGAACATGTGGGAATCTTCCGTGTTTGGTGGATCAGGGACCAATCAATAATCTCACCAGATGGAGACGGTTTCCATAACGGCCCCCGTCCGCCTTGACGCGGCGGCCGGCGGCGCGTATGGTGCGCGCCTTCCGTGGCCCGGGCGTCGGCCCGGCGCGGATCTGGAGTGGTAGTTCAGATGGTTAGAATACCGGCCTGTCACGCCGGGGGTCGCGGGTTCGAGTCCCGTCCACTCCGCCACGATTGCGGCCGGTCCCGGATGCCGGGGCCGGCTTTTTTCGTGTGTGCTGGCGGGGTAGAGGCCTGCCCCTTGCCCGGTGGGCCTTTTTTCGTTGCCCTTGTGGTCGTCCGGGTCGGATGGATCGCTTTCCCCATTCTCTGCCCCCCGGTACTTATTCGGGGCTTCCCTTGGTACTATTCGCCGGATCCGTGGATTCGCGAAGGGCTGGCGTAGGACTGTGATTCCTTCACCGCGTCATACGGCTTCGGCGTCTTGCGTCCGGTCTCTGTTTCGAGGCCCCGGATTCAGGTTCCATGCTTATCCAACCCGTCTTCAGGAATGACTGCGCGCAAAACCCATTTCACCCTGTGGCTCCTGCTTGGATCGGTTTTGATCCGGTCCGCGCTTGCGGGAGAACTGGAACAGGTTCGTCTTCTCCTCGACAGCGGGGATGCACTCAAGGCGCAGGCACGAATCGAGACCTATCTGAGCAAGCACCCTGGTGATTTCGATGGCCGTTTCCTGCTGGCACGGGCGTTGACTGAAAACGGCTCCACGGGCAGGGCAATGGAGATCTACAGGGGGCTCGTCCGTGATTTCCCGAATCGGCCGGAACCGCGCAACAATCTCGCTGCCCTGTATGCCGAGGAGGGGGAACTGGAAAAGGCGCGCGACACCCTCAAGGCGGCACTCAGGACCAATGCGGCCTACGCCACCGTGCAGGCGAATCTCGAGGCGGTGTATGCGCGTATTGCCGCCGGTGCCTACCGGCGCGCACTGGATCTGAAGGGGGAGGGGGGCAACACCAGCCTGGCATTGCTCAATGGCAATGAGGCTGCCCCGGCCGGCGCTGGCGCCAGGAGTGTATCCGGCTCAGGGGAAGCGAAGCGAAAAAGCGGGATAGCGGTCACCGGAGAGGGAGAGAAAGAGAAGAAACAGCCGCGGGCCGGGGTTGCCAGGGTGGTGGAGGCAGAGCCGGAGGCGGTGCAAAAGGTCGCCGCGCAGCGGCCTGACTCCAAGCCTGTGTTGCAGGACGATTCCGACAGCGGGGCCCTGTTCTCGCTGGTGGAGGGTTGGCGCAAGGCATGGGCGGCGCAGGATGTGGATGCCTATCTGGCTTATTATTCCCCGCGCTTCCGTCCCTCCAAGGGGTCGTACAAGGACTGGCGCATGCAGCGCTATGTACGTCTCACCAACCGTGCGTTCATCGAGGTGGAAATCGACTCGCCGGTGATCTCTTTCCTGGACAAGGACCGGGCGCATATCCGTTTTCGCCAGCACTATCGTTCGGACAAGTTTGAAGATCTGAGCATGAAGACGCTGATCGTCAGGCGGAGTGACAAGCAATGGCTGATCGTGCAGGAATATTCCGAGCCCTTGCCCATGCAGCGCTGATCCTGTTCGCCCTGTTGGCCGGGCCGGTCACGGCGGCGGAAACCGTGCCGGACCGCGCCGAACAGAGACTGATCGGTGCCTTGGATCATCTGGGCGGCAATCGTGTCGATCTGGCCATCCGTGATCTCGAACAGCTGATCCGGGACGAACCCCGATTCAAGCTGGCACAACTGGTCTATGGCGATCTGCTGATGGCCAAGGCCGGCAATGCCCCGACCTTGACCAATGCGGGCAGTGGTGAATTGGAACAGGTGCGGGACCTGCTCCAGGAGGCGCGGTTGCGCGTGGACCGTTATCGCAAGGGGCCGGGTGACAAGACACTGCCGTCGTTCCTGCTGCACATTCCGCCGTCGGTGAAACATGTCATCGCCGTGGACCTGCGTGCGGGACGCACCTATGTCTATGAAAACAACCCGGATGTACCGCGCCTGATCCGTGACTACTACACCACCATCGGCAAGAACGGCACCGGCAAGGAGTCGGAGGGGGACAAGCGGACCCCGGTCGGCGTCTATTACGTCACCAGCCGTCTGTATGACGACAAGCTGCCGGATCTCTACGGCACCGGGGCCCTGCCCATCAACTACCCGAACGCATGGGACAAGCTCAACGGCAAGACCGGCCATGGCATCTGGCTGCATGGCACGCCCCGCGATACCTACGCACGTGCGCCGAGGGCCAGTGATGGCTGCGTGGTGCTGAGCAATGTCAACTTCGATGACCTGACCAGCCTGGTCGAGGTGGGCCGCACGCCGGTGGTGCTGGCCGAACAGCTGGAATGGATCGATGTGGCGGAATGGGTGCGGCGCCGCGCCGAGGCCATGGCCCTGGTGGAGCAGTGGCGACGCGACTGGGAGTCACTGGATACCGACCGCTATCTCAGTCACTACTCCCGCAGTTTCCGGGGGCAGGGCAAGGACTACCGGGCCTGGGCGCGCCACAAGAGACGCGTCAACAGCCGCAAGAGCTATATACGGGTGGAACTGTCCGATATCCAGTTGTTCGCCTACCCCGGTGAACGGGACATGCTGGTGGTGCGTTATCGCCAGCACTACCGCAGCTCCAACTACGAGGGCGAGAGCGAAAAGCGCCAGTACTGGCGTCGTGAGGACGATGGCCGCTGGCGCATCGTCTCCGAAGGGCCGGCGTAGCCTTGTCCCGACCGGGTAACGGGTGTTCCCCGTGCGCCCATCGTGCCGATTCATGGCCCCTCCTGGCGGGGGCGTGGAATGTTTCTCTTCAGCCAGCGCACCAGATCGATCCAGATGCGCCTGATCTCTCTTTCCGGGGGCATGATCCCGGCGTATTTCAGCTCGATGGTGATGACGGGGATGCCTTTCCCCACCCCGGCGTAATTGCCCAGCGAACCGGGGTAGATGCCCATCAGGTTCAGGCTCAGGCGCCCCAGCCGGTTCGGTCCGGTGGGGGGGCCGTCGTAATCCACCAGACCCCAGGGGGCGTGGATGGAGATGATGGCATCGGGACGGAAACGTTCGATTTCCTCCACCAGCCAGGCCGATTCCGGTTCGCTCAACGGGGCAGGGCCGGGGTAGCGCCGCGGGTTCCTGTTGGTCCTGCGCCAGTACTCGCGGCTTTCCCTTTCCCAGTTCGGCGTGGGGAAGTTGCGGTTGAGATCCACCCCGGCGTCATTCATGCGCTGGGATTTGCGCCGCAACAGCCCGTCCGGGTTCATCAGCGGCACCACATGCCAGTGAAAAAGCCCGGAGTGGTGGCGGTCGAGGATCTTCATCCACTTGAAGACGATACTGATGGACGAATATTCGTCACCGTGGATGCCGCCCACCAGCAGAATGCGGGCCTGGGGTTTGCGTCTCGCCAGCGGGGGATATTCCTTCATCAGGATGGGGATGCCCAGGCGCGAGTAGTGGCCGGTGCCGGTCATGCCCTGCCGGAGGCAGTCCGCGATGCTGACGCTGCCCAGTTTGCGGCCGATCCGCTGGCAGGTCTCCTGCATGGAAATGGGCCCCGTGGCGACCGCTTCCCCCGCGGGTAGTGCCTGGATGGGAAATGCCGCCAGGGCCAGTGCCAGGCAGCTCCATAGGGGCTGGAATCTCATGGGATTCGAGGAACTTCAGATCAGTGCCTGCAGCGGGGCCAGTTCGCGTGGACGCGCGGCGATGTCTTTCATGGCGCGCTTGAAGAACGGTCTCAGGGGCTTGTCCAGGGCGGGCAGGACAGTGTTCCCGCCGAGCCCCTTGAGGGTGCAGAACAGGGCCAGGGCATAGGTGATGTCCCACTGGGAGAGAAAGCTCCGGCGGTTCTTCCTGCCACCGCCGCAACTGCCGCAGTTGTGCACCTGAATGGTCTTGGCGCTGTTGGCCAGCATGACGCCGAAGCCCATGAATACGGCCACGATTTCGGTGGCGTGGGGCCAGGCTTCTGCATCTCCGGGGGGCGGTTCCGATGTGGTGGTGGCAAGAATGCCGGCCAGGGTATGGGCGAAGTCGGCGATCAGGGCGCCGGGATTGCCCACCAGGCCGGGGTCGTAGCCCAGTTCCACCGGGGAGTCGTCGGCGGATGCCAGGGACACGCTGCCTGCCTCGCCGCGCAGGGCGCCGGAGACGGTCAGGCGCGCAGGACCGGCGGCGGGACAGCTGCCTGGCGGAGCAAGGCGCAGTGGCCAGTGCTGCATGCCGGCGTATTCGCAGACCTTGCGGAACACCAGTTCAGCCATGCCGTGCGCACTGTCCACCCGGCCCGGGAAATGGCGGTTGGATGGAAGTACCAGGATGGTCTGGTCACGGAAGAACCCGGCATCGAATTGCCGCAGGGACCAGCCAAAGGCATCGAACAGCCACAGCCTGGAATCCTCGTCCAGCGGCGGTTCGCTTTTCAACAGACCGAACAACATGGTGATGACCTCATGGCAGCTGGTGGGGCCGGACCCGACAGCATACGGCAAAATCAAGAACCGGTGGGCAGTCCATGGAGCGGCTTCTCCGGGAATCGGGGTATCCTTTTCCACTTCCACCTCGTCCCGGCCCGGATGGTCCATGGAATTCCTGATTCTGTTTCTCGTCTCGCTGGTGGCCAACACTTTCTCGGCCTTCTCCGGTGGTGGCGCCGGCCTGCTGCAATTGCCCATCCTCATCTTCCTGGGCCTGCCTTTCGGCGTGGCCCTGGCCACCCATAAGCTGGCCACGGTTGCACTGGGGCTGGGGGCCACCGTGCGCCACCTGCGCGAGGGTGGCATGGACTGGCGTTTCGCCCTGTTCGTATTGTTCACCGGGGTGCCGGGGGCCGTGCTGGGCGCCACGGTGATCCTCGCCGTGCCCGACCGCGCGGCCCAGGTGGCCCTGGGGCTGCTGACCCTCGGTCTGGGGATCTATTCCTGGAGCAAGCCGTCCCTGGGCCAGGAATATGCGCCCAGACACCGGGATCGCAGCGGCTATCTGCTCGGCGGGCTGGTGCTGTTTCTCATCGGTGTGCTGAACGGTTCGCTCACCTCCGGCACAGGCCTGTTCGTGACCCTCTGGCTGGTACGCTGGTTCGGCCTCGATTACCGCTGGGCGGTGGCCTACACGCTGGTGCTGGTGGGCGTGTTCTGGAACGGTAGCGGCGCGCTCACATTGGGGCTGCTGGGCGAGATCCAATGGAGTTGGGTGCCGCCGCTGCTGGCCGGTTCCCTGCTGGGTGGTTATCTCGGCGCCCATCTGGGCATCGGCAAGGGGTCGCGCTGGATCAAACGGGGCTTTGAACTGGTGACGGTGCTGATCGGGATTCGGCTGATTGTGTAGTTCAGGAGACAGGATAGAGGGCTCCTCCCCCCGCATCCTCCTGAATCCTGTCTACGGAAGCTCTGAATGAGTACCGGGGGAAGGGGTTTGGGGGAAGGGGGGTACCAGCGCTCCCGTAAGTCATTAATTTTCATCCTTCCCCCAATGGACAACCCCCTGGAAGGGGACTCTGATCAAGTCGTTACGCGACTTGATCAGAGTCTCCCTACTGTTTGCTTCCTATCCTGGCCTCCTCGCCCGACAACAGGCGCTGTATGTTGTCGCGGTGCCGCCAGTACAGCAGCAGCACCATGACGATCACGATGATCACCGGCGGCAGGCTGAACCCCCACAGCCACATGTAGACCGGACCCAGGGCGGCGGCCACCAGGGCCGAGAGGGAGGAGATGCGGGTCAACAGGGATGTGAGCAGCCAGGTACCGGCCACCGCCAGGCCCAGCAGCCCATCGAGACCGAAGAACACGCCCAGGGCGGTGGCGACGCCCTTGCCTCCCTTGAAGCCGAAGAACACGGGGTACAGATGGCCGAGAAAGGCGGCCAGGCCGGTGAGTGCCAGCAGTGTGACATTGGAGCTGAACTGGCTGGCGATGAACACCGGCAGATAGCCTTTGAGCATATCGCCGAACAGGGTCAGGGCGGCGGCCTTTTTGCCGCCGATCCGCAGCACATTGGTGGCGCCGGGATTGCCGGAGCCCTCACTGCGTGGGTCGGGCAGCCCCATCAGCCGGCAAGTGATGATGGCGGTGGAGACCGAGCCGGCCAGATAGCCGGCGAGGATGAAGACGATGGACAGTAGCTCGGGCATGGAGTGGATCGCTTTGGCGGTTCAGGGAACCTCTGGACAAGTACCGGGGATGGGGATTTTGGGGGAAGGGTCGCATCGACGTTCCCACAAGCCATTGATTTTA
>CAYPEH010000094.1:0-10536 GCA_964409585.1 uncultured Chromatiales bacterium | reverse complement strand
GCTTGCCAAGGGAACGACCCTTGCCTGCGCGCCGCGCCTCGATCTGACGCCTGCCGGAAGCTCTGAATGGGTAAACATTGGGTTGCCGGACCAATAAGCTGAACCTTAACAAAGCCCCGTTCAGCGAGTCGCTGGGCGGTCAGGGCGAGGCGCGCTGGCGCCGTCATGGCATTCCCATGGCCAGCCAGCGGCTCACCCGCAAGGAGCGCCCGCAAGCCCCGGTTCGGTGTTGCGGCCCTTGCAAGGGCGTGCCATTGCCCGCGGGCCGCGCCTTGATCCGGCGCATGCTTGACGCTCTGAAGCTGCAAACATCACATTGCCGGATCAACAGTATCTCCATTCTACCCCGCATCGCCCGCCGGGGTCCGGGATTCGCCGCCGCCATGAACAAGGCGGGTTCAAGGAATTACGCACATTGGACGAAAGGATATTGCGACCACCATCCGAGGCGGCTAGTCTCAAACTTATTCATAAGGGACTCAATACCGGTCATGTGCATTTGTTTGCGATCCGCGCTCACCATCTTCGGCGTTCCAATACATGACAATGGAGACACCATCCCCACTGTTCCACGCCCCGAAGGCGGTCATCTCCCCCGCTTAGCTGGACCTCCCCTGACTTGTGCAGAGACCCCATAGGAAGCAACCTATTACCGGATTACCAATAAGCAATTACCCCGGCTGCCAATCAGGAGGACCGTGCGCATGCTAGTCACCACTTTCAATCACACTCAGGGGAAGGGCTGGAACACCCCGCTCGACTCATCCATGGATTCTGAGCAAACCCTCGTGGTGGCCTTCGGCAGCACCTCGCTGCTCGATGACCATGGCCCCCTGGATGAACTGCGCAGCACCTTCCCCAATTCGCACCTGGTGGGCTGTTCCACCTCCGGCGAAATCATCGGCACCACCATCCAGGACGACAGCCTGGTCGTCGCCGTGGCCCGTTTCGAGCACACCCGCCTGCGATCAGGCGCCCACCGGCTTGCCTCCGCGGACGATTCCTTCGATGCCGGCCGCGCACTGGCGGAACAGTTGAACGGCCCCGACCTGAAGGGCGTACTGTTGCTGTCGAAGGGACTGGATGTGAATGGCAGCGACCTGGTGCGCGGCTTCAATGCCGCCCTGCCGGAAAACGTCATCGTGACCGGTGGCCTGGCCGGCGACGGCGACCGCTTCGAACGCACCTGGGTATTGAGTGACGGCAAGCCGGTCAGCGACCATATCTCCGCGGTTGCCTTCTATGGATCGCAGGTACATATAGGTCACGGCTCCAAGGGCGGCTGGGACATATTCGGCCCGGAACGCAAGGTCACACGCTCCGAGAACAACGTACTGTACGAACTGGACGACAAACCGGCCCTGGACCTGTACAAGGAATACCTGGGAGATCTGGCCGAAGGACTGCCCGCCAGCGGCCTGCGTTTCCCCCTCGCCCTGCGCGCCGACCGCAATGACGAGAAACAACTGGTCCGCACCATCCTGGCGGTGGACGAGGAGACCAAGTCCATGACCTTCGCCGGCGACATACCGGAGGGATACCTGGCCCAGCTGATGCGCGCCAATTTCGATCACCTCATCGACGGCGCCGAAGATGCCGCCCTGATGACCAGGAACCGCGGCGGCGACGGCAGCACCACCCTGGCCATCGCCATCTCCTGCGTGGGGCGGCGCATCGTGCTGGGCGAACGCACCGAGGAGGAGGTGGAGGCCACCATGGACATCCTGCCGAAGAACACCTATCAGGTGGGCTTCTATTCCTATGGCGAACTCTCGCCCTACGCCAGCGGCAGCTGCGATCTGCACAACCAGACCATGACCCTGACCACCCTGCACGAGACATGAGCGAACTCGACAGCCTGCTCAAGCGTCAACTTCGGCGGGCAGGGCTCGACGCCGGATCCCTGCCCACCAATCTGGATGCCTGGCAGGATTTTCTCCAGCGGATCAGCCGCTCATACAAACAGGGACAGCAGGACCGTTATCTGCTGGAACGTTCTCTCGACCTGTCGTCGAAGGAGATGCAGGCCCTGTACAAGGACCTGGAGCGCGCATCCGAAACACGGGTCGCGGCGGAACGCGACAAGCTCAAGGCCCTCATCACCGCTTTCACCGACGGTTTCTGCTCCCTCGACAACGAGGGCATGGTCCGCTTCCTCAATCCCGTGGCCGAGACATTGCTTGGCAATGTCGAATCGCTCGCCGGCCAGGTCATCCTCGACCGTTTCGATTTCCACCCCAAGGGCGATGGGGACAACAGCTCCGCGGCGCTGCTGGAACGGCTCAGGAACGGCGAAACCCTGCGCGACGAGGACGCCACGCTGGAACTGAACGACGGACGGCGGATACCGGTTTCCGCCATGATCTATCCCATTTTCGAAAACGGCGAACACAGCGGCTCGGCGCTGATCTTTCGCGACATCACCGAACGCCGCGAAGCGGAACTGGAACTGCGCCGCCTGGCCATGTCGGTCCGCTCCAGTGGCGACGCCATCATCATCACCGACACCGAGGCCCGGATCGTCTACACCAACCCGGCCTTCGAGCACATCACCGGCTGGAGCGCGGAAAAGGCACTGGGCCGCAAAACCAGCATCCTGCAAAGTGGCCGCACGCCCGACAGAATCTACAAGGAACTATGGCAGGCACTGGAAAACGGTGAGACCTGGTCCGGACGATTGCTCAACCGCCGCATCCCCCGCCACCCCGACGACCGGGAACTGTACTGGGCACAGACCACCATCACCCCGATCTACAGCGACGACCATGAACTGCTGGGCTATGTGGGCGTGCAACGGGACATCAGCGACGACGTGGACCGCGAACAACGCCAGGCGACCATCAACGAAGCGGCCAACATCCGTGCCCTGGTGGCGCAGACCCTGCAAGGCAATGCCCCCCTGGAACAGCGACTGGAGCGGGTACTGGAGCATCTGTTCGAGATGGAGGAACTGCGCCACATCCGCAAGGGCGGTATCTTCATACAGCCGGATGACAGCCCCCACCTGGAGCCCACTCTGTTCCTGGGCGACTTCCCCGATAACTTCATCTGTTCCAAGAGGAACCTGGGCTTCGGTGAATGCCTCTGCGGCCGCGCCGCCGCCAGCGGAGAGCTGTTGATCTCCGACAACAGCCAGACCGATACCCGCCACGATCGGCCGGCCCCCGCCGACCGCCCCTACGGCAACTATATCGTTCCCCTGACCCACGCCGGGCTGACCCTGGGGGTGATGATTCTCTATGCCGACACCGAGCCGTCCTATGACCCTGCCCGTCTGGAGATGCTTCGCCTGGTGGGCGAGACCATCGGCCTGGCCATCGCCGACGACCGAACCCGCCGTGAATCCGAGCGCGCCCGCCGTGCCGCCGAGGATGCCGTGGAGGCCAAGGCCAAATTCCTGGCCAATATGAGCCATGAAATCCGCACCCCCATGAACGGTGTGCTGGGAATGCTGGAAATGGTCTCCCAGACCAATCTGGACCGTGAGCAGCGTGAATACATCAGCACCGCCCACAACTCGGCCGAGAGCCTGCTCACCGTCATCAATGACATACTCGATTTTTCCAAGATCGAAGCCGGCAAACTGGAGTTGGAATCCATACCCTTCGATCTGGAGCAGACCACGGAAGACGTGGCCACACTGCTGGCCGCCCGTGCCCGCAGCAAGAAGCTGGAACTGGCCTGCTTCATCGACACCGGCATCCCCAACCGGGTGATCGGCGACCCCACCCGGCTGCGCCAGGTACTGACCAATATCCTCGGCAATGCCGTGAAATTCACCGAAGCCGGCGAGGTGGTGCTGCGGGTGGAGTTGCTCCAGCAATCGGAATCGACCGTGCAATTGCGTTTCGAGGTGCGTGACACCGGCATCGGTATCGACAGGGAACACATCCAGCGCCTGTTCACCCCCTTCACCCAGGCAGACGGTTCCACCACCCGCCGCTTCGGCGGCACCGGCCTGGGGCTGACCATCTCCAAGCAACTGGTGGAATTGATGGGCGGCGAGATCGGTGTCGACAGCGAGCCCGGCAGGGGTTCCCGTTTCTGGTTCACCGTACGCCTGGGGCGCGTGGACAACGAAGAGATGCCCCGCTCACGTCATCACCTGGAGGGGATCCGCGTCCTGGCGGTGGACGACAACGCGACCAATCTGACCATCATCGGCCACTATCTGCACAGCTGGGGGCTCGAATTCGACACCGCCAGCGACGGCTTGCAGGCGCTGGAAAAACTGCGCAACGCCCAAAGCAACCGCCACCCCTTCGACCTGGCCATACTCGACATGCAGATGCCCGGCACGGACGGGCTCACCCTGGCGAAATACATCAAGGTGGACCCCACACTGGCCAGCACCCGTCTGATCATACTCAGTTCGGTCGGGCAGCCGGATGAAAACCTGCGGGACATCGGCATCGAGGCCGGGCTCAGCAAACCGGTGCGCCAGTCCATCCTTTACAACGTCATTGCCGACGTCGCCGGACGCAATCACAAACGGGCCATCAGCACCAAGCCACGCCCACGGGACGACACCACCCTGACGGGCCGCGTACTGCTTGCGGAAGACAATATCGTCAACCAGAAAGTGGCACTGGGAATGCTGAAAAAACTCGGCCTGCATGCCGAAGTGGCCGAAAACGGCCAGATCGCACTGGAGAAACTGGCGTCCGGCCACTACGACCTGGTGCTGATGGACTGCCAGATGCCGGTACTGGATGGTTTCGAGGCCACGCGGGAAATCCGTGCCGGCAAGGGCGGTCACCCGTGCATCCCCATCGTCGCCATGACGGCCAACGCCATGGCCGGTGACCGGGAAAAATGCATCGCCGCCGGCATGGACGACTACATCGCCAAGCCGGTCAAACTGGACACCCTGCGCAAGACCCTGGACAACTGGCTCAAGCCCGCGGACAAACCCACCGACAGCGACACACCGCCACCCGACACCATCCATCAGGACGGTCCGGGCCCCGCACTCAATCGCGCCACCATCATGCAACTGCGTGAAGAAAGCGGGGAGCAGTTCGAGGAAATCCTGCACGCTTATCTTGCCGATACCAAACGCCTGCTCAGCTCACTGCGCGCGGACCTTGCAGGCAGGGATTTCAATGGCTTGCGAATGACCGCACGCACACTTCTGCGCAGCAGCGAGCACATTGGCGCACCCATGATGAAGGAACTGGCGCTACGGCTGGGCAACATAGACCCGGCGAATGCGCAAAACGGCGAGGGACTGATCGAGCGAATGGAGGACGAATTCAGCCACATTCGTGAAGTGCTGCATTCATTCCTCAGGACTGACGGATAGGCCGGAACGGCGGCAAACATGGCCGCCTGTCCTCCACTCACCACCCCGACGACACCAAAACCACACTTCCGAAAAGGACTTGTTTGTAATATTAACAACAACTTATCTACCACAAACGGGTTGCATTTCCGCCCATACACCTCCAAACTCCAGCGCCCTGTCTATCCACAAGAACATGACCACCGGAGGAAAGCATCATGGCTCACGTCGTCATCATCGGCGCCAGCACCGGCGGCCTGCCAGCCGCCTACGACATCAAAGCGACACTGGGCAAGGGCCACGAAGTCACCGTCGTCTCCCACAACCCCAGCTTCCATTTCGTCCCTTCCAACCCCTGGGTTGCTGTCGGCTGGCGTACCCGTGAGGACATCAGTTTCGAGCTGGAGCCACCGCTCAAACGCAAGGGGATCCGCTTCATCCCCTCGCCGGCCGTGGAACTGAAACCGGACGACAACCAGGTGGTGCTGGGCAACGGCGAGACCCTGAACTACGACTACCTGGTCATCGCCACCGGCCCCAAGCTGGCCTTCGATGAAGTGGAAGGTCTCGGCCCCAAGGGCTACACCCAGTCGGTGTGCACCGTGGACCATGCCGAACGCGCCTACGAGGCCTGGGAGAAATTCTGTGCCAATCCGGGCCGGATCGTGGTCGGTGCGGTGCAGATGGCCTCCTGTTTCGGCCCCGCCTACGAGTACGCCATGATCATGGACACCGACCTGCGCAGGCGTGGCATCCGCGACAAGGTGCCGATGACCTTCGTCACCTCCGAACCCTACATCGGCCACCTGGGCCTGGGCGGCGTGGGCGATTCCAAGGGCATGCTGGAGTCGGAAATGCGCAACCGCCACATCACCTGGATCACCAACGCCAAGGTGACCAAGGTGGAAGAAGGCAAGATGTTCGTCGATGAATACGACGACAAGGGCGAGGTGATCAAGCAGCATGAACTGGAGTTCGACTATTCCATGATGCTGCCGGCCTTCAAGGGCGTGGATGTGGTCAACGCCGTCGGCGAGGATCTGGTCAACCCGCGCGGCTTCGTCAAGGTGGATGAATACCAGCGCAACCCCAAGTGGCACAACATCTATTCCCTCGGCGTGTGCATCGCCATCCCGCCGGTGGAGACCACCCCGGTGCCCACCGGCACCCCCAAGACCGGCTACATGATCGAATCCATGGTCACCGCCGTGGCCCACAACATCAAACACGACCTGGCCGGCGAGGCGCCGGAGAAGGTCGCCAGCTGGAATGCCTTCTGCCTGGCCGACTTGGGCGATACCGGCGCCGCCTTCATCGCCGCGCCGCAGATCCCGCCCCGCAACATCACCTGGTTCAAAAAGGGCAAGTGGGTGCACTGGGCCAAGGTACTGTTCGAGAAATACTTCATCCGCAACATGAAAAAAGGTGCCACCGAACCCAGCTACCAGAAGCTGGCGCTGAGGATCATGGGCCTCAACCGCCTCAAGTAACCGGCAGCCTGTCTGTCCCGGCCCCTGTCTGTCCCGGCCGGGAAATATCCGCCCGGGACAGACTTTTGCCGCCCGTTTGCGCTACCCTTTGCGGATTGCCGTCTTGGGAGAGCGTTACATGGCGAACAAATCCGCCACCAACGGGATCGACAGCGACAAGATCCTCGATCAGCAGTTCCGCCGCGCCATCGATTCTTTCGAAGGCATCATGCTGAGCCAGATCGATCTCACCAACCGCCTCTCCAACCGTCTCAATTACGCCGTCCGCGGAGGCGTTCTCGTCCTTGCCGTCATCGCCTTTTCCATCCTGATCCTGTTACTGACCCTGTCCGCGCAGATCAACCGCATCTCCAGCGTGGTCGCCAACATGAACAACCATTTCGACTCCGTGTCGGAACAGATGGGTCGCATCAACACCTATATCGGCTCGATGGAAAAGCGCGTTGCACTGCTGGATGGGATCGACAAACAGACCGCGGTGATGGACCGGGAAATGCTGGTCATCGCCGAAAACATGGAATCCATACGCGGCAGCATGGGCGATATCGGCCAGCATGTGGTGGTGATGCGCAACAACGTCGGCAACATCTCCAACGCCATCGACCACATGAACTTCGACGTGCTGCGCATGAGCGCCGACATGCATCGCATGGCCCAGCCGGCGCGGACCATGAACAAGATGTTCCCCTTCCCTTGAGCCCATCTGGCGACAGGCCGGGCAAGATTCCTAGGAGTATCCCTTGGCGGAAGAAGCCAAACGCATAGCCGTGGAACTGGTCGCACGTCTGGGGCGTGAAACCCAGTTCCACCTGGATGAGCGCCATCGCCATTTTGAAATCACCAACATGGTGATCCTGGTGATTTCCGTGCTGCTTCTGGTGCTGGCCGTGTTCAATGTCTATTTCATCCATGTCCTCTATCAGGATCTCAACGGTATCGTCGATAACATGGACTCCATGCATACCAACCTGAAAAAAGTAAACCGTGACATGACCTCCATCACCGCCCGGATACAGTCCTTCGACCGGCACATGCAGCACATGGACAGCATCAACGGCCACACCCGCGCCATGGCCGAATCCCTGCCCAGGGTCAGCACCACCATGAGCGAGATGACGCGGCAGATGGACACCATCGAAACGGACATGGGCCTGCTCGGCCAGGGTATGACCAATATAGACACCCGCTTTGCCCACATGACCAACAGTGTCGCGGTGATGCGTGAGAACGCACGTCAGATGGCCCGGCCCATGGGCATCATGAATCCCTTCATGCCCTGACCGGGCCACTGCCACATACCCAACCCATCCGCCGCCCGGACAGTCCCCACCCGCCTATCGAGCCACGATCATGAATCAAGCACCCACCCCCACCATCCGCATCGCGGACCTGATGGAAAGCAGCGGCGTCAAATTCGGCACCAGCGGCGCACGCGGCCTGGTCACGGACATGACCGACCTCGTCTGCTATGCCTACACGGCCGGCTTCCTCCAGTACCTGGCCGGTGAGGAACGCCTGCGGCCCGGCGAACGGGTGGCCGTGGCCGGCGACTTCCGCCCCAGCAGCGGCCGTATCATGGCGGCGGCCATCCAGGCCATCCGCGACGGCGGCTATACTCCGGTCCACTGCGGCCGGATACCCTCACCGGCCATCGCCCTCTACGGCATGGCCGAAGGCATCGCCAACCTGATGGTCACCGGCAGCCACATTCCCGACAATCGCAACGGCATCAAGTTCAACACCGCCACGGGGGAGATCCTCAAGAACGACGAGGCAGGCATCCGCGATCAGGTGGTGAATCTGCCCGAGGGGCTGTTCGATGCCGAGGGTCGTTTCCGGCACACCCCCGAACTGCCCCCCGAGGATGGCGACGCCCATGCGCTGTACCTGCGCCGCTACCTGGACTTCTACCCGGCCGACGCGCTGGCCGGCCTGCGTATCGGGCTGTATGGCCATTCCGGTGTCGGCCGCCAGGCCACCGAGGAAGTCCTGCTCGGGCTGGGTGCGCAGGTGGACAGACTGGGGTATTCGGAGGTCTTCATCCCGGTGGACACCGAGGCCATCCGCCCCGAGGACGTGGAGCTGGCCGCCGGCTGGGCCGCCAGCGGCCGGTACGACGCCCTGGTCTCCTTCGACGGCGACGGAGACCGGCCGCTGATCGGCGATGAAAACGGCCACTGGCTGCGTGGCGACGTTGCCGGCGTGCTCTGCGCCCGCCACCTCGGCGCCCATTGCGTGGCCACACCAGTGAGCAGCAACACGGTGGTGGAGAAGTGCGGCTGGTTCGAGCGCGTGCTGCGCACCCGCATCGGCTCCCCCTATGTGGTGGAGGCCATGAACACCGCCATGGCCGAAGGATGCACCGGCGTGGTCGGTTATGAAGCCAACGGCGGCTTCCTCATCGCCGACAGGATCGAACGTGGCGGCCGGCACCTGGACCCGCTGCCCACCCGCGACGCCATGATCGTGGCCGTGGCCCTGTTGGTGGAGGCGCGCCGCCGTGGCGTGCCCGTATCCACCCTGACCAGCGACCTCCCCCCCCGCTTCACCTACAGCGACCGGCTCAAGGACTTTCCCACTGAACTGAGCCGGCGGCGCATTGCCGAGCTTGCCGCCGACCACGAGGCCATCGCCGCCACGCTGGGCGACCACTTCGGCGAATTGAAGGAGTTGGACACCACCGACGGCCTGCGCATGACCTTCGCCAACGACGAGGTGGTGCACTTCCGCCCCTCCGGCAATGCCCCCGAACTGCGCTGCTACAACGAGGCCGGTTCCGAACAGCGGGCCCGGGAGATCAACGCCCTGTGCATGCGGATCCTTGCGAGCTGGCGCGACTGACCCCGGCCGCACAGACTGCCACAGCATCATGGAGACCCATGAACTCCCGTTCGTTGCAGCGATACTCTTTTCCGCCTACCTGATCCGCGGCATCTCCGGCTTTGGTTCGGCACTGCTGGCAGTACCACTGCTGGCCCACATCCTGCCCCTGCCATTCACCGTACCCCTGGTGGTGACACTCGATCTGATCGCCTCCAGCGCACTCAGTGCCTCCGGCTGGCGCAACCGGCATATCCACTGGCAGGAAATCCGCCGCCTGCTTCCAGCCTCCCTGGTGGGCATCGCCGTGGGGGTATCGGCACTGGCCAGGCTGCCGCAGGAACCACTCATGCTGGCCCTCGGCCTGTTCATCGTGGCCTTCGGCATACGCAGTGCACTGGATCTGCACGGCGAAAGACCCATTTCCCGCTGGTGGGCGTTGCCGGCCGGATTCAGTGGCGGTGCCATCGGCGCCCTGTTCGCCACCGGCGGACCACCGTTCGTCATCTACCTGAGCCACCGCCTGCACGACCCATCGGAGACACGAGCCACCTTTTCCAGCCTGTTCATGCTGGAGGGCAGCGCGCGCCTGCTGTCGCTGGGCTTTGCCGGCCTGCTGTTTCAGGACGGCATGTTGACGGCCCTCCTCACCGGACTGCCGGCCATGGCTGCGGGCATGTATATCGGCCATCACCTGCACCTGGGCCTCGGTCGCCGGCAACTGTTTCTGATCATCGGCCTGTTGCTCATCGGCAGCGGCGGCTCACTGCTCTGGCGCGCGTTGTATTAGGACCCTGTCGGACTTAGGGGGGTCGAAACGAAAAAGTGGGACAGCGAGGGTGCGCCTCGGATCGCGAGAGTGTAACGCTTGACGGAGACGGGGCGCGTGGCGGCCGAAGGAAAACGTTCTGGAACCGGGGCGCGGCGTCCGCTCCCGCACCC
>CAYPEH010000093.1:0-10614 GCA_964409585.1 uncultured Chromatiales bacterium | reverse complement strand
GGTACTTATTCAGAGGTTCCCTAACAGCCGGCCGGACTCAGGTATAATCCCGCGCCTTCTTGTACACGGCATCCGATCCAGCATGAACTTCATCGAAACCCGCGGCAACGACGGCCAGCGACCGGCACGGGTCAGCTTCTCCGCCGCCATCCTCAGCCCCATGTCCTCCTACGGCGGCATCTACGTGCCCGAGTCCCTGCCCGCGCTGGGCCTGGATTTCCTCCGCGCCCACCTGGGCTCGGACTACAAGACCCTGGCACGCGGCGTCCTGTCGGCCTTCGAGATCGACATCGACCCCGTGGTGATCGACCAGGCCCTGAACCTGTATGACGGCTTCGACGACCCGGCCAACCCGGTACCGGTGGTGAAGGTGGACGACGACCTGTACGTCAGCGAGCTCTACCACGGCCCCACCCGCGCCTTCAAGGACATGGCCCTGCAGCCCTTCGGCGTGGTGCTGTCGGACCTGGCGCAGAAACGTGGCGAGAACTACCTGATCCTGGCGGCCACCAGCGGCGACACCGGCCCCGCCACCCTGGAGACCTTCAAGAACCGCCCGAACGTCAAGGTCGCCTGCCTCTATCCCGACGGCGGCACATCCGATGTGCAGCGCCTGCAGATGGTCACCGAGGATGCCGCCAACCTGAAGGTGATCGGCATCCACGGCGATTTCGATGATGCCCAGTCGGCCCTGAAGACACTGCTGGCCTCGGAGGAGTTCAAGGCCCGGCTGAAGGAGAAGCAGACCCTCCTGTCCGCCGCCAACTCGGTGAATTTCGGACGCATCATCTTTCAGCAGATCTACCACATCCACAGCTACCTGGAGCTGGTGCGCCAGGGCGCCATCGAACTGGGCGAGAAGGTCTACCTGAATGTGCCCAGCGGCAATTTCGGCAACGCCCTGGGCGGTTATTACGCCATGAAGATGGGCCTGCCGGTGGAGAAGATCCTCATCGCATCCAACCGCAACAACGTGCTCACCGACCTGATCAACCACGGACGCTACGATCTGCGCGACCGCCAAGTGATCGGCACCACCTCACCGGCCATGGACATCCTCAAGTCCTCCAACGTGGAGCGTGTGCTCTACGATCTCTACGGCGCGGAACGCACCCGTGACCTGATGCGGCAGTTGGACGAGGAAAGACACTACGAATTGAGCGCCGATGAACTGACCCGGTTGCAGGCCGTCTTCAGTGCCGATTTCTGCGACGACGAGGAAGGCAAGGCCTATATCCGCAGCGCCTTCGACAACGGCTACCTGATGGATCCGCACACGGCTACCTGCTTCAAGGCCCATGACACCCGCCGCGAAAAGCCGCTGAAGACCATCGCCTACTCCACCGCGGAATGGACCAAGTTCTCGCCGACCATCGCCAACGCCCTCACCGGTGAAGTGGACACCCACGACATCGATGCCCTGAAGTCCATCGCCCGCCTGGCCAACACCCGCATCCCGGCGCGGATCGAGGAACTGTTCGAAAAGGACATCGCGCAGAAGACCGTGATCGACAAGGAGGATATCGAGCAGGAAGTGCTGGCCTTCCTCTGACCGCCGCCGGACGCGGCGTCCCGGCGGACCCCGATCTGCCGGGAACGCTTCGAGAGCTCACGGCGAGGCGTCCAGCATCCGCTCCAGCGCCAGGCGGGCCAGATCGGCCTCCTCCGCCGCCACACGGACCCGGTTGACCACCTTGCCCGCCACGAGATTTTCCAGGGTCCAGGCCAGATGCTGGGGATCGATGCGGAACATGGTGGAACACATGCACACCGTGGGCGCCATGAAATGGACCGACTTGCCTTCATGCTTGAACTGATCATGCAGCCGGTTCACCAGATTGAGTTCGGTGCCCACCAGCCAGCGCGTGCCCGGCGGTGAGTCACGCACGGTCTTGATGATCATTTCCGTCGAGCCCACCGCATCGGATTTCTGACAGACCTCGAAGGGCGATTCCGGATGGGACACCACCTTGGCGTCCGGATACCTGGCCCGGAAGGCATCGATGTGTTCCGGCTGAAACATCTGATGCACGGAACAAAAGCCCTTCCAGAGAATCATGCGCGCCTTGCGGATCTGCTCGGGGGTGAGACCGCCCATGGGCCGGTCGAAATCCCACACCACCATTTCCTCCAGGGGTATGCCCATGGCGTAACCGGTGTTGCGGCCCAAGTGCTGGTCCGGGAAGAACAGTACCTTTTCGCGGCGCCCGAAGCTCCATTCCAGGATATTGCGGGCGTTGCTGGAGGTGCAGACGATACCGCCGTGACGGCCGCAGAAGGCCTTCAGGTCGGCGGCGGAATTGATGTAGGTGACCGGGGTGATGTGCTGGTCGGGGTCCAGCACCGTGGCCAGTTCCTGCCAGGCGCGTTCCACCCTGGCCAGGTTGGCCATGTCGGCCATGGAACAGCCTGCGGCCAGGTCCGGCAGGATGGAGACTTGCTCCGGGCGGGAGAGTATGTCCGCCACTTCGGCCATGAAATGCACGCCACAGAAGACGATGTATTCGGCACCGCTTTCCGCCGCCTGACGTGACAGCTTGAGGGAATCCCCGGAAAAATCCGCATGCCGGAACACCTCGTCACGCTGATAGTGGTGTCCCAGGATCACCACCCGGTCGCCCAGCGCCTGCTTGGCGGCGACGATCCGTTCCTCGCATTGTGTGTCGTCCAGCAGGTTGTATTGCTGAATGGCCTGCGCCTGCATCACTACCTCGTTCCGGTTCCGGTATCCGGCCGCACGTCCCGGACACTTCATCTCATCGCTACTCTTCCGGGCCCGCCGGCACGAAATCCAGGATGGCGTCCCGGTTGCTCCAGGAAAAGGCCCGTTCGGCCGCCTCCTGCCGTTCCATCCACCGGTAGCGGCAATGCTCCCGGGGATCGAGACGGATCTCCACGCAATCGTCCAGCTCCAGCGTGAAGACATGTTCCAGGTTTTCCTTCACGCCGGGAGCGTAGCGGTCGCTCCACTGGCCCATGATCTCAAAGCGGTTGCTCCGCTGCCGGTCCCTGGGTTCCAACCCCACCAGGCCGGTCTCCTCGACCAGTTCCCGGCGTGCCGCCTGGGCGGGGAGCTCGCCCCATTCCAGGCTGCCGGTCACCGACTGCCAGTACCCCCGCGGCCGGATACGCTCCAGCATCAACACTTGTCCGGCGCGGGTGTGGACCACCACCAGCACCGATTCGGGGCGTTTCGCCACGGTCCCGGACCGCTACGGTGTCTTGCGCAAGCGGATGTTCAGTTCCCGCAACTGCATGTCGCTCACCGACGAGGGGGCCAATGTCAACGGGCAGGATGCGGTCTGGGTCTTGGGGAAAGCCATCACTTCGCGGATGGAGCCGGCCCCGGTCATGAGCATCACCAGGCGGTCGAGGCCGAAGGCGATGCCACCATGGGGCGGGGCGCCATACTTGAGGGCCTCCAGCAGAAATCCGAACTTGTCCCTGGCCTCCTCCTCGCCAATGCCGAGCAGGCCGAACACGGCCTCCTGCATGGCCGTGGTGTGGATGCGTACCGAGCCTCCCCCCACCTCGGTGCCGTTCAGCACCATGTCATAGGCCCGCGACAGCACGTTGCCGGCATCGGCGGTGAGTTCCGCCGGATCGTCCGTGGCCGGGGCGGTGAAGGGATGATGCAGGGCGGTCCAGCGGTTGGCCTTTTCGTCCCACTCGAACATGGGGAAATCCACCACCCACAACGGGCGCCAGCCGTGTTCCACCAGGCTGCGGTCATGGCCCAGGCGGACCCGCAGGGCACCCAGGGCCTCGTTGACCACGCGGGCCTTGTCGGCGCCGAAGAAGAGGATGTCCCCGGTCTCCACACCGGTACGTTCGAGCATGGCCTGGAGGGTATCGTCGTCGAAGAACTTGACGATGGGCGCCTGCAGGCCCTCCCGTCCCTTGGACAGGTCATTGACCTTGATCCAGGCCAGGCCCTTGGCGCCATAACGGCCCACGTAATCGGTGTATTCGTCGATTTCCTTGCGCGACAACGTGGCGCCGCCAGGCAGGCGCAGGGCAGCGACACGGCCCTTGGGGTCCTTGGCCGGAGCGGCGAACACCTTGAATTCGACGCCTTCCATCAGGTCGGACAGTTCCACCAGTTCCAGCGGGATGCGCAGGTCGGGCTTGTCGGAGCCGAAGCGGTCCATGGCCTCGGCGTAGGACATGCGCGGGAAGGGATTGGGCAGCGTCTCACCCAGCACATGGGTGAACAGGTTGCGCATCATGTCTTCCATGAGCCCCATGATGTCCTCCTCGTCCATGAACGAGGTTTCGATGTCCAACTGGGTGAATTCCGGCTGACGGTCGGCGCGCAGGTCCTCGTCGCGGAAGCATTTGGCGATCTGGTAGTAGCGGTCGATACCACTCATCATCAGCAGTTGCTTGAACAACTGCGGCGATTGAGGCAGGGCGAAGAACTCGCCGGGATGGGTGCGGCTGGGCACCAGATAGTCGCGGGCGCCTTCCGGCGTCGCACGGGTCAGGGTCGGGGTCTCCACGTCGAGGAAACCGTGCCCGTCGAGGAAGCCGCGCAGGTTGTGGGTGATCCGTGCGCGCAGGCGCAGACGCTGCAACATCTCCGGACGGCGCAGATCCACATAGCGGTAGCGCAGGCGGGTCTCCTCGCCGACATCCTCGTCGTCCAACTGGAACGGGGGCGTTTCGGAACCGTTGAGGATTTCCAGTTCCCTGCCCAACACCTCCACCTGGCCGGTGGCCATGTCGGCGTTCTCGGTGCCTTCCGGGCGGCGCCGCACGCGGCCCCTGATGCGCAACACATACTCGTTGCGAACCTTCTCGGCGGTGGCGAAGGCCTCGACGGCATCCGGGTCGAACACCACCTGCACGATACCCTCGCGGTCACGCATGTCGAGAAAAATGACCCCCCCGTGGTCACGGCGGCGGTTGACCCAACCGCACAATTCCACTTCCTGGTCCAGCAGGTCTTCGGTGACCTGACCGCAATAATGGCTGCGCATGTTCGTGTCCGGAAATAAAACTGAGTCAGTGAAAAAAGTGGGCGGATGTTACGGACTGGCCGCGGTCCATGCAACGAGAGGTCCGTATGCTGCAAAGAAAAGCGCCCCCACGGCGGGGGGCGCTGCCATGGACAGTGGCTACCGTCAGTCGCCGGCGCAGGCCGGGCAGGCACTGGTTCCACAGGCGGAAGACGGCGCGTCACTCTTGGCCACGTTACGCTGGTTGCCACCCTTGAAGTCGGTTTCATACCAGCCACCGCCCTTGAGACGGAATCCGGTGGCGGAGATGAGCTTCTTCAGAGCCGGCTTGCCACATTCAGGGCAATCGGTCAGCGGCTCGTCCGACATCTTTTGCATGGCCTCCAGCTCGTGACCGCAATCATCACAGCGGTATTCATAGATCGGCATGGATGCGTACCTCGAAAGACTGAAAATGGGCGCGATTCTACCCGATCGGTCACCGTAAATCACTGCCCGGCGGGGAATTCCGTAACCATGACACGGTTACGCCCCTGCTTCTTGGCCACATGCATGTTGGCATCCGCCACGCGGAACAGGTCATGGCTGCTGACCTCGGTGTCATGGGGCTGGCAGAACACACCGCCGACGCTGACGGTCAGATCCAGCAGGCCATCGCTGGTATAGACCGGCGTCTGTTCGAAACCCCGCCGCAGGCGCTCCGCCACCTTCTCCAACTCCTGCTGGCCGCTGGCGCAACCGAGGAAGGTGAACTCCTCACCACCCCAGCGATAGACGCTGTCGGCGCTGCGCAGCAGTTCCACCAGGCGGCCCGCGGTGCTGCGCAGCACTTCATCCCCGACATCATGGCCGTAGCGGTCGTTGACCTGCTTGAAGTGATCCACATCGAGAAAGAGCAGGCCCAGGCCGGAGCCGTTCCGCCGCGCCTGGGCCAGATGGCGTTCCATGTCCCGTTCGAACAGCCTCCGGTTGCCGAGATGGGTCAATGAATCCTCGGCGGCCAGTTGGCGCAGTTCCAGATCGATCGCATGGGCCATCACCGCCACCAGTTGGTCGGAGGCGGCCTCCATATCCATCAGGTAGTCGACGATATTGAATGGGTTGCCGGCATGAGCCTGTTCCAGGATCTCCGCCGCCAGCCGGTGCAGGCGCTCATGGGTGGCGGTGAAACCGCTACGCTCCTCTTCCGGGATCACATGCAGGCCGCCATTGGCCAACCAGCGGCCGACGGCGCACTTATGGGGGGAGATCTCCAGTTCGACCCCGGCGGGCGACTCCCCCAGGGCCAGGGCATAGGCTTTCATGTTCCAGGCCAGATGCTCGGAATAGGCCCGCAGGAGATCGCTGGAACGGACACTGAGGATGTCGTCGGAGTCCTGGCGGATGCGGTGCAGTTCGTGTTCAGCCGTATGAGCCAGACGCTCCAGGGTGATGACCACGTGGAACACCATCGCCTGAACCGCCTGCGCCAGGTCCACCACCCGGCACAGAGACCGCATCAGATCCCGCTTGCGGCAGATACTGTCGTTGGACATGAGGATCTGCCGCAAATGGCTCTGCGCCGCCAGGGCATGTTCCGCGTTGAGTCCCCCCTGGTGCCAGTGCAGGGCCTGCTTGTACTGCAACATGCAGAACCGGGCGTCGTGATCGCTGTCGATGTAACTTTCCAGCGTACCCGGCAACAGGGGGTCACCCGCTTCATCGGGCCATTGCAGCTTGTCCCGGAACCATTGCCGGTAGGCATCCGCCTGACTTCCCAGGATCTCCAGCAACGTGTCACGAAAGGCACTGATCGTCAGAGTATCCTTGGCTGTAAGCCCGACAATCGTACGCAGTTTATTGCTATGACTCATGAAGATTCTCGTTTGGCGCTTCTTGGCATCGCACTCCGCGGGCATTGTAATTGTTTGTCCCCGATATAGGTATTTTATTTAGTTCGACTACCGTTCCTATTTCCGGTGGTAGACTCTTTCGCGACCGTGGAACGTCGTGCGTAGCGGCTTGGCCAGATCGAAGCAGGATCAATGCCGATGGCCTCTGCAATCAAGCGTTCTCCTTTCGGCCAGGGACGGTCCAGCGCATGCACCAGTGTCGACGGAGATGCATAGCCGTGGTGCAGGGAAAGCTTCCGGATCGACCACCCAGCCTTGCGCAGGGCGGCCACAATGTCGGCCCGGTGCCAGTCCTGTCGGGGCTGTTTTTTTGCCTCTCGGGATTTGTTCATGGACAAACATGCTAGCAGGAAGATGCTATATGTCAAGCGGTTTTCGGCCTTATTGCAGAGGAATAACGCAGATACACGACATATATATAGCAAAAAATAGCTAACGCATGCGCCAGAACACCCATCCTAAAGGTGTATCATGCTAAAAGACAGAATCAGGCAATGCTCAGAACTGGCAGGAAGCGGCGATGCCCTTGCGAGGAAGACCTCCATCCCCCGGCGCACGCTGGAAACCTACCTGACTGGCAAGACGGAACCGAAGGCCTCGCGTATCGAGGCCATCGCGCGCGCCGTCGGTGTCTCGGTGCATTGGCTGGTCACTGGCGATGGTCCCATGTTCCTCCAGGAAGAGGGAACGCCCGACGAGAGTCCGTGGACTGGTGGAGATGAATACACATTCATCCCCCCCTGCAACGGGCATGTGGACACCCTGGCCGGCTCCGACCAGGCCGTCGATTGGCTGGCGTTCCGGAAAGACTGGCTGAGGCGTGAACTGCATGCCAATGCCGAGGATCTCTACCTGATCGAAGTGAACAGTGAATCGATGGAGCCAACCCTCCGCCCCGGCGATACCATTCTCGTGGATCGCCGGAATGCGCAGACTGTGCGCAGTGACGGCATCTATGTGCTGCACTTGGACGGCGCGCTCCTCGTAAAGCGCCTCCAGCCACTGCCAGGCAGGAAGGTACGCGTCATAAGCGACAATCCCGCCTATGAGGCATTCGAGCTGGACTTGAACAAAACGGACGCCGAACTGGCCCTCATCGGCCGTATCGTATGGGCCGGCCGGCGCATTTGAGCCGATGGCCTCATGCCACCTTTTCGTCCAGACCACCCTGCCGCGCTGGGGTACAGCTGCCCGCAGCGGGGGTGAAACCGGGCGGACACGGAGCCCGATTACATCCATAGGGATCATCGCCGGATTACCCGATACCGTTTACTCATGAGAAAAGCACGAAACGTCCCCCATCTGAGCCTGCGCCGGGTGGCCATCGACACCTACCGCGAAAACGTCGCCTACCTGCACCGCGACTGCGAGGTCTACCGCGCCGAAGGATTCCAGGCCCTGTCCAAGGTCGAGGTGCAGCTGAACGGCCGCCGCATTCTCGCCGTCCTCAATGTGGTGGACGATGCCAATCTGGTGGCACCGGGCGAACTGGGCCTGTCCGAACAGGCATTCGAGCAACTGGGGGCACGCGAAGGGCACAAGGCGCGCGTGGCCCACGCCGAACCCCCCGGTTCCATGGATGCGGTGCGGCGCAAGATCGCCGGTGAACGGCTGACCGCGGAAGAACTCCGGTCCATTTGCCGCGACATCGCCGAATCCCGCTATTCCAAGACGGAGATCGCCGCCTTCCTGGTGGCCTCCGGTCAGGCCGGCCTGGACCGTGACGAAGTGCTGTACCTGACCCGCGCCATGGTGGAATCGGGAGACCGCCTGGACTGGGATGAACCCCTGGTGGCAGACAAGCACTGCATAGGCGGCATCCCCGGCAACCGCACCTCCATGCTGGTGGTACCCATCGTCGCCGCCCATGGGCTGCTGATCCCGAAGACCTCCAGCCGCGCCATCACCTCGCCGGCCGGAACCGCCGATACCATGGAGGTGCTCTGCCGGGTGGAACTGCCCATGGAGCAGCTGCGCCGCATCGTCCGCCACAACCGTGGCTGTCTCGCCTGGGGCGGCACGGCCCGGATGGCCCCGGTGGACGACATGCTGATCTCGGTGGAACGCCCCCTGTCCATCGACTCCTACGGCCTGATGGTGGCCTCCATCCTTTCCAAGAAACTGGCCGCCGGTTCCACCCATCTGCTGATCGACATCCCGATGGGTCCCACCGCCAAGGTGCGCCACATGGATCAGGCCCTGCGTCTGCGCAAGCTGTTCGAATTCGTCGGTGATCAGTTGGGGCTGCGGCTGGAGGTCATCATCACCGATGGCCGCCAGCCGGTGGGCCGCGGCATCGGGCCGGTCCTGGAGGCGCGGGACGTGATGCAGGTGCTCGACAATCACCCCGACGCCCCCGCGGACCTGCGCCACAAGGCCCTGCGGCTGGCCGGGCGGGTCATCGAATTCGATCCGGACGTGCGCGGCGGACAGGGCTTCGCCATCGCCCGCGATATCCTCGATTCCGGGCGTGCCCGCGACAAGATGGAGGCCCTCATCAATGCCCAGGGGCCACAGACCGAACACATCGTGCCCGGCCCGCTGACTTTCGAGGTCAAGGCCAAACACAAGGGCACCGTGGTGGGCATCGACAATTTCCAGATGGCCCGCATCGCGCGCCTGGCCGGGGCCCCCATGGACAAGAGCGCCGGCGTGGATCTGCTGTGCAAGCTGGGCGACGAGGTGAAACGGGGACAACCCCTCTACCGCATCCACGCGGTATTCCCCGCCGATTTCGATTTCGCCTGCGAACTGGCGCAACGGGACAGCGGATACACGCTGGGAAGCGCCGAGGATCTGCGGGACAGCTACATGGAGTTCTGACGGCAGGCCACAGCATGCACCGCACGACCATCGTCCTCGGCTTCCCCGACTACGCCGCGCAATCGGCACGGCTGGCGGCGGCCCTGGACGTTCCGCTGAAAACCCTGCGCATCCATCACTTTCCCGATGGCGAAAGCCTGGTGCGGCTGCCGCCCTCGGTGCCCGGTCACGTGGTCATCTGTTGCAGTGAAACCGCCGCCAACGACAAGCTGGTGGAACTGATGCTCACCGCCCGCACCGCCCGTGAACTGGGCGCGCGGCGCCTTACCCTGGTGGTCCCGTACCTGGCCTACATGCGCCAGGACATGGCCTTCCATCCCGGCGAGGCGGTCAGCCAGCAGGTCATCGGTGAATTCGAAGCCGGTCTGTTCGATGCACTGATCACCGTCGATCCGCACCTGCACCGCATCCACCGCCTGCGGGAGGCCATTCCGCTGCAACGCATCCGCTGCCTGGCATCGGCCCCATTGATCGGCGCCTACGTCCACGACCAGGTACCAGACCCGATCCTGGTCGGGCCCGATCGCGAGTCCGAACAGTGGGTGCGATCCATCGCCGAGCCCCTCGGCCTGGATTTCGCCGTCGCGGAAAAGAGGCGCCGTGGCGACCGCGAGGTGGAAATCACCCTGCCCGGTGCCGATTTCCACGGCCGCCACGCAGTGCTGGTGGATGACATGGCCTCCACCGGCCGGACCGCGGCCAAGGCCGCCATGGCCTTGCGCGCCAGCGGCGCGGCATCGGTGGACCTGGTGGTCACCCATGCCCTGTTCGTCGGCGATGCCGTGCAGCACTGCCTGGACCATGGGATCGACCGGGTGTGGAGCACCGACAGCGTGCCACACCCAAGCAACGTCATCGAACTGGCGCCGATCCTGGCCGCCGCGGTCGAAGCGGTCTGGGGAACCTCTGAACAAGTACCGGGGGAAGGGGGTTTGGGG
>CAYPEH010000092.1:0-10636 GCA_964409585.1 uncultured Chromatiales bacterium | reverse complement strand
GGACACCCCTCCCCCCGCCCCGGAGGCCCCGATCCAGGCTGCGGAACTGCGGGTTCTGAACGGCAGCAAAAGCGGACAGACACTGGCCTTGAACAAGGCCGTCACCGGCATCGGACGGGGCGGCAAGCGCCTGGCGGCGGTCACCCGGCGCACAGGAGGCTACGTGCTGGTACCGCTACCGGAAAGCGGCATGGAAAACGTGCAGATCCGGTTGAACGGCCAGGCCCCCGACCCCCACGGCACACCGCTGCGGGACCGTGACGTCATCGACCTGGGCGGGCTGCTGATCCAGTTTCTCCACAAGTAATCAGGCTGTTGCCGCCTCAGGCGGGCGCGGGACCCGGCAAAAACCGGTGAAGAGCGCAGCCCCCGGCGGAACGATCAGGCCCGCCCCACGTTGATGTCATAGGGGCTGTGGTAGTAATCGCTCTCCCCGGCCGAACGGCGTACTTCCTCCAACAACAGCTGCACGCGTTTCTCCGCCGTCTCCACCGCCTCGCATTCCCGGCAGGAGGGATCACCGCAGGGTTGGTGGGCGTACAACCAGAAATGCACCGCGCCGGCCAACAGCCCGGCCGCCACCTCCCAGGCATCGGCGTCCTGATCCGCCTCCATCAGACGATTGCCCAGTTCCACCACCTCGTGGGCGGCCCGGTCATAGTGGTTCAGGGAGGCGGCGTACTTTTCACTCATGGCATCGGCCCCGGTGCAGGGATTGCGAAAACCCGGCAGGCTGCGGATCCCGCCCGGAAAAGTCAAGGGGGTGCGAACTTCAACAATCAGCCCCCCCCGGAAAGAGCGACGGATCCGGAGCGTACCGTCGCAACAAGCCGCGGAACACCGCGCGCAGGCGCTCCAGCACCCCCCCGCGTCCGGACACCCCCAGTACCCCGGCACAGGCGGACCAATCACGGTTTTGCAGGAGTTTGACCACCAGCGCATCACGATCCGGCGCAGGCAGGACAGGCCCGTCGCCACTCAAGCAGGCCAGGGCCAGCATACGCAGGGGCGCGATACAGGTCTCGTAGTCCCGGTGGCCAAAGGCGAAACCGGCCACGTCGCGCCAGTCCTGCCGATCCATGGCCGACAGATCGATGCCGCCACCCGTGTGCAACAGACGGGCGGCCAGGGCCGGTTCGAGATCCCGCAGGGGATCGGCCAATTGCAGCGGGAACAGCTTCCGGAAGCGATCCACGGCCTGGGCACACAATGCCTCCCCCGCCGGGGTCAATGGCCGCAGCATCAGAACCGAGTGGGCCCCGCTGGCGGCGCCACGGCGCACCCCCAGGCGTACCGGCCGGAAACCGCCCCGGCGCCAGAAATCCAGCAACCCGGCGGTCGCCCCAAAACTGCCACCGGCATAATCCAGACCCGACTTCGAGGCATGCTCGACCACGCCCGCCAACAGGCGGCTGCCCAGGCCGCGCCCCTGCAGCACCGGATGGACAGCGATACGCATGATCCGCGCCCCCCGCAGACGCGGCGCCTGCTCCAACCCCAGATGAGCAGCCAGGACCTCCGGCAGCAGGTGCCCCCGGGGGCGGCGCCGGCCCTGCCATACTGCGCGGGCGGTCCGCGCATCGAAACCACCCTCCTCCACCACCAACGCGGCGGCAACCACGTGCCCGCCATGGCGCAGAACGAACAGGGACACGTTGGGCGCATCGAGCAGGTGGCGCAGATCATGGGGACGGGTGCGGTAATGGGCATTGACCAGCAGACCGAACAACTCGCCCAGGGTGGCCTCCTCCGCCACCAGGCGGTCGCGATCCAGACGCTCCGGAAGACAATCGCCGGCCCGCACTCCAGCCACCCTTTGCGGATCCACCACATTGGCATCCAGCAGCAAGGCCCGGAAGACGAAGGCCTCCAGGGGATCATCCTCCGCCCAACGAATCGGTTGCCGCAGGTACAGTGTCTTCAGGCCACGGCTCTTCTCCTCCAGGGTGCGGCGGAAACGCAGATCGAAACCACGGCCGGTACCCTCATAGCCATGCACCGTGGTGGCGAAGGCAATACGCGGATAGTGCCGCAGCAACCCCTCCAGCAGCGGTGCCGGAATGGCCGCCGCCTCGTCCACCAGCACCCGATCCGCCGGCGGCCGGGAGCGCAGCAACTCGTCCGGCGGCATGAATTCCAGGCTGGAGGCATGATGGTGGATAACCGTGGCAGAGGAATCCGCCAAACCAAGCAGCCGCCGGGCATGCTCGAACACGGGGAAGACGGCATCGGCATGGGGGGCGGTCACCAGGATGCGGTGCGATGCGGTGGCCATCAGCTCCGCCGTGGCAATCCCCAGGGCGGTGGATTTGCCACGGCCACGGTCGGAAATCAGCACCACGGGGCGCCGGCGTTTCAGCCGCAACAGGGCGCGCACGGCCTCGTATTGATCCCCGCTGCGGCAGGCACGCAGGATCGGCGGCGCATCCGCCGGTGCCCGCCAGCCGGCGGGGGCGAGCCACACGGGCTCCGGCGGAACCGGCACCGCCTTCCCCTCCTCCACCAGGACCACCTCCGGAGCCCGGCGCAACAGGCCGGCGAAACGGCGGAAGAAGCGCCCCCCCACCGCGTCGCCCCCCCGCGGCCAGGCGGCCAGGCGCTCGTTCTGCGGATCGGCGAATCCCTCCCACTCGTCCAGGGGCGGTGTCAGCAGCAACAGCAGGCCCCCGCCCCGGACGGTTCCGGACAAGGCTCCGAAGGCATCCACATCGAAACCGCTCCAGGCATCGAACACCTGCACGGCCTCTTCGCAACCCAGGCGACGCAGAGCCTGCCCGGCATCCAGGCGCCGCACCCCCGCCGGGGCCCGGCCGCCGACCCACAACACCTGCGGGGGATCGACACCCATCCCGGCCAGGGCCTCTCCGGCCACGCGGTGGCACCAGTCCCGTCCACCGCTGACGGCCAGACAACGGCGTTGGTGGCTTTCGGCGGCCTGACGGGCCAGGTTGCGGGCGAGAGCGGCGATCATCGCGCGCATCCTACGGGAACCCGGATCAAGTCGCCATGCGCCTTGATCCGAGTCCCCTTGCAGGGGATTGTCCATTGGGGGAAGGATGCCAATCAACGGCTGGCGGGAGACGTGCCCCCCCTTCCGGAGCTTCCCTACCCCATCCCCCCGCATGTCAGTATGATTTCCCCACCGTCCGTTTCCGATGCACCGACGCCGACCACCATGGGCCGCTATCGCCCCCCCGCGCCAAAAAGCTCGCCGTACATCACCCGCGAAGGCTGGGATGCCCTGCATGCGGAATCGACCGCCCTGTGGCAGCGCCGCCGCGAGGTCACCAAGGCCCTGGCGGCCGCCGCCGCGGAGGGCGACCGCTCGGAAAACGCCGAGTACATCTACCGCAAGAAGGAATTGCGCGAGATCGACCGCCGCATCCGCTACCTGCAGGTACGCCTGCCCAGGCTGAAGGTGGTGGATACGGCACCGGCCGACCCGGACCGGGTCTTTTTCGGCGCCTGGGTCACCCTGGAGGATCAGGCCGGTGTGGAAAGGACCTATCGCATCGTGGGTGCCGACGAATTCGATCCCGGCAAGGGCTGGATCAGTGTCGATTCCCCCATGGCCAAGGCCTTGCTGAAGCGCGCCATCGACGAGGAAGTGAGTGTGAAAACGCCGGAGGGAACCCGGCGCTTCCTGATCGTGGATATACGGTACGGGAGTCGGGATCGCGGCTGAAGCCGCTCCTGCCTCAAACGGCGCCGACCACCCCCACCGTAGGAGCGGCTTTAGCCGCGAACAACGCGAGAAATAACGCAAACAGGATCGCGGCTGAAGCCGCTCCTACAACGAACATTTCCCCTCCCCCGCGGGTGTGGGGCGATCAACGCCCGCGCAGGAACAGGGCGTCCAGTTCCTTCAGGCTCAGCTGGGTCCAGGTGGGCCGGCCGTGATTGCATTGACCGGAGCGTTCGGTCTGTTCCATGTCACGCAACAGCGCATTCATCTCCGGCAGGGTCAGCTTGCGGTTGGCGCGCACCGAACCATGGCAGGCCACCGTCGCCAGAACGGAATGGATGGATTCACGGATGCGCCGGCTGCTGCCGTGCGCCACCAGGTCGGACAACACATCACGCACCAGTTGCACCACATCGGCCCCGGCCAGCAGGGCCGGCACTTCACGCACCACCAGTGTCTCCGGCCCCATGCGTTCGACGCGGAACCCCAGCTCTGCAAACACTTCGTGCTGTTCCATGGCCAGGTCCGCCTCCCGGCGGCTGACCTTCAGGGTGGCCGGCACCAGCACCGGCTGGGAACGCACGCCGTCTCCCTCCAGGGCGCGCTTGAGCCGTTCGTAGGTGATGCGCTCATGGGCGGCATGCATGTCCACCAGCACCAGGCCATCGGCGTTCTGCGCCAGGATGTAGACACCATGGAGCTGGGCGAGGGCGTAACCCAGCGGCGGCATCTCCTCCCCGTCGTCCGGTATGTCCAGGGGCGCCGCCCCGGCCGTGGACGGAGACGGAGCCGCCCCCAGGGAACGGTAGGCGCTCATCTGCTCGGCCACCCGCAGGGGCATGTCCGCCTGCCGGGGCGGTGGGGCGGCGGACGGAGCCGTGCCCATCTCCGTGCGGACGGCAACAGGCGCGGCCCCCTCCTCCCGGCCGGGACGCACATCGGCCAGGGCCTGATGCAGGGTACCGAAGAGGAAGTCGTGAACCATGCGCGACTCGCGGAAGCGGACCTCGTGCTTGGTAGGGTGGGCATTCACATCCACCAGCGCCGGGTCCAGTTCCAGATAGAGCACGAAGGCCGGGTGGCGGCCGTGATAGAGCACGTCCTGGTAGGCCTGGCGCACGGCATGGGCCACCAGCCGGTCCTTCACCATGCGGCCGTTGACATAGAAAAACTGCAGATCGGCCTGGCTGCGGGAGAAGGCCGGCAACCCCACCCAGCCGCTCAGACGCAGACCGCCCGCCTCGCGTTCCAGGCGCAGGGCGTTTTCCAGAAAACCGCTGCCACAGACGGCGGCCACGCGCCCGGACTGCTCCTGCACCGTATGCGCCGGACGCATGCGCAGCACCGCACGGCCGTTGTGGATGAGATGGAAACCGGTGCCGAAACGGCTCAGGGCGATGCGCCTGATCACCCCTTCCAGGTGGCCGAATTCGGTTTTCTCGGTGCGCAGGAATTTGCGCCGCGCCGGCACGTTGTAGAACAGGTCGCGCACCTCGATGCTGGTGCCGGGGGCATGGGCGGCGGGAACGGGCGGGCCGATGCGGTCGCCGCCATCGGCCCGGATCCGCCAGGCGTGTTCCGCGTCGGCGGTGCGCGAGGTCAGGCTGAAACGGGAAACGGAGGCGATGCTGGGCAGGGCCTCACCGCGAAAACCCAGGCTGCCGACCCGTTCCAGGTCTTCCAGGGAGGCGATCTTGCTGGTGGCATGGCGCGACAGGGCCAGGGCCAGTTCATCCTTCGGCACGCCGCAGCCATCGTCGCGCACCCGGATCAGGCCCATGCCGCCCTTCTCCACCTCCACGTCGATCCGCGAGGCGCCGGCATCCAGGCTGTTCTCCACCAGTTCCTTGACCACTGAGGCGGGACGCTCGATGACCTCACCAGCGGCAATCTGGTTGATGAGCTGCGGGGGGAGTTGCTGGATGGGCGGCATACCCTATGGAACCTCTGAACATGTACCGGGGGAAGGGGGCTTGGGGGAAGGGGTGCACCCACGCCTCCCGCAAGCCATCGATTTGCATCCTTCCCCCAATGGACAACTCCCTGTAAGGGAACCCGGATCGGGGCACGGAGCGACCTGATCCGGGTTCCCTATTTTGGCAATGGGGCCCACGGCGGGCAATGCCGGGTCAATAAAGGGTGCCGGAATCCCCCCGGTGGCGGGGGATGCGCGGGATCAGCGAATCGAGGCCTGCGCCAGGGTCTTGTTGCGGGCCGCCAGCACGGTGCCGGGTGGGGCATGGTCACGGAAATAGGTGCGCAGGCCGTTGAGCATGGCCCTGGCCAGCTTCTGCTGGTGCGCGCCGCTGCGCAGCTTGCGCTCTTCGGAGGGGTTGGAGATGAAGGCGGTCTCCACCAGGATCGAGGGGATGTCCGGCGACTTGAGGACGACGAAACCGGCCCGCTCCACCCGTTTGCGGTGCACCTTGCCGATTCTCTCCAGCCCCTTCAGCACATGGCTGGCCAGCTCCATGGAACCCTCCACGGTGGCGGTCTGGGAAAGATCCAGCAGTACCCTGGCCAGCAGTTCATCCTTGTCGTCCAGGCTCACCCCGGTGACCAGATCGGCGGCGTTCTCCTGATTCGCCAGCCAGCGCGCGGCCTCGGAACTGACGCCACGGCGGGACAACACATAGACCGACGATCCCTTGGCCTTGGCGTTACGGAATGCGTCGGCATGGATGGAGATGAACACATCGGCCTTCTGTTGGCGGGCACGCTTGATGCGGTCACGCAGACGCAGGTAGTAGTCCCCGTTACGCACCAGATAGGCGCGCATGCCCGGCTCCTTGTCCACCAGTCTGGCCAGGCGTTTGGCGATGGCCATCACCACATCCTTCTCCCGCGTGCCCTGGCTGCCCCTGGCCCCCGGATCACGCCCACCATGGCCGGCATCGATGGCCACCACCACATCACGCAGGCGGGTCGGCGCGACCGCCTTCTTCACCGTTTTGACCGGTTTGCGCAGTTCCTCCTTGAATTTCAGGTCCACCACCAAACGGTACCCACGCCCGTCACCGGGCCCCAGGGTGAAACTGTGTGGGGTGACCGGCCGCTTGAGATCCAGCACCACCCGCAGACCATCCTTGCGTTTGCCGCTGCGCAGGCGTTTGAGGCAGGAGTCCCCGGCGGAGGGTTTTGGCAGGCGGGTCTTCAGCCTGGCCGAGGCGATATCGATGACCACCCGGTCAGGCTTGCTGAGGGTGAACAGGGTGTGATCGGCGCGGGCGCTGGTGTCGAAAACCAGACGGGTGCCCTGCCCGCCATCGGACAGGCGGATGTTGTGGATTTCCAGTGGCGCCGCCAGGCCGGTGGCGGTGATGAAAGATAGCAGCAGTGCTGTAATCAGTCGCATGGTGGAGTTCCGGACCACGATGTCGAGTCCAATGTATACACCACCATGCAGGAAATTCAAGGCTTTTTTCTTTTGCTTTCCTATAGATAGGAGATATTTCTATAGAAGAACATGAGATATCGGCCGCAACGATGCGGGCAGTAGCCGGGGAAACCCAAGGGAAAACAACCTCCTGCGGGCGGGAGGCGTCAGGGGAACCCTGATCGGGGCGCGCAGCGACTTGATCAGAGGTTCCTCAGGAGAGGAGGTCCAGCACCGCCGCGCCGCGCCGGGTATGGGCGACGAGGCGCACCTCACGGCCTTGCGGGGCGTAATCGATGATCACCTCCACGTCCGCCGGAGGCAGCATCCCCTCCCCCTGTTCCGGCCACTCCACCAGGCAGAGGGAATCATCGTCGAGCAGGTCACGCAATCCGATGTACTCCAGCTCCCCCGGATCACCGAGACGGTAGAGATCCAGGTGGAACACCCGGCGGCCACCGGGTTCATAGGGTTCCACCAGAGTGTAGGTGGGGCTCTTCACCGGGCCTTCATGCCCCAGACGACGCAGAAACCCCCGGGTGAAGGTGGTCTTGCCCGCGCCCAGGTCACCCCGCAAATGAATCAGGCAACCACCGGCACAGGCGGCCGCCAGGCGGCCGCCGAGGGCCTCCATGGCGGTCTCATCGGCAATGTGCAGTGTAGGAAGCATCCTCAGTCCACCTTATTCATGATGGATCGTGGATTCTGGCGCCGGAACAAGCCAGGGCCGCGATAGGCTGAAACCCGTCACCGTCCGTGTAAAACGGCATGGTCGGTGATTTGTGATCACTTTCATTGGGTTACCGTAGGTTTCAGCCGCCATCATGAACAAGGCGGACTCAGTCCGGATTGACCAATTTCCGCAGCCAAGGCAACAAATCGCCGGCCAGCATACCCCGTTCGCCGTCCGTGGCAACTCGGTCGGCGGCCTCGGCATGCACCTGCACGCCGACACGGGCGGCCACCACGGGCTCCAGGCCCTGAGCCAACAGGCCGCCGATCACTCCACTGAGTACATCCCCCATGCCACCGGAGGCCATGCCCGGATTGCCGGCGTGGCACAGGAACGTCTCGGCGCCATCGTGGATCAGACTGCCCGCACCCTTGAGCACGACCACACCACCGTAACGCCGGTGCAGTTCCGCCACGGCGGCAAAGCGGTCGGACTGGACGGTGGCGCTGTCGGTTCCCAGCAGGCGCGCGGCCTCGCCCGGATGAGGGGTCAGAATCCAGTTGTCCCGCGCCTGGTGTTCAGCGGCCAGCAGATTGAGGGCATCGGCGTCCACCACCAGCGGCCGGCCGCTGTCGACGATCCCCGCCACCATGGAGCGGCCCCATTCCCCCTGCCCCAGCCCCGGCCCGAGCACCACCACGCTGGCCCGGCGCAGCAGGGGGTTCAGCGCCACCCGGTCCTCTACACCATGGCACATGATCTCCGGCCGCGCGGCACACAGAACCGCGGCATGGATCTGGCGTGTAGCGATACTGACCAGGCCCGCGCCCACCCTCGCGGCGGCCTCCGCCGCCATGCGTGCGGCACCGGACATGCCCAGATCTCCACCCACCACCAGCACATGGCCGAAATCCCCCTTGTGGGCCGAGCGCTTCCGCGCCGGCAGGGCCTGGCGCACCTCGGCGGATTCCAACAGGCGGCAACCGGCCCGCACCTGGCGATAGACCTCATCGGAGACCTCCAGGCGGGCGAAACCCGGACGGCCGCAGTAATCGGGACCGGCGCCGGTATACAGACCCCGTTTGCGACCGATGAAGCTGAGGGTGGCATCGGCCTCCACCGCCACCCCCATCACCGCGCCGGTATCGGCATTGAGACCGGTGGGGATGTCCACCGCCAGAACCGGCAGACCGGAGGCATTGATCCATTCCACCGCGGCACGGAATTCCCCCCCCAGGGGACGCTCCAGTCCGGTACCGAGCATGGCGTCGATCACCAGATCGCCGCCCGGTGGTTCATCGGCGCGGAACCCGATGGACCCGCCACCGACGGCCCGGAAGTCCTCTTCCGCCCGCCGGGCGTCCCCCCTCAGACGGGTATGGTCACCGACACGGATCAACACCGGTTCCATTCCCGCCTGCCGTGCCAGCCGGGCGACGACGTAGCCATCGCCGCCGTTGTTGCCGGGACCGCAGAAGATCAACGGCCGCCGGCAGCGGGGCCAGCGTTCCCGCAACAGATCGAAGACGGCCTGGCCGGCACGGCACATGAGGGTATAACCGGGGATCCCGCACTCCTCGATGGCGATACGGTCCAGTTCGCGGGTCTGGGCGGCAGTGTACAGACAGGGCATGGGGCTACGGGTATCGGGCCATGGATAGCAGGGATGGTACGGCCCGCTGCCGTGAATGACCATGCTTTACGTAGGCGGCCCGCCGGAAAAGAGGGGGAACACCCGGAAGATGGCGGGATTCGGCACGCCTTCTTCATGCTGGATCACGGTTCCTGGCGCCGGACCAATAGGACAGAATAGACCCCATGGATCTGCATACACTGGCCGACAACATCAAGACCTGGGGGCTGGAGCTGGGCTTCCAGAAGCTGGCCGTGACCGATACCGGGCTGTCCGCCGACGAGGCCCGGCTGCAAACCTGGCTGGATGCCGGCATGCACGGCGATATGGAATACATGGCGCGCCACGGCCACAAGCGCAGCCGTCCCCGGGAGCTGGAACCGGGCACCGTGCGGGTGATCTCGGCGCGCATGGACTACCTGCCCGTGGCGGCGGATTCCCGGGCCGTACTGGACGACCCCGCACTGGCCTATATCTCCCGCTACGCCCTGGGCCGCGATTACCACAAGCTGTTGCGCAAGCGGTTGCAACGGCTCGCCCGGCGCATGCGGGAAGCGGTGGGGGAATTCGGCTACCGCGTATTCACCGACAGCGCCCCGGTGATGGAAAAGCCCCTGGCACGCAAGGCCGGCCTCGGATGGGTGGGCAAGCACAGCAACCTGCTGGACCGCACCGGTTCCTGGTTCTTTCTCGGTGAGATCTATACCGACCTGCCGCTGCCGGTGGACCAGCCGGTCAGGGAGCATTGCGGCCGATGCACCGCCTGCATGGATGTCTGCCCCACCGGGGCCATCGTCGAACCCTATGTGGTGGACGCGCGCCTGTGCATTTCCTATCTGACCATCGAGCTGCACGGTTCCATTCCGGTGGAACTGCGCCCCCGCCTGGGCAACCGCATCTACGGCTGCGACGACTGCCAGTTGGCCTGCCCATGGAACCGCTTTGCCAAAACCACCGTGGAGAGCGATTTCCTGCCCCGGCATGGCCTGGACACGGCCCCGCTGGTGGAGCTGTTCCTCTGGGACGAGGAGACGTTTCTGAACAAGACCGAGGGCACGGCGATCCGCCGCCTGGGGCATGAACGCTGGCTGCGGAACATTGCGGTGGCGCTCGGCAATGGCGTGGTGACCGGGGAGGTCAGGCGGGCACTGGAGGGGCGGAGTTCACACCACTCGGAGATGGTGCGCGAGCACGTGGCCTGGGCGCTGGAACGCCTTCAGGGCACCTCTAATAATTCTGTTTGAGCAGATTCGTGTCGGAGGCCCGTGA
>CAYPEH010000091.1:0-10710 GCA_964409585.1 uncultured Chromatiales bacterium | reverse complement strand
CCCAAACCCCCTTCCCCCCGGCAGGTTACAGGCTGGCCCTGGAAAGCCGTTATACTTGGTTATAAGGATTATTTAGAGGTGGCAAAGTTGAGAAACATAGCGGTTTTCGCATCCCTGCTGCTGGCAGGTATTGCCCAGGCCGGGACTGCCCTGGAGTTCGTGTCGGCGCGGTTGATCAAGGTGCCCTCCGAGCGTGTGTTCGATGGTGTGGTGGAGGCGGTGCGCCAGTCCACGGTCTCTTCCCGGATATCCGGCACCATCCGCTCGGTGCATTTCGACGTCAACGACTATGTGGAAAAGGGCGAGGTCCTGGTCCGTTTCCGTGATGCCGAACAGCGTGCACGCATGGCCCGCAGCGAGGCCAATCTGCGCGAGGCCAAGGCGCGTGTTGCCGAGGCCGAGGCCGAGTACAAACGGATCCGCAAGGTCTTTGCGAAAAAATTGGTGTCTGAATCCGTGATGGACAAGGCCGCGGCGGCCCGGGACGCGGCCCGGGCGCGTTTGCAGGCGGCCAAGGCGGCCGTGGCCGAGGCCCGCGAGCAACTGGAATACACCGTGGTCAAGGCACCCTACAGCGGCATCGTCACCTTGCGTCATGCCGAGGTGGGGGAGACGGTGCAGGTGGGGCAGGCCCTGTTGACCGGGCTTTCCCTGGATGAATTGCGGGTTTCGGTGGAAGTGCCGCAAACCGTGGTGGATGCGGTACGCCATCACGAACAGGCCTTTATCCTGCCCCAGCGGAACGGGGGGGACAGGGTGAAGGCTGAACGATTGACCTTCTTTCCCTATGCCGATCCCGTCGCCCACACCTTCCGTGTGCGCGCCTATCTGCCCCTGGGCACCCCCGAACTCTATCCGGGCATGCTGGTCAAGGCCGCTTTCGTCACCGGTGAGGAGTCGCTGCTGCTGATCCCGGACATGGCGGTGATGCGCCGGGGTGAAGTCAGTGGTATCTACGTGCCGGACGAAAAGGGGCGTCTCAGCATGCGTTTCGTGCGTGTCGGCCGCCTTGTCGGCAAGGAAATGCGCGAGGTGGTGTCCGGCCTGGAGGCCGGCGAGCGGGTCGCCCTGGACCCCCTGAAGGCGGCGCTGGCGCTGAAAAAGCAGCGTGCGGGTGAGCGGCCATGAGCCTGGGCCTTTCCGGCGGTACCGCCCGTTATTTCCAGCAGTCGCAGATCACACCGCTGTTGGCGCTGGTCGGTCTGCTGCTGGGCCTGTTCGCGGTGCTGGTGACACCGCGCGAGGAAGAACCGCAGATCAATGTCACCTTCGCCAATGTGTTCATTCCCTTTCCGGGGGCCACCGCGCTGGAGGTGGAGAGCCTGGTGACCTCGCCCGCCGAACAGATCCTCGGCGAGCTGGAAGGGGTCAAGCACATCTATTCCGTGTCGCGGCCCGGCCTGGCCACCCTGACAGTGCGTTTCAAGGTGGGCGAGGATCGCACCGACGCCATCGTGCGCCTCTACAACGCCATTTATTCCAAGCAGGACTGGCTGCCGGAGAATCTTGGCGTGGGTCAGCCCATCATCAAGCCCAAGGGCATCGATGACGTGCCCATCGTCACGGTCACCCTGTGGACGGACGCGGAGGGTTGCGGTTCCTGTGAATTGCGCCGGGTGGCCCACGCGCTGGAGACCGAACTGAAACGGGTTCCCGGTACCCGTGACATCTACACCGTCGGCGGTCCCGACCGGGTGGTGCGGGTACTGCTCGATCCCCAGCGCCTGGCCGGTTACGGCATCACCCTGACCGATCTGCGCCGTGCTCTGCGCGCGGCCAACACCTCCCTGGCCTCCGCCAGCCTGGTGGAGGAGAACCGCGAGGTGCTGGTGCAGGCGGGGGATTTCCTCACCCGGCCGGAGGAGGTGGGCGATCTGGTGGTGGGTCTGGCCCAGGGGGCGCCCATCTATCTGCGCGACGTGGCTGAACTGCGCTATGGTCCGGATGTGCCCAAGGACTACGTCTGGATCGGCACCGGTCCGCAGGCGGCGGCCAAGGGGATCGAACTGCGTGGCGAATACCCGGCCGTGACCCTGGCCGTGGCGAAAAAGCCCGGCACCAATGCCGTGCGCATCGCCCAGCAGGTGGTGGAACGCCTGCAACAGTTGCGCGGCGTGTTCATCCCCGATGCGGTCAGGACCACCATTACCAGGAACTACGGCCTCACCGCGGATGCCAAGGCCAAGACCCTGATCGGCAAGCTGGTCTTCGCCACCGGTTTCGTCGTGCTGCTGGTCCTGCTGGCCCTGGGCAGGCGGGAGGCGGTGGTGGTGGGCATGGCGGTGATCGTCACCCTGGCCCTGACCCTGTTTGCCTCCTGGCTGTGGGGCTTCACCCTCAACCGGGTATCGCTGTTCGCGCTGATCTTCTCCATCGGCATCCTGGTGGATGACGCCATCGTGGTGGTGGAGAACATCCACCGGCACATGGCCATGGGCGGCAAGAGCCTGCGGGAGGCCATTCCACCGGCGGTGGACGAGGTGGGCGGGCCGACCATCCTGGCCACCTTCACGGTCATTGCCGCGCTGCTGCCGATGGCCTTCGTCACCGGCCTGATGGGGCCGTACATGAGCCCCATCCCCATCAATGCCAGTACCGGCATGCTCATCTCCCTGGCGGTGGCTTTCGTGGTCACGCCCTGGCTGGCTCTGAAACTGCTCAGGTTGGAGGAGAAACCGGCCGGCGTGGGAGAAGAGGGCGTGCCGGAAGGACTGGAGCGTTTCTTTCGCCGGATACTCACCCCCTTCCTCGGAGGGGACGGCGGGCGCTGGCCCCGGCGCCTGCTGGCGGTCGCCGTTCTGGTCCTGATCACCGTTTCCGTGGGGCTGGCCGCCGCCCGGCTGGTGGTGCTGAAGATGTTGCCCTTCGACAACAAGTCGGAATTCCAGGTGGTGCTGGACATGCCGGAGGGCAGCACCCTGGAGCAGACCGCGCGTGTCCTGCGCGAATTGTCCGCCTACCTGGCCACGGTGCCCGAGGTGACCGATTACCAGGTCTACGCGGGCACGGCCGCGCCGATCAATTTCAATGGCCTGGTGCGCCAGTACTACCTGCGCAAGGGCGCCAACATGGGGGATATCCAGGTCAACCTGGTGGACAAGTCCATGCGTGACCGCAAGAGCCACGAGGTGGCCCGTAATGTACGGGCCCCGCTGCAGGAGATCGGCAGGCGGTACGGCGCCAATATCAAGATCGTCGAGGTGCCGCCGGGACCGCCGGTGTTCTCGCCCCTGGTGGCGGAGATCTACGGCCTGGACTACGAGGGCCAGATGGACGTGGCGGAACAGGTGCGGCGCGTGTTCGCCAGGACCCGGGATATCGTCGATATCGATTCCAGCGTGGAGGATCTGGCGCCGCGCCGGATCGTGCGCGTGGACCGGCAGAAGGCGGCCCTGCTGGGCGTCTCGCAGCAGACCGTGGCGGCGGCCATCACCACCGCGTTGCGTGGCGAGGACGTGACCTATCTGCATGTCTCCCACAGCAAGAACGCCGTGCCCATCCGCCTGGAACTGCCGCTGGAGGACAAGAGCTACATGGAGGGGCTGCTGTCCCTCAAGGTGCGTGGCGCCCAGGGCGCCCTGGTGCCGCTGGCCGACCTGGTGACGGTGGAGACCCACGCGCGCGAACACGCCATCTACCACAAGGACCTGCTGCCGGTGGTCTATGTCACCGGCGACATGGCCGGCCCGCTGGACAGTCCGCTGTACGGCATGTTCGATCTGCGCGGGCAGTTGGCGGAGATGCCGGTGGAAGACGGTGAACCGCTGGACCAGTACCTCATCGACCAGCCGGAGAATCCCTTCCGTTACAGTCTCAAGTGGGATGGCGAATGGCAGGTGACCTACGACACCTTCCGCGACATGGGCATCGCCTACTCGGTGGGGCTGGTGTTCATCTACCTGCTGGTGGTGGCGCAGTTCCGTTCCTACCTGGTGCCGCTGATCATCATGGCTCCGATCCCGTTGACGGTGATCGGCGTGATGCCCGGTCACTGGCTGATGGACGCCAAGTTCACCGCCACCTCCATGATCGGTATGATTGCCCTGGCCGGCATCATCGTGCGCAACTCCATTCTGCTGGTGGATTTCATCAACGCCGAGCTGCGTTCGGGCCTGTCCTTCCAGGAAGCGGTGATCCGTTCCGGCGCGGTGCGCGCCAAGCCCATCGTGCTGACCGGTCTGGCGGCCATGCTGGGGGCCTTGTTCATCCTCGATGACCCCATCTTCAGCGGGCTGGCGGTTTCGCTGATTTTCGGTATCTTTGTCTCCACCGTACTGACACTGGTGGTGATACCGGTGTTGTATTACTCCCTCATGCGCCGGCGGCTGGAATCCACTAGGAGTCTGTCGGATTTAGGGGGATCGTAGCGAAAAAGTGGGACAGCGAGGGGAATTTTTCATGATTTTGAGGAGCATGGTGGGCGCCATGTAACGAAAAATCAGGGAAAATTAGACCGCTGTCCCGCTTTTGCAGCCGATTCATCCTAAGTCCGACAGGCTCCTAGATCATAAATTCAGATTATTCTGGTATAATCCCGCGCCGCGCCGGGCCGTGAGGCCGGCGCGGCCGATCCGGATTGAGTCGAGGGGGATTCCATGGCCGACCGCAGACTACAGGTGTTTCACACTGTCGCCCGCCTGCTGAGTTTCACCAAGGCGGCCGAGACCCTGCATATGACCCAGCCGGCGGTTACCTTCCAGGTGCGGCAGTTGGAGGAATATTTCGATACGCGCCTGTTCGACCGCACCCACAACCGCATCAGCCTCACCGAGGCGGGCAAGCTGGTCTACAAGTACGCCGATCGTATCTTCGAGCTGTACGGTGAGATGGAAAACTCGGTCAAGGACATGACCGGCGCCATCAGCGGCGCGCTGGTGATCGGCGCCAGCACCACCATTGCCGAGTATATGCTGCCGGCCCTGCTGGGTGATTTCCGTGCTCATTATCCCGATGTGACCGTACACCTGAAGGTGTCCAACACCGAGGGTGTCGTGAACCTAGTGGAAAACAACGACATCGACCTGGGGGTGGTCGAGGCCCCCGTCAGCAACAAGAACTTGGTGGTGGAGACCTGCCGCACCGACCATCTGGTGGCCATCGTGCAGCCGTCCCATGAGCTGGCGACCCACGAGACGGTGCCGGTGTCGGAGTTGCTCCATTACCCTTTCATCTGCCGTGAAGAGGGTTCCGGCACCCGCGAGGTGATCCAGGAGTACCTGCAAGAGTCGGGGGTCGATACCAATGACCTCAACATCTGCATGGAACTGGGCAGCCCCGAGTCGGTCAAGGGGGCCGTGGAAGCGGGCATGGGCATCACCGTGCTGTCCCGCGCCACCGTGGCCAAGGAGCTGGCCCTGGGCACCCTGGTGGCCGTCAACCTGGAACCCACCCTGGAGCGGCCCTTTTCCTTCGTCCGGCAGAAGCAGAAATTCCGTCAGAAGGCCATGGATGAGCTGCTTGCCTTCGCCCGCAAGTACTGTAAGGAACATGCGAACGATCTGGACTGATTACAGCTCGTCTTCCTGTCCATGATGCTCCCCACTCCCAATGCCGGAGCCAGTCAGAGCCCCGAGCAGAAAAGATTGCTCAAGCTGTTCAAGGAACTGGCCCCGGAACAGCGCCGCAGCCTGTTGGATTTCGCCGAATTCCTGCATGGTCGGGCAGAGCCGGCGGTGGCCGAATTGGCCAAACCCGAGCCCATCGAACGTCCGGAAAAGGAATCGGTGGTGGCGGCCATCAAGCGTCTGACGCGTACCTATCCCATGATCGACCGGTCCAGGATGCTGCATGAGACCTCCGAGCTGATGAGCCAGCATGTCATTCAGGGCCGTGCCGCTGCCGAAGTGATCGATGATCTGGAAGCGGCCTTCAAGCGCCAGTATCAGGCCATGATCGATGCCGTCAATAGAAGCGGGGAGGGGGGCTGACATGGACGTGGTGCGCGCCTGGTTCCAGCGTTATTTCAGCGACCCGCAGGTGGTGATCCTGGCGGTGTTGCTGCTGGTCGGTTTCGGCGTGGTCATCTACCTTGGCGACATGCTCATGCCCGTGCTGGCCAGCCTCGTCATCGCCTATCTGCTCGATGGCATCGCCGCCGGCATGCAGCGCCACGGCGTGCCGCGCCCGGTGGCCGTGGGCATGGTCTATATCGGCTTTCTCGCCTTCCTGTTGATCGTCATCTTCGGCCTGCTGCCCCTGCTCTCGCGGCAGGTCACCCAGGTATTCCAGCTGTTGCCCAACATCATCGCCAAGGGCCAGGAGCTGGTCATGCGCCTGCCGGAACTGAATCCCACGGTGTTCACCGAGGAGCAGGTCATGGACCTGATGAACGGCATCCGTTCCGAGTTGCTGGGCTGGGGGCAGGAGGTGCTCTCCCTCTCCGTGACCTCGGTCATCAACCTGATCACCCTGGCGGTCTACCTGGTGCTGATGCCCATGCTGGTGTTCTTCTTCCTCAAGGACAAGGAGCGCATCCATGAATGGGTGCGCGGCTATCTGCCCCGCGACCGGGGGCTGGCCACCCAGGTGTGGAACGACGTGGACCGGCAACTGGGCAACTACGTGCGCGGCAAGTTCTGGGAGATCCTCATCGTCTGGGCGGTGAGCTATGCCACCTTTCTGGCCTTCGACCTGCAATTCGCCCTGCTGCTGAGTGCCCTGGTGGGACTGTCGGTGATCGTGCCCTTTGTCGGTGCCACGGTGGTGACCATACCGGTGGCGGTAATCGCTTGGTTTCAGTGGGGCCCCGGCCCCGATTTCGCCTATCTGCTGATCGCCTACACGGTGATCCAGGCCCTGGACGGCAACCTGCTGGTGCCGCTGTTGTTCTCCGAGGTGGTCAACCTTCATCCCATCGCCATCATCGTCGCCGTGCTGATGTTCGGTGGGTTGTGGGGGTTCTGGGGGGTGTTCTTCGCCATTCCGCTGGCTACTCTGGTGCAGGCGGTGCTCAATGCCTGGCCGCGTATTGGGGACGGCATAGAAGAGGACTGATGGGCCCTGCCGCTTGGCGTGATCCGGCGTACCTTCGCGGTGCATTATTCCACGCTTGTGCTGGTGTCGGCGGCCGTGTGATGGTAATTTCGCGCCCCTTCTGGTGGTGAGCCGCCCCGCATGGCGGCCATTATGGGTCCGGCACCCCAATGTTTGCGTATTCAGAGCTTCAGGCAGGCTCAGACTGGCTGAATGTGCAAACATTTGACTGTCGGACCAATTGATAACGATGCGGTGCTGCCCGAAATCAACCGCGCATCCTGGGGGAATGATGGAATTCGATGTAAGTACTGAAGAGACCAAGAAGGCCGTCGTGCCTCATGAACTCTTTCTCACCAACGTGATCGGCAACCACATCCTGATGTTCGTCAGCCTGCTTGGCCTGGCTAGCAGCTGGCCGGCCTGGATGCTGGTGGTTCCAGTGGTCTCCGTGTCTATCCTCGGCTATACCCTCTGGCGCGCCAGCCGGGCCGAGCGGCAGGAGACCTGGTACGTGCATTGCCACTGGCAGGTGGCGGCCAAGCGCAGCCGGATCTTCATCAGCATGCTGCTTTTCCTGGCGGTGGTGCTGGGCTTCGGCCTGCTGGGGCACTACCAATGGGGCTGGATGGTCGAGGCGGTGTACGCCCTGGTGGGCGGCGCCGGCCTGCTGCCCACCATGGTGGTGATGCTGGTGCTGATCATCATGGAGTCCGATGCCCTGCACCAGGCACGGCATGGAAAGCTGCCCGAGTCGGTGGTGAAGCGCTATCCCAGGAGCTTGTCGGGCTTAGGGGAATCGTAGCGAAAAAGTGGGACAGCGAGGGGAATTTTTCATGATTTTGAGGAGCATAGTGTGAACTATGTGACGAAAAATCAGGGAAAATTAGACCGCTGTCCCGCTTTTGCAGCCGATTCAGCCTGAGTCCGACAGGCTCCTAACCCGGAGATGGCGCCGGCGGTGGAGGAGTGACCGCCTCTCCCGCCGGGGGAGGCGGCGGGATCAGTCGGCGTCCAGATACTCCACGCGCAGGCGCATCACCGGCTCGGTGATGGCATCCAGGGCCTCGATCCGTTCGATGGCCTGGTTCATCTGCTTCTCCGCCACCGAGTGGGTCAGGAGGATGATGGGCACGGTCTCGGTGCCGACCTCCTTTTGCACGATAGCCTCGATGCTGATGCCCAGATCGCCAAGTATGCGGGTCACCTCGGCCAGCACGCCCGGCTTGTCCACGGCCTGGAGACGCAGGTAATAGGCCGTCTCCACCTCGTCCATGGGCAGTATCGGCAGATCGGCAGTCATGCTGTCCGGCTGGAAGGCCAGGTGTGGAACACGATTTTCCGGGTCGGTGGTCAGGGTGCGGGTGACATCGATGATGTCCGCCACCACCGCCGATGCGGTGGGCTCGGCGCCGGCGCCGGCGCCGTAGTACAGGGTCGGTCCGACCGCATCACCCTTCACCAGCACGGCATTCATGACGCCGTCGACGTTGGCGATGAGGCGCTTTTCCGGGATCAGGGTGGGGTGAACGCGCAGTTCCACGCCGTTTTCGGTGCGTTTGGTAATGCCCAGGTGTTTGATGCGGTAGCCCAGTTCCTGAGCATAGGCCACGTCCTCGCGGGTGATGCGGGAGATGCCCTCGGTGTAGCAGGCGTCGAACTGCAAGGGGATGCCGAAGGCGATGGATGCGAGGATAGTCAGCTTGTGGGCGGCGTCGATGCCCTCCACGTCGAAGGTGGGGTCGGCCTCGGCGTAGCCCAGAGCCTGGGCCTCGGCCAGCACGTCGGCGAAGTCCCGGCCCTTGTCGCGCATCTCGGTGAGGATGAAGTTGCCGGTGCCGTTGATGATGCCGGCGATCCATTCGATGCGGTTGGCGGACAGGCCCTCGCGCACGGCCTTGATGATGGGGATGCCGCCGGCTACGGCGGCTTCGAAGGCTACGGTGACGCCCTTGTCCTGGGCGGCGGCGAAGATTTCGTTGCCGTGCATGGCGATCAGAGCCTTGTTGGCGGTGACTACGTGCTTGCCGTTTTCAATCGCTTTCAGCACCAGTTCCCGGGCAGGGGAATAGCCGCCAATCAGTTCGACGACGATATCCACCTCGGGGTTGTTCACCACCTCGAAGGCGTCCTCGGTGATGGGTATCCCATCGGTGCCCTCCGGTTGCTCGCCGGGTGCAAGCCCCCGGGCGGCGGCGTGGATGACACGGATCCCGCGACCCGCGCGGCGGGCGATCTCATCGAAGTTGCGATTCAGCACCCTGGCGGTACCACCGCCGACGGTGCCCAGGCCGAGCAGGCCCACATTGACCGGTTTCAAAATAACACTCCTAAGCAATTCACCGCAGAGTATGCAGGGGACTCGGGAAAGGAAGCCTTCCGCCTTCGCGATCCCCTCGATTCGTTTACCCGCCCGCCTGGGCGTCTTTCCTGAACATCTCGCGGATGCCCCGGATCGCCTGACGGGTACGGTGTTCATTCTCGATCAGGCTGAAACGCACATGATCGTCGCCATAGGAACCGAAGCCGATGCCCGGCGAGACGGCTACCTTGGCCTCCTCCAGCAGTTTCTTGCTGAACTCCAACGAACCCAGATGCTGATACTGTTCCGGGATCTTTGCCCACACGAACATGGTCGCCTTGGGTTTTTCCACTTCCCAGCCGGCCGATGTGAGACCGTCGCACAGCGCGTCGCGGCGGGCATGGTACATGTCGCGGATCTCCCGCACGCAGTCCTGCGGGCCGTCCAGGGCCAGGATGGCTGCCACCTGGATGGGGGTGAACATGCCATAGTCCAGATAGGACTTCATGCGGGTCAGCGCGGCCACCAGGGTGGGATTGCCGACCATGAATCCGACCCGCCAGCCGGGCATGTTGTAGCTCTTGGACAGGGAGAAGAACTCCACCGCGATGTCCTTGGCGCCCGGCACCTGCAGGATGGACGGGGCCACGTAGCCGTCGAAGACGATGTCGGCGTAGGCGATGTCGTGTACCACCCAGATATCGTGCTGCTTGGCCACCTCGATAACCTTCTCGAAGAAGTCCAGTTCCACGCAGTGGGTGGTGGGGTTGCCGGGGAAGTTCAGCACCAGCATCTTCGGTTTGGGCCAGGAGTCGGTGATGGCCTTTTCCAGTTCAGCGAAGAAATCCACGTCCGGGGTCAGCGGCACGTGACGGATGTCGGCGCCGGCGATGACGAAGCCATAGGGGTGGATGGGATAGGCCGGGTTGGGTACCAGCACCGCGTCGCCCGGTTCCACCGTGGCCAGCGCCAGGTGCGCCAGGCCCTCCTTCGAACCGATGGTGACGATGGCCTCGGTCTCTGGGTCCAGATCCACGCCGAAACGGCGCTGATACCAGTCGCAGATGGCCTTGCGCAGGCGCGGGATGCCGCGCGACAGGGAATAGCGATGGGTGTCCATGCGCAGGGCGGCCTCGGCCAGCTTGTCGACGATGTGCCTGGGTGTGGGCTGGTCGGGGTTGCCCATGCCGAAATCGATGATGTCCTCGCCACGCGCGCGCGCCTTGGCCTTCAATTCGTTGACGATATTGAAGACGTAGGGGGGGAGGCGTTTGATCCTGGGAAACTGGTCGATCAAGGGAGCGGTCCGGATGTGTTGTCTGTTTTGTGAAAATAGCCGTCAAACATACACCGCGCTGGGGGGTGGGGGCAATTGGATGCCAACTCAAACGGAAATGTCCCCATGGGCACCATAGGGGTCATCCCACTTTCATGGG
>CAYPEH010000090.1:0-10742 GCA_964409585.1 uncultured Chromatiales bacterium | reverse complement strand
GCTAGGTTAGCAGATTCCACCGCCCGTGGTTCATCCCGCCTCCATCCCTGCGGAGAACGGCGGTCATCCATCGAAGGGGAGGGTTCCCAACGACGGCAGGCCGAATCTTTCCGGATAGGTCACGCCGACCAGATAGAGGCCCTGCGGCGGTGCGGTCACACCACCCACGGTGCGGTCACGGGCCTCCAGCAGCTCGACCACCCATTCCGGCTCACGATCACCACAACCGATTGCCATCAGCACTCCGGCAATGTTCCGCACCATGTGATGAAGAAAGGCATTGGCGTGCACATCGATGATGACCAGCTCGCCACGGCGCGACACATCCAGGTCGTGAATGGTGCGCACGGGATGCTTGGCCTGACAGGCCACGGCGCGGAAGGTCGAAAAATCGTGCTCACCGAGCAGATAACGCGCCCCTTCCGCCATGCGCTCCACATCGAGCGGGGGGTGATACCAGACAGCGCGGTTGCGGTAGATCGAGGACCTCACCCAGCGGTTGTGGATGACATAACGGTACCTGCGCGCCGTGGCGGAAAAACGGGCATGAAAATCATCATCCACCGGCCGCGCCCACAACACGGAAACGTCCTTGTCCAGATTCACATTGCTGCCCAGAACCCAGGACCGCTCGGAACGGACCGCTTCCGTATCGAAATGCACCACCTGTTCCGCCGCGTGCACACCGGTGTCCGTGCGGCCGGCGCAGACCACCTGAACCGGGTGGTCGGCCACCTTGGAAACCGCCTGCTCGACACACTCCTGGACGGTTCTGACACCGTGCTGTATCTGCCAGCCACAGAAATCCGTGCCGTCGTACTCGATACCGAGGGCGATACGCATGGTTCAGGAAGGGAGGGGCTTGGGAGTCAGACGAGCGGTTCCGGCATATCGGCGATGGTGGCGAGCAGGGCCTCGGCCTCCTTGCGCTGCTCCGCGTTACCCTCTTCCATCACCTCGTCCAACATGGTGCGAGCGCCTTCCGGGTCGCCCATGTCGATGTACGCTTTGGCGAGATCCAGCTTGGTATTCACTTCACCGGCATCGGTCAGGGGGGCGGTATCTTCATCCAATCCGGAGAAATCGTCGTCCAGATCGAATTCGATGCTGTTGTCTTCCTGCCCGCCGGACTCCGCGCCAGCCAGGAGGGAATCCAGTCCATCGGCCAGTGCCGTATCTTCAGGCTGAGAAACGGTTTCCATAGCGATCCCGGGCGATGGTTCCGGCTGTTGCGCGGGAGGCGGCTCCCGTGCCGGTTCCGCGGCTTCGGCCGCTTCCTTCGGGGTACTGCCGAAATCCAGCCCGGCCAACATATCCGCATCGAAAATCGGTGTACCGGCCGCCGTATCCGCTTCACCGGCCTGCCCGGCGTCCGCACTGGATTGGCCACCCTGATCGAGGCCCACGTCCAGGTCGGTAATGGCCACCCCTTCTATCGCACCAACCTGATCCCCCTCCATGGGCTGATCCAGTTCGGACAGATCCGGGACATCGAAGGCGAGATCGCCAAGATCCAGGTCAGCCAGATCCGGCTCGGGTTCCACCGGTTGGGATACGGATGCGGCGGCACCGGCCGACGCCACGGCGAACAACGGATTGGCGGGCGCGATTTCACGCCCCATGGCTTCCACGCGGCTCCAACCGGCACTCGCATCTCCTTTGGTCTGCTCATGGAAATCGCGGGCCAGAGCCTCGAACGCCGCCTGATTACCTGAACCGTGGTACACCTCCAGCAGTTTCAGCTTGAGATCCGCACGCCCCGGCTCCTCCTCCACGGCACCCTTGAGCAAGTCCTCGGCCTCCTGATAGCGGCCATAGGTCATGTACAGGTCGGCCTGGGCCAGCACGTCCTGCTCCTGTCCGGTGTCCGCACCTTCCGCGGGAGGCCGTGCCTGCGGCGTGGGCATGGCTTCCGCCACCGTGGTGTCCATGACCACGGTCGCAGTCTGGGCGGCCTGGGCCGCCCCGGCCGCCGCCTCCTGCCCCCCGGCATCCTTACGGCTTTTCCCCCGGCGTAACAGGGTGGCCAGACCGCCCCCCTTCTTTTCACCCCCTTCCTGCGCGCCCCGCTGACGGCCGCGCAACAGGGCGGCCAGACCACCTTCGCGGGGGCGGGCGGTTTCCTTCTCTCCGCTGCCGCTCCCCGCCTGGGCACGCCGCCTGCGTACCAGGATGATCACCACGCCACCGAGCAGCACCAACAGCGGCGCGAGGATGAACAACATGCTGTCTTCTTCCATCAGCATGTCGAGGAAGCTGGGCTCTTTCCATTTGGCCTGGGGTGGAGGGAATTTCACGGGTTTGGGTGCCGGTTTGCTCACGGCCGGCTTGGCCGCGGCGGGCTTTTTCATTTCCGGCTTGGGCTTGGGCTTCGCCGCGGCACCACCCTGCAGGGCCTGGACACGCTGCTGAAGAGCAGCCAGTTCCTCATCCTTGATCGTCAGCAAACGCTGGAGTTTCTGCGTCTGTTCCTCGAGGATCGTCAGGCGTGCATTGAGTTCTTCATTCTGCAGGCGGCGACTCTCGGCCAGTTCATTGGCGAAGGCCAGTTCCTGTTCGAGACGTTTCACCTCGGCATTGCTCTCCGCGCCAGGCGCACCTTCCGCATCAGGCTGATCGGCCGTGGCATCGGGGGACAGCAGTTCCAGCCTGCCTTCCTCTTCACCGGGAGTCGCCGCAACGCGGGTCTCCTCCGGAGCCACGGGCTCGGCGGGCATTTCATCCACCGGCTCCTGCTCCACCGCCTGCTGGGGCTCACTGGCCATATACGGCGCACGGTCCGCCAGGCGTTCACGGTATTCGCGCCAGAGTTGATTCTGTTCGCGCACCACACGGATCGCCTCGCTCTGACTGATCGCGTGAATCTCATCCGCCGAGGGTTCACGCAGCACGTAACCGGCCTTGAGCCGGTTCACATTGTTGTCGTAGAAGGCCTCGGGATTCAGCCTCAGCAAAGCGAGCATGGTCTGCTGCACGGTGACCGATGAGTCCGGCCGCACCTCGGTGGCGATTTCCCACAGCGTGTCACCACGTTTGGTCATGCGCTCGACACGGCCCCTCATGGCCGGTTCGGCAGGCTGCGCGGCGGGCGGGGTATAACCGGCCTCGGCCAGATCACCGCGGAAATGCCCGATATCGGGCAGACGCAGCATCTGACCCGTCATGAGTTCGCCATCCGCATTGAAGGCATGGGGGTTCAACCGCCGCAGCATGACGATCATGTCGCGTACGCTGATCGATTCATCCGGACGGAATCCGGAGGCGATGTTCCAAAGGGTATCGTGGGACTTGGTGGGACCGTAGGTGGCCATCAACGCATCATCGCCCAATCCGGCGACCTGGGGAGGTTCGCTGCTGACGACCGGCGCCTGCACCTCGCCGGCCCCCCCAGCCATCAACGAAGGGGGATCCAGCAGAATGGTGTATTCACGCAGTTGCCTGCCCCGCGACCATTCCACCTCGACGAGGAAATTGATGAAGGGTTCGCGGACGGCCTTGGAGGTGGTCACCTTGACCGCGGGACCAGACGGCGTGTCCACTACGGCGAAGGAGAGTTGGGTCAACAACCGGGTCCGTTCCAGGCCCGCCCGTTCGAAGGCCTCCTGCGAAGCGAGCCGGATACGCAGTTTACCGACCTCGGAGTCCGGTACGGAAAGCAGCCGAATCTGGGCATTCAAGGGTTCGTTGAGGGCCGAGAAAACCTCGATATCCCCCAGGCCGAGGGCGAACACATGCAACGGGAACCACAGCCCCAACAGGGCCGCACCCAGTAAATATCTTGGAATGGCTGCCAGCTTTCGCATCATGGGAAAACCCGACTCCCGCGCACTTCCTTTGGTCCACCTCGTTTATGCCGACCATTGGAAGACTCCTGGGCCGGGTTGCTTTCAGGGGCCTCCCTGAAGGTAATATTTCTTTTCTTTATGGACAATTACCGCAACTTTTTCAAGTAGTCTTTTACCAAAAAACGCTACTTTTTTATACTTTCTCCGTGCGGCATACCGATCACAGGCCGGCATTCACTGCAAAAACGCCGGCGCCCCGCCGGCCTCTCAGTCATCCAAAAGAATGCGCAGCATCCTGCGCAGGGGTTCCGCCGCACCCCACAACAACTGGTCACCGACCGTAAACGCGGACAGGTATTCCGGGCCCATATTGAGTTTGCGCAGACGCCCCACCGGAACGTCCAGGGTGCCGGTCACCACCGCCGGTGTCAGTTCCCGCATGGTGACCTCGCGGTCGTTGGGAATCACCTTCACCCAGTCATTGGCTTCGGCCAGCATGGATTCGATCTCGTCCACCGGCACATCGCGCTTGAGCTTGATGGTCATGGCCTGGCTGTGGCAGCGCATGGCGCCCACGCGCACACACAGGCCATCGATGGGTACGGGGTGGTCTTCACGCCCCAGGATCTTGTTGGTTTCCACTCCTCCCTTCCATTCCTCCCGGCTCTGGCCGTTTTCCAGCTGGGTGTCGATCCAGGGGATCAGGCTGCCGGCCAAGGGCACGCCGAATTGATCATGGGGATAGGCATCGGAACGGATGTGATCGGCCACCCGGCGGTCGATATCGAGAATGGCGGAGGCGGGATCGTCGAGCAGGTCGCTGACCGAATCCGCGATACTGCCCATCTGGCTGATCAACTCACGCATATTGCGCGCGCCGGCACCGGATGCCGCCTGATAGGTCATGGCGGTGGTCCACTCCACCAGGTCGTTCTGGAACAGTCCGCCGAGGGCCATGAGCATGAGGGAGACGGTGCAATTGCCACCGATGAAGTCCTTCTTGCCGGCCGCCAGGGCATCCCTGATCACGTTCAGGTTGACCGGATCCAGCACGATGACGCTGTCCTTGGACATGCGCAGACTGGAGGCGGCATCGATCCAGTATCCCTGCCAGCCGGCGGCCCGCAGATCGCCGATCACCGACTTGGTGTAGCTGCCCCCCTGGCAGGTGACGATGGCATCCATCCGCTTCAGTTCATCGATATCGCTGGCGTCCTTCAGCGGCGGGATGTCCTTGCCGATGTCCGGACCCGGCTGACCGACCTGGGAGGTAGTGAAGAACACCGGCTCCTGGATGTGGGCGAAATCGTTCTCTTCCCGCATGCGCTGCATGAGCACGGAACCCACCATGCCACGCCAGCCGACAAATCCTACTCGCTTCATCGTCTCGTAAACCTTCTACATCTATTGCCAACACATGGAAACGCCGGGCATGGCGCCAGTACCCCTACCCGTCCATCTTGCATCGCCGGACTGAAAAATCGAATCAGCAATTTCCGGACCTGCACGACCGGTCATGGCCGTTGCGGACCCGGCAACCCGTCACCCCAGGGCCGCCACCACGGCATCCCCCATGTCGGCGGTGCCCACCAGCTGCATGCCATCGGCCATGATGTCCGGGGTGCGCAGATTCTGATCCAGCACGTCACCCACCGCCTTTTCGATACGCTCGGCCATGGCGGGCTCATCGAAGGTGTAGCGCAACATCATGGCCACCGAAAGGATGGTCGCCAACGGGTTGGCCACGCCATGGCCGGCGATGTCCGGGGCGGAACCGTGTATGGGCTCGTACATGCCCTTGCCGTTCTCATCCAGGGAGGCGGACGGCAGCATGCCGATGGAACCGGTGAGCATGGCGGCGGCGTCGGAGAGGATATCGCCGAACATATTGCCGGTCACCACCACGTCGAACTGCTTGGGCGCACGCACCAATTGCATGGCGGCGTTGTCCACATACATGTGCGACAGTTCCACATCCGGGTAATCCTGTGACACCCGTTCCACCACTTCACGCCACAGTTCCATCACCTCCAGCACATTGGCCTTGTCGACGGAACACAGCTTGCGGTTGCGCTTCATGGCAATCTCGAAACCGACCCGGGCGATGCGCTCGATCTCGGATTCGCTGTAGATCAGGGTATTGAAACCGACCCGTTCGCCATCACGCTCCTCGATGGCGCGGGGATGGCCGAAATAGATGCCTCCGGTCAGCTCGCGCACGATCATGATGTCCAGCCCGGCGACCACTTCGGCACGCAGGGTGGATGCCTCCGCCAACTGTGGATAGAGAATGGCCGGACGCAGATTGCCGAACAGCCCGAGTTCCGCGCGCAGACCCAGCAGGCCCCTCTCCGGACGCATCTCGCGCGGCAGCGACTCGTATTGCGGGCCGCCGACCGCGCCCAGCAGGATGGCATCGGCGGCCTTGGCCAGGGCCAGGGTCGAATCCGGCAGCGGGCTGCCCTCATTGTCGTAACCGGCGCCACCGACCCAGGCGTGCTCCATTTCCACCTGCAAGCCGAAGCCGTCGCGCAGGCGCTCCAATACCTTGACCGCCTCGGAGACGATCTCGGGTCCGATACCGTCACCGGGAAGGATCAGAATTTTCTTGCTCATGATGACCTATTCATTCCTCGATCAGACGAACAACCAGGGCGCTTCCGCCTTGCGCTTCTCTTCAAAGGACCGGATCTCGTCCTCGTGTTGCAGGGTGAGGCCGATGTCATCCAGCCCTTCCAGCAGGCAGTGGCGGCGGAAGGGGTCCACCTCGAAGGCAATGCGCCCGCCGGATGGAGTGGTAATGGCCTGTTCCCGCAGATCGACGCGCAGGGTATAGCCCTCCTCGGCCTCGCACTCGGCGAACAGACGATCCACAGCCGCCTCCTCCAGGGCAATGGGCAGCAGACCGTTCTTGAACGCGTTGTTGTAGAAGATGTCGGCGAAACTGGGGGCGATCACCACACGGAATCCCGCGTCCACCAGGGCCCAGACGGCATGCTCGCGGGACGATCCGCAGCCGAAGTTCTTGCGTGCCAGCAGGATCCGTGCGCCCTGGTAACGCGGCTGATTGAGGACGAAGTCCGGATTGGGCCGACGCCGGCTGTTGTCACCGTCCGGCTCCCCCGGATCCAGGTAGCGCCAGTCGTCGAACAGGTTCGGGCCAAACCCCGAACGCTTGATGGACTTGAGATACTGCTTGGGGATGATGGCGTCGGTGTCCACGTTGGGACGGTCCAGCGGCATCACGATGGCATTCAATGTCTCGAACGGTTCCATGCTCGGTCCTCCTTACAAGTCCCGGACATCAATGAAGTGTCCGCTCACCGCGGCGGCGGCGGCCATGGCCGGCCCCACCAGATGGGTGCGCCCCCCCTGCCCCTGGCGGCCCTCGAAATTACGGTTGGAGGTGGAGGCACAACGCTCGCCGGGTTCCAGCCGATCCGCATTCATGGCCAGGCACATGGAGCAACCGGGGTCGCGCCATTCGAAGCCCGCCTCGATGAAGATCCGGTCCAGACCCTCGGCCTCGGCCTGTTGCTTGACCAGCCCGGATCCCGGCACCACCAGTGCCTGCCGGACGTTGTCCGCCACCTTGCGGCCCTCGACCACCCGGGCGGCGGCACGCAGATCCTCGATACGTGAATTGGTGCAGGAGCCGATAAACACCCGGTCGATGGGTATCTCGGTGATGGGCAACCCCGGCCGCAGATTCATGTATTCCAACGCACGGCGCATGCCGTTGGCCTTGACGGGATCGGGCTCCCGGTCCGGATCGGGCACCACGCCGTCCACCGGCACCACCATCTCCGGGGATGTCCCCCAGGTCACCATGGGCTTGATGGAGGCGGCATCGAGCCGCACCACCTCATCGAACTCGGCGTCGTAATCGGAACGCAGGCAGAACCAGCGCGCCACGGCCTGATCCCAATGGTCACCCTTGGGCGCATAGGGCCTGCCCTGCACGTACTCGATGGTGGTCTCGTCCACACCCACCAGACCGGCACGCGCCCCGGCCTCGATGGCCATGTTGCACACCGTCATGCGGCCCTCCATGGAGAGGGCGCGAATGGCGGAACCACCGAACTCGATGGCATAGCCGGTGCCACCCGCGGTGCCGATCCGGCCGATGATGGCCAACACGATGTCCTTGGCGGTCACGCCACAGCCCACCTGCCCGTCCACGCTCACCAGCATCTTCTTCGACTTGCGCTGCAGCAGCGTCTGCGTGGCCAGCACGTGCTCAACCTCCGAAGTGCCGATGCCGAAGGCCAGCGCACCGAAGGCGCCGTGGGTGGAAGTATGGGAATCGCCGCAGACCACCGTCATCCCCGGCAGGGTCGCACCCTGTTCCGGCCCGATGACATGAACGATGCCCTGGCGGGCATCGCCCATGGGGAATTCGGTGATGCCGAAGTCACGGCAATTGGCATCGAGGGTCTCCACCTGCCGGCGCGCCACCGGATCGGTGATCCCCTGTTCCCGGCCGGTGGTGGGTACGTTGTGATCCGGCACCGCCAGCACCGAGCCGGCCCGCCAGGGTTTGCGCCCGGCCATGCGCAGGCCCTCGAAGGCCTGGGGAGAGGTCACCTCGTGCACCAGGTGACGGTCGATGTAGATCAACGAAGTGCCGTCTTCGTTGGTGCGCACCACGTGTGCGTCCCAAAGTTTGTCGTAGAGAGTCTGGCCTGCCATTGCTTTCGTCCCGGTCATAGGTTCCGGCCGACGATGATACGGGCGCCCATGACATGAAACAAATTCATATTTTTCATATATTCCATTACCAACAAGAATCCATCCCCAATATTGCGCCCGGTCGCTGCGAAAACCCCAAAGGATCGCCATGGACCTCTCCCATCTCCATGCCTTCGTCGTCGTGGCGGACACCGCCTCCTTCTCCCTGGCCGCCGAACGCCTGCACCTGACCCAACCGGCCGTCAGCAAGCGCATCCGCGCCCTGGAGCGGCAACTGGACCGGCCCTTGTTCGACCGCATCGGCCGCACGGTCTCATTGACCGAAGCCGGCGAGGCCCTGCTGCCCCATGCCCGGCGGGTATTGCGGGAAATGGAGGACGGCCGCCGGGCGGTGGCGGATCTGTCCGGCGAGGTGGGCGGACACCTGCGCCTGGCCACCAGCCATCACATCAGCCTGCACCGCCTCCCACCGGTATTGAAACGCTACGTGGAGGAACACCCGGAGGTTCACCTGGACCTGCGCTTCATGGATTCCGAGGCCGCCCTGCGGGCCGTGGAACACGGCGAACTGGAACTGGCGGTGGTAACCCTGCCGCCCGAGCCGCCAACCAGCCTGGAGGTGGTGGAAATATGGCCGGACCCGCTGGTGGTGGTCGCGCTGCCGGATCACCCCCTGGCGCTGAATGGCGCCCGCAGCCCCCGTGATGTATGCCGGCATCCGGCCATCCTCCCCGGCCAGGGCACATTCACCCGCCAACTGATCGAGTCGGCCTTCGAGCGCTTCGGTGTCCGGCCCCGGGAGATCCTCTCCACCAACTACCTGGAGACCATCCGCATGCTGGTGGGCGTCGGTCTGGGCTGGAGCGTTCTGCCCCGCTCCATGTTGAGCGCGGAATTGCGGGTCATCGAGGTCCGGGAGCTGCACATGGCGCGCCGCCTGGGCCGCGTGCACCACCTTCGCCGCACGCTCTCCAATGCCGCCCGCGCCATGATCGAAAGGCTGGACGCCGCCCGTCCGCGGCCAGGGGCGTGATCCGCGGCCGGCGGCCGGTCAGTCCCGGCCACGGATACCCGCCATGACCACGAGCAGGGCCAGGGCGCTGGCGGCGGCGGCCGCCGTATAGGTCACGGTGGCGCCCAGCCCTTCCCACAGATAGCCCGCCGTCAGGTTGCCCGCAGCCCCGCCCAGACCGAAGCTGAGAGAGCTGTACAGGGCCTGTCCCCGGCCCTGGAGGCGGCCGGGAAAGAAACGGTGGATGAGGTGGATGCTCACCGCGTGGTAGATACCGAAGCTGGCGGCATGCAGGGTCTGCGCAAACAGCATCACCGGCAGGTTCTCCGGCAGATGGGCGATCAGCAGCCAGCGCAGGGTGGTGAGTACCAGTGTGATCAGCAGCAGCCGGCGGGAGCCGAAGCGCGGCAGCAGGCGGTGCATGACCAGGAACACACCGATCTCGGCGATCACGCCCAGGGCCCAGAGGGGGCCGATGACACGCTTGGAGTAACCCACGTCCTCCAGGTAGATGGTGAAGAAAGTGTAGTACGGGCCATGGCTGGCCTGGACCAGGAAGGCCATCACCAGTAGCGCCACCACTTCCGGCCGCCGCAATACCCGCGACAGGGGTTCGTGTTCCAGGTGCAGATGATGGGCGGCGCCTTCCGGAACGATCAGGCTCGACAGCCACAGGCCGATGAAGAGGAGGAAAATGGCCACCGGCACCCAGTCCGGCCCGTGGCTTTCCAGGATCGGGCCCAGCGCCACCACGGTGACGATGAAGCCCACCGACCCCCACAGGCGGATGCTGGAATAACGATGGGTGTGTTCACCCAGGTGGCTCATGGTGGTGGCTTCGAACTGGGGCAGGGAGGCGTTCCAGAAGAAGCTGAAGGCCGCCATCACGAACACCAGCCACCAGTAGCCGCTGCCGAGGAAAACGCCGGAGAAGGTGATCATGCCGGCCAGGGCCGCCAGGCGGATGATGACCATGCGCCGCCCGGTATGGTCGGCGATCCAGCCCCAGACGTTGGGGGCGACGAACTTGGTGGCCATCAGAACGGCCATCAGTTCACCGATCTCCGCGGCGCCGAAACCCAGATGTTTCAGATACAGGCCCCAATAGGGGACCAGTACGCCGAGGCTGCCGAAATAGAACAGGTAGAAGCCGGACAGGCGCCAGTAGGGAACGGGGGGGGTGGTTGCCTGCATTCCCCGCGCTAGCAGCCTGTCGGACTGAGGATGAAGCGGCTGCAAATGCGGGAGAGCGG
>CAYPEH010000089.1:0-11371 GCA_964409585.1 uncultured Chromatiales bacterium | reverse complement strand
GCTAAGTAAGGAGGAGACCGGATCGATGCGAGGCCTTCCCCATGTTCCGTCCCGTCCTTACCGCCCTGTTGTACCTGTCTTCTTTGCTGCCGTTTCATTCCGCCTGGGGCGGCCCCGAAAAGGCTCCCATGCTGGGCGTGGGCCATTTCACCATGCCGGAATGGTTCAAGCCCTCTTTTCTGGACCTTGGTGAGGATATAGGGGAGGCCGCCGGCGAGGGCAAACGGCTGATTGTCTTTTTCCACCAGGACGGCTGCCCCTACTGCGCCAAACTGATCAATCACAACTTCAGCCAGAAGCCGCTGGTGGATGATCTGCGGGCGCATTTCGACATCATCCAGATCAATATGTGGGGCGACCGGGAACTGATCACACCGGAGGGACGTGCTCTCAACGAAAAAACCTATGCCAGGGAAATGAAGGTGTGGTTCACGCCCACGGTGCTGTTCTTCAACGAGACCGGCCGGGTGGTGTTCCGCATGAACGGCTATTATCCACCGGAAAAATTCCGTGCCGTTCTGCGTTACGTGGCGCAAAGGCGTGAATCGCTGGAGCCCTTTCACGTCTTCTACCGGCCGCAGGGGAAGTCGGCGGCCCATGGGGGCGGGTTGATCAGGGAGGACTTTTTCTCGGACCCACCCCACGACCTGCGTGGCCATGCGCCCCTGGCCGTGTTCTTCGAGCAATCCGATTGCCCGGCCTGCGAGGATCTGCACCGGGATGTATTGAACCGTGAAGAAACCCGCAGGCAGCTGCGGGCACTGCGCTCCGTGCAATTGGATCGCTGGGGGAACGAGCCCGTCATTACACCGGAAGGGCGGAAAACCAGCGCCCGTGAATGGGCGGATCGGCTGGGCGTCAACTATCTTCCGACGGTGGTGTTCTTCGACCGGGGCAGGGAGGTGATTCGCTCGGAGGCCATGTTCAAGGCCTTCCATACCCAGTCGATGATGGAATACGTTAGCAGTGGCGCCTACCGCAACGAAGATGAATTCCAGCGCTATATCCACGCCCGTGGCGAACGCCTGCGTGAGCGGGGAGTGACGGTGGATCTGTGGGAATGATGGCCTATTTTCGTGCCGTGGGTCCGGGGGATGGCATCGGCCCGGCCAGCAGGGTGGGATCGATGCGCTTCTCGAACCAGTTCATGCGCCAGTCCAGGTGCGGGCCGGTCACCCGACCCGTGGCACCGACCTCGGCGATGACCTGGCCCTGTTCGACGCGTTCCCCCACCTTGACCAGGATACGGCTCAGGTGCAGGAAGCTGGAGGACAGGCCGTGGCCGTGGTCGATCATCAGGGTGCCACCGGAATAGAACATGTCGTCGTGGGCCAGGGTGACCACCCCGCCGGCGGGTGCCCTCACCGGGGTGCCGACCGGCGCCGCCACGTCCACCCCGTAATGGGGTTGGCGCGGTTTGCCGTTGAGTATGCGCTGGCTGCCGTATACCCCGCTGATGGGGCCGGTCACCGGCCAGATGAATCCGTCGAGGAAGTCGGCGCGCGGCGAGTCGACCTGCCGTGCCTTCTTCACCATGGCCACCTCGGCGCGGATGCGTTCCCAATCCATCTTTTCCGGGGTGACCTTGCGCTTGGGCAGACCGTCGATGCGCTGGATCCGGTATTCCCTCTGTGCCACCTTCAGGGTCTTCTTTACTCTCTTCCCGTCGGGAAACACCACCTCCACCGGCACGGCCTTCTTCTCGTCGCGGTGAAAGCCGATCAGAAAGAGGCCATCCTCGGACACCCGAACCCGGCGACCGTCCACGCGGACCACGGAACCGGGTTGGGTATGTCCAATTATCAGCCCTCCCTCCATGGACCGGCCGCTGATCTCCAGTCTGCCTGCGTGGGCGGCCGACAGGAATGACAGCAACAGGGACAGGATCACGATCGTTCTGATCTGTGCCATGACTCGATTCTCCATCTCAGGACGGCCGGCTGTCTTTCTTCGACTCCCATTCGGGGATGTCGGGTACCGGATCGACACCGCCGGGGTGAAACGGGTGGCAGCGGAAGATCCGCTTGATGCCCAACCAGCCCCCGCGGGCCGCACCATAACGTTCAACGGCTTCTTGCGTATAGGCGGAACAGGTGGGGAAATACCGGCAACGGCTGCCCAGCAGGGGGCTGATGACGTAGCGGTAAAAGGTGATCAGCGCCAGGAGGATTCGTTTCATCATGGGTCGATGTGGTGTGACGACCCCGGATCATCCTGCACCGTGGTGGTATGTGCAAGCCGGGCTCTCCCGGAGGCATGAACGGGGCGGTGCGGCGGTTTCGCCGTAGCCAACCTGATCGTGAGTTACCACGGGATTGGCGTAATGCGATGAGCTGCGCGAGCAGATTGGGACCGAAATTGACATATCGGACAGTGGCGGCTGTTTTTCGGATGCGTCTGACCGGCCGGCTCTGTACGGCTGCCGGACGAGATCGGGCTGTTGCGCGATACGCACCGGGACGGCAACGCGTTCATGGGGGAGGTGCCGGGCACATCCTTGCAGACGGGGAAACTGTGCATGGGGTCGCGAGGGAAAGGTCCAGCCGCGAGCCTGTTTATGGTGATGGACGTCTTCTTTGGCACGGTATATGCCTGATTTTGCCAGGGTAAATATCACTGGAATGCTGGAAATGTGTCCTCCAGGAACGGACCCTGATGTATACTTAGGTTAAGGAAAATATTTAAATGCAGCGGGTTCCGGCAGGAAGACACGTTGACTACATCTCCCTTAGGAGCCAGTAATGAAAACTATCGCCATGCGTCTTCGCGTAACCATCGCCATTCTTGGGCTGACCGTACCGTTCGGCACGTTTGCCTATACCATCGATGGCAGCCTGTCCGACTGGGGGGTGACCGCCACGGGCAGCGCCAGTGACTGGATCCCCAATGCCGGAGTCGAATCGAAGATCGAGGACCAAAATACCTATTACCTGAATCCTGGGTGGGGCGGCCAGAATTATGATGCCGAGGCACTGTATCTGGATTGGGAAGGGAATACTCTTTACTTTGCCCTGGTCACCGGCAAGGATCCCAGTTCCAGCCACCTGCGCTGGGGTGATCTCGCCTTCGATTTTGGCAACGATGGTTCCTATGAGCTAGGCATTGAGACGCTTGGAAACGGCAGCTTCACAACGGGGGGGCTGTACCAGGTTTCCAATTGGCGCATGGCCAGCTTCTCCCAGAGCGGGGTTTGGGATATCAAATCCGGTGTCCTGCTGGATAACACCAACTTGGTGGTCAATTACTCCCCTGTGTACAACATGGGGCAGTATTCCTCTTCCCATAAGCACTACATCATGGAAGGCTCCGTTTCCCTGGACAATTTCAGCGCCTATGCCAACCAGCAGGTGAACGTGCACTGGACCATGCGTTGCGGCAACGATGCCATCGACCTGCTCTCGCAGGTGAACATTACCCCCACGGGGGTCCCCCTGCCGGGGACCGCCCTGCTGTATGTGCCGCTGCTGGCGGGGCTGGGTTTCATCAGCCGGCGCCGCCGACAGGCTGGCGCCTGATCGCGAACCCGATGCGGGAAGGCGGCCTCCGGGCCGCCTTTTCTTTTGCCTGCCGGTGGCAGGAAATGCCCCGTCGTTTCCAATGCTCCCACCTGAACATCATCTACTTGGTCGCCGGGTTAATAAAAAGTTACACGTCCAGGGTGTTGCCGCAGAGGGTGGGTGGTCAGACCGGCGTGGCGAGGATGAAATCGCCCGATTCGTCCAGCTCGCGCAGGTGAACGCGGGTGATCTCGTTTTCCAGTTCGGTATCCATGGGTACATCCACCGCCACGCGGCAGAACGACGGGGTGTCACCGAAGAAGCGCCACTTCCAGCCCTGCCGCAGTTGCCTGCCGCCTTCCCAGAGAATTTCCTGCTCAGTGCCGATGAGGGAGTTCATGTATTCCCGGCGCATGCGCGTGGCCAGTGCATTCATCTCGCGCACCCGTGCCTTTTTCGTCTCCGGCGGGATCTTGTCCGGCAGGCTGGCCGCCTTGGTGCCACTGCGGTCGGAATAGGGAAATACGTGGATGTGACCGAAGCCCACCGATTCGACGTAATCGACCGTGCAGCGCCATTCGTCCACGGTCTCTCCGGGGAAGCCGGCAATGATGTCGGTGGTCAGGTTGAAGCCGCGGACCACGGAGCGAAGCCGTTCGGCCAGGTCTGAGTACTCTTCCGTGCGCGTGGGGCGGGCCATGCGCCGCAGGACACTGTCACAGCCGCTTTGCAGCGGCAGGTGCAGGTGGGGCAGCAGGCGAGGGTTCTCAAACAGTTCCACCACGCCATCCTGGACCGCCCAGGGTTCCAGGGAGCCCAGCCGGATCCGTGCGAGGTCGGTGTCCCGCAACAGGGCATCGAGCAGTTCGGGCAGGCTGCTGCCGATGCCGTTGCCATAGCCGCCCAATTGAATGCCGGTGATGGCGATCTCGCGGTAGCCGGCCGCGACGAGCCGGTTGGCCTCATCCACCACCTCGGCGACCGGGCGGCTGCGCTCCGCGCCCCGCGCGGTGGTGATGATGCAGTAGCTGCAACGGTAGCGGCAGCCGTCCTGCACCTTGACGAAGGCCCGCTGACGCCCGCGTTCCTGTGGGGATGCCTCGTCCATATCTCCGCCGGGTCGTGCAGCCAGATTCAGGTGTTCCAGGGCGATGTCCACCAACTGGTCCTTGTCGGTGTTGCGGATCACCAGATCCACGCCCAGCTCCGCGGCTACCCGCTCCGGTTCCAGCGAGGCATGGCATCCGCTCACCACCATGCGCGCGGCGGGGTTGGCGCGGTGCAGGCGGCGGATCATCTGTCCGGATTTGCGCACCGCCTCGGCGGTGACCGCGCAGGAGTTGAAGATCATCAGGTCGGCTTCTTCCGCCCGCCGTGTGATCCTCAGCCCGGCAGCGCGGAAGCCGCTCTCCCAATGACGGAGTTCGGCGTCGTTCTGTCGGCAACCGATGGCTTGGAAATAGACGTTCATGGGGAGGAATCACCGGCGGGCGGAAGCTGGGCGGATTGTACTATTAACCCGGTAACCAAGTGGATCTTGTTCAGGATGTGGGACGATGCCCTGAACACGGCTTGGCTGAACAGGATCTACTTGGTTGCCGGGTTAATAAGCCGACCCTTTCCAAAGCCACATTTTCCGGTGGAAGAGGGTTGCCGCTCACCGGTGGCAATGCGTTACCATCGTCCGGCAGCACGGGAGGAAGTCTATGAGCGGTTTTTTCGCCAGTTTGCTGGGTGACTATCGTGAAGAGCTGGAGCGGCATCGCAACCGGCCTTTTCTCAAGGCGGTGATGGCGGCCAGTGCCATGGCGGCGATTGCCGATGGCGAGATCAGCCTCAGGGAGCGTGTGCGCCTGGACAAGGTGATGGAGGCCCTGGAGCAGCTCAAGATTTTCGATCCGCACGAGGGGGTGGACCTGTTCAACGACTATGTACGGGAGATCGAGGCATGGCCGGAGCAGGGGCGGAACCGGGCGTTGGCCGACGTCAAGGCGGTGGCCCTGAAAGACCGTGAACAGGCGCAGCTGATCATCCGCGTGTGTCTCGCCATCAGCCGGGTGGATGGTGAGATCCCCCTCACCGAACAGGTGGAGATCGTGCGTCTGTGCAGTGAATTGAATATCGATCCCGGCGAGTGCGGACTCTACATCGATAAGGGTGAACCCAGCGTGTGATCAGGGGTTGGATTGCAACGCCTGTTCGGTGTCGTCGTAGGTGGTGAATATCTGGTCCAGCCGGGCCAGGCGCAGGGTTTCCCGCACGGTGGGGCCAAGGCCGGCGAGGGCGAATTTCAGCCCGGCCTTCCTGGCATGTTGCAGCCCCTCGATCAGGCTGGCGATACCGGAGCTGTTGATGTAGGTCGTATTGGAGAGGTCGACCAAGGTGTGCCGGCCCTCGCTCAGTGCCGCCAGGATGCGGTCGCGTATGTCTCCCGAATAGTGGAAATCGATCTCACCGCTGATGGAGATGATGGTCCACGGCCCCTCTTCTCTGTCATGGATTTCCATTGGCAGCCTGCCTCTTCGTCGTGTCAGTCAGTTCACCCGGCGTGACATTTCCAGGACATTGCCAGCGCCTGCCGGTGGTTCCGGATAATCCACTGTGTCCATGATGGCCTGGATCAGGGGTATGCCCAACCCTCCCGGGCGCAGTTTCTCCGATGCTGTTTCAGCCGGTCGCGACCATTCCTGGCGGGGGGCGAAATCGGTCAAGCGGAACAGTAGCGAATCCCCGCAGGAAAGGATTTCCAGAATGATCTCCCCACTCTGCATGGCGTAAGCATGGCGGATCACATTGGTGACCGCTTCGTCCAACGCCAACACCGAAGTCTCCCGGAAATGCTCATCGCAGCCCTGTTCCATCAGCACCGCACGGGTACGTTCACGCACGTGGCGCAGCTGGTCGCTGCGGGCCTGGAAGGATATTTTCAGCAGGTCTCGTACTCTATGACTCATGGCTTGAACTGGGAGCCTGTCGGACTCAGGCTGAATCGGCTGCAAAAGCGGGACAGCGGTCTGATTTTCCCTGATTTTTCGTCACATAGTTCCCACTATGCTCCTCAAAATCATGAAAAATCATCCTCGCTGTCCCACTTTTTCGCTACGATCCCCCTGAGTCCGACAGGCTCCTGTCTCCACTCTAGGTGCGCAGCATAGCAGAACTGCGCCCGCTCCATCGCACCGCAGTGGAGCCCGCGTTTTATCATCCTGCATTGCGGTATGGGAAATACGTTTCCTCGAGTGCGAGCCAGCCGTGAACCCGCACGGAAGGAACACCTGCAACGGTGGGGGATATGTTGGTCTAGAATTTGCAATAGACCCTGACCGATTTCATTGAGCTGGAGACGCTCCATGGGTATTTCTCTGCCATCCGCACCCTTTCGCCTTCTACTCCTGTTGTTCTTCCTTACGGTGCATGGCGTGGGAAACGCGGGTGAAACCGCGCGTGTGATGATCGTCCACAGCTATGGACTGAATCATGTTTGCGGGCAACCCCAGGCGGAAGGCGTCCTGTTGGGGCTGGCCGAACGCGGATGGCGTAAAGATTCAACCTGGAGGTGCGCAGTTTCTACATGGACAGCAAGCGCGTCCACACCACGGGTGAGGCGATGCGGAGGCAGGCACGCCTGGCCCTGAGACAGATTGAGGAGTTCAAGCCCAATGTGGTGGTGGTGCTGGATGACAATGCCATTCGTGAAGTGATGTTGCCATTGGTTGGTCGTGACGACATCGCCGTGGTGTTTTCCGGCATGAACGGCCAGCCGCGGGACTACCATCGGCTCCGTCCCTTCCTTCCTGACAGTGAGGTGGCGGCGACCAATGTCACCGGTGTCTATGAAAAGCTGTATGTGGGCAAGTCCCTGTCGGTATTCCAGGCCGCGGTCGGGGCATTCGAACCGGGGCAGCGCCTGGTGGTGATCACCGACTACACGCCCACCGGTAATGCCATCACCCGGCAGTTCAGCATCGAATTGCAGGATGCGGACGTGAAATGGGAGTTGCAGCGGGTGAGAGATCTGGCCCAGTACCAGCAGCTGATCCTGCGCCTCAATGAGGATCCTGGAGTGGCCGCCATCTACCCGGCCGCGCTGGCACTGGCTGCTGATGATGGGGAGGTATGGACCGCGCCCAGGATCTTCGCCTGGACCACAAAGTACGGGCGTAAGCCCGAGTTGGCCCTCAATTATTTCTTCTCCAAGCTGGGTCTGTTTGGTGGCGCGGCGGTGGATTTCCATGCCATGGGCAAGTTGGCTGGACACAAGGTGGCGGCGATTCTCCAGGGTGCCCGTCCCGCGGATCTGCCCGTCGAGGATGCACCTGATTACGCCATCGTCTTCAATCTGGCGCGTGCGCGACAATTGGGGGTGGATATCCCTCAGCCGTTGTTGACCGCTGCGGATCTGGTCTACCAGTGATTCTCTGCCATGGAATCACGAACTGGTTCGATACCTTCACGCGCAGAGGGGCATTGGCTGTCACCGTCTGGTTGGTATGTGCTGCACAATGCCTTGGGCTTGCTGCTGCTGATCGTCTTGCCCGCCCTGCTGGCGGGGTCGTTGCTTTGGTATCTGCTCGGTGAGCATATGGCCAGCGTCGATCGGCAACGCTTGTCGGCCAGCGTCGAGCGTTTGGCCATGTTGTTGCAGGCCGAAGACCGGCGTATCGGGGACGCGGTCAAATTCATTGCCGCGGACAACACGGTCCAGGTGACCCTGGAGTTGCGGATCCTGCCGCAGTTACGGAGGTATCTCACGGCCCGGCGGGAACTGTCTGGATTCGACTTTCTCAGTGTCTTCGGCGCGGAAGGCGAGCCATTGGCGCATCTGGGGTCCACCGAGTCGCCCTCCCAGTGCAGGGTATCCGGCCATACCGAGATCGTGGCCGCGACCGCGGCCGGCCTCTATCTGCTCAATACCCGTGATGTGGTCAAGAACGGACAGGTGGTGGGGCGTATCTGCGCGGGATTGAAGCTGGATGATGCGGGGTTGATCACCCGCATGCAGCAAGTCGCCAACGGCATGCCTCTGCTCGAGATCCAAGGATACAGGGTGGCTCCACGCAGTGTGGAGCAGGTGTCCTGGGATTCTTATCCCGTTGGTGAGTTGTTCTCGCTGCAACTGGATGGGAAGCGGTATCTGGGCATTTTGGGACAGGTCGAACTCGGGGTCGGGCGAGCCTTGATCGGGGTTTTGGGGCCGGGATTGGACATGGGGCAGGGGTTTCGGCACCTGTTCATCATTGCGTTGGCCATATTCTTGTTGGTCACGCTGTTTGGTGTGCTGGCCATTCGTTATTTCTATCTACACCGTTCAGTGGAAGGGAGGCTGCTGAGAGAGCAGCAACGGGCCATGGTCACCCTTTCGTCCATTGCGGAAGCGGTGCTGGCTGCCGACGGGGATGGTCGTATCAACTACATCAACCCCGCAGCGGAGAAACTGCTGGCCATCCCGCGCAAGCGTTTACATGGCCGGGAGTGGCACCGGGTGCTTGGTGGCTGGGATCAGCGGACCGGCAATTCACTGGTCAGTGCATTGCGTGAGCGCCTGCGTGAACCCGCTCCAGCGGGTGTCGTCGACTATGGCACCCTGCTCAATGCGGCTGGTGATGAGATCGATGTTCAATTTTCGGTGGCGCCGCTCTACCAGCAGGAAGAGGATCAGCAGGGGGTGGTGCTGGTGCTGCGTGACGTGCGTGAGGAGCGCCGGTTGCAACGGCAATTGGAGCGTCGGGCCAGTCGTGATGATCTGACCGGCTTGCTAAACCGGTCTGCCTTCCGCCGCCTGGTCAGCGAGTACCTGGAGCAAAGTCGGCGAGAGGACGACACCCACGGCCTGCTCTACCTGGATCTGGATGATTTCAAGCTGGTCAACGATACCTGTGGCCATCGGGTCGGCGACCAGATCCTGCAAAGAGTCGCTTCGGTATTGAAGGCGCACCTCGGGCCTGGTGACCGTATCGCCCGGTTGGGCGGGGACGAATTCGGGATTCTGCTGCCGAAACGGGACGAGGAGGCTTCGGTTACGGTGGCCGAGGCTTTGCTGGAGGTGCTGCGTGAGCAGCGTGTTTCCTGCAATGGCAGCGCATTTTCATTGACCGGCAGCATCGGTCTGTTGACCATCTTTCCGCATAGCGGTGATATCGAACGGGTGATGAGCGCGGTCGATGGCGCCTGCTACGCAGCCAAGGAGCAGGGGCGCAACCACGTTTATGTCTACCGGGCTACCGAAGACGATATTCAGCGGCGGGTGGATGATATGGCCTGGGTGATCCGCATCCGTGAGGCCTTGCAGGAAGGGCGCCTGGACCTGTTCGGCCAGCCCATCGTCTCGCTGGACGGTGACGAGATTCATCAGGAAGTGCTGATTCGTATGCGCGACCGGAACGGGGGGCTGATCCCCCCTGGGGCTTTCATCCCTGTGGCGGAGCGCAACGGCTTGATGGCGGAGATCGACAGGGCAACCATCCTCAACCTGTTCCTGCGCTATGGCGAACGATTCCAGGAAGCCGCGCGGCAGGATCCCATGGGCATGCCGTTCACCATCAACCTGTCCGGTGCCACCCTGTCCGAACCGGGGTTCGCCCGCTTCGTCAAACATGCCATGGCTCGGCAGAATATTCCCTCCGGGACAGTCTGCTTCGAAGTGACCGAAACCGTTGCCGTCAGCCGCCTTGATCAGGCGACAGCGGTCATGACCGAACTGCGGGAGGCAGGTTGTCGTTTCATGCTGGACGATTTCGGCAGCGGCATGTCCTCATTCGGTTACCTGAAACACCTGCCGGTGGATTTCATCAAAATCGATGGTCAGTTCGTCGAGCATATGCTCCAGGAGCCCATCGATCGGGAAATGGTGCGCGCCATCAACGAAATCGGCCATATCCTCGGTCTGAAGACGGTGGCGGAGTATGTGTCCACTGTGGAGGTGATGGAAGAGTTGCGCCGTATGGGGGTCGATTACGCGCAGGGTTACGGTATCGCCGCGCCGACACCTTTGGCGTGATACCGCCGCCTGTTCACCACCGTCCGCAGCGAGGCCGTCGCAATGCAGCCGGCGCCACCGTGAGGATCAGTCTCCGGTCTTGTCCTTGAATTCGCAAAGGTCCTCGATAATGCAGGCCCCGCAACGGGGCTTGCGGGCGATGCAGATGTAGCGCCCGTGCAGGATCAGCCAGTGGTGGGCATCCCGCTTGAATTCATCGGGGGTATAGCGCAGCAGTTTCTTTTCCACCTCCAGCGGGGTCTTGCCCGGTGCGAGGCGGGTGCGGTTGGAGACGCGGAAGATGTGTGTGTCCACGGCGATGGTGGGTTCGCCGAAGGCCGTGTTGAGCACCACGTTGGCGGTCTTGCGTCCCACCCCCGGCAGTGCCTGCAGGGCCTCGCGGCTGCGTGGCACCTGGCCGCCGTGCTGGTCGATCAGGATACGGCACAGTCGGATGATGTTGGCGGCCTTGCTGTTGTACAGGCCGATGGTCTTGATGTAGCCCTTCAGCCCTTCTTCGCCCAGATCGAGGATGGCCTGGGGGGTGTTGGCCACCGGAAAGAGCTTGGTCGTGGCCTTGTTCACCGACACGTCGGTGGCCTGGGCGGACAGCACCACCGCGATCAACAATTCGAACGGACTGGCGTAGTTCAGTTCGGTGGTGGGCCTGGGATTGTGCTCACGCAGACGGCTGAAGATCTCGCGGCGTTTTTCCTGGTTCATGGAGGGGCAGACGGGCGATGGGGGACCTGGAGCCGCGGCCCCCGGCCGGGCTCTGGCAGGCTGTTGAAATTCTACTCAGGTGGCACGCACGATACGGCGTTGCGGGCTCAAAATGCCCATTTATTAACCCGGCAACATAATAGATCGTGTTCAGCCGTGCTGTGCGCGTTCACGG
>CAYPEH010000088.1:1769-11478 GCA_964409585.1 uncultured Chromatiales bacterium | reverse complement strand
GCCTGCGGGCCGCGCCTTGATCCGGAACATCCGGGGCGCTCTGAGTGTGGCTTTACCTGGGGTTGTCTTAGCAATAAACCAAAGCTGGCTGCGAGGATGAGTATATGAACAGCAAGAAAGAGCCACGCATCGCCATCGTCATGCGTTCCTACAATGACATCGACGTTATCCGCGGGACCCTGGAGATGGTGCACAAACAGACCTTGCAGGATTTCGAATTATGGAACTTCGATTCCAGTTCCAGCGACGGCACCCTGGAGGTGATCAAGGAATTCAATGTGCCAGAGCGGATCGTGCAAAATGACCCCAAAGACTATAATCCTGGTACGGTGCTGAACGATGCAGTACGCCGCACCAGGGGTGAAATCGTGGTATTCATCAATTCCGATGCCACACCGGAGACCACCGACTGGCTGGAGAAGCTGGTGGCGCCATTGAGCGATCCGCAAGTGGGCGCCACCTTTGGCCGCCAGACGGCCCGCCCCGACTGCCGCGCCCTGTTCAGGAAGGATACCGAGCGCGCCTTCGGTGACGGCAGTGAATCGGCCGGTTGGGTGCATTTCTTCTCCATGGCCAATTCGGCCGCCCGGCGCGACATCCTGGAGAAATACCCCTTCGAGACCAAGGTGCAGTATTCCGAGGACATCGAGTGGTCCTACGAGCTGCGCAAAAAGGGACTGAAGATCGTCTATGTGCCGGATGCCGCGGCCACCCACTCGCACAACTACACCCTCAAGCAGTCCTACAAACGCATGTTCGGTGAAGGCAAGGCCGAGGCCTGGATCTTCCGCGAGGGCGAGCTGAACACCTCCTTCCTGCGCTACATGCTGATGCCCTTCGTCATGGAGGTCATGCGGGACTGGGTGTGGGGAATCCGCCACCTGTCCCTGGACGCAATCCTGCACAGCATCCCCCTGCGTTTCGTGCAGAAATGGGCACGTTGGAGAGGCTTGCAGGAAGGGAAGAAATACTATGGCCTGGTCTGATCACGGCATCGATACCGATATAGCCCCCGCCAACACCTCGCGTTACACCTATGACGGCGATGAAGCGGTGGAGGCCCGCATTCACCGGGATCAGGAGCTCATTGCCGCGGCAGTGGAAAAGGCCCTGCCCGGCCCCGAATTGCGCGCTGTGGTGCTAATGGGCGGCTACGGGCGTGGTGAAGGTGGCTTCACCATGATCGACGGAAAACCAGCACCCTATAACGACTATGACTATTTCATCGTCGTTCGCGGCATGGACAAGGCGGCCATCCGGGCCGCCGAACCCCGCCTTGCCAAGGTGGCCAAGGAGTTGGAGAAACAGGTGGGCGTGGAGGTGGATTTCTTCTTTCTGCGCGAAGAAACCCTGCCCTCCTCCGAATACTCGCTGATGAATGCCGAGATGATCTGGGGGCATCGGGTGATCCAGGGTGATCCCAACATCCTCGATGCGATGCCCGCAATGCCCTTCAAGACACTGCCGTTGGGCGAGTTCGGACGGCTGATGCTCAATCGTGGCAGCCTGCTGCTGATGAACCGGATGACTCAGGCGGAGGGCGGGCCGGCCGATGCCACCTCCCGCGAGGTGTTCGTCAAATATCTGTTCAAGGCCTCGCTGGCGGCGGGCGATGCCCTACTGGCTGCGGCCGGACGGTATCACCCTTCCTTTCCCGCCAAAGTCGAACGGCTGGCCGAACTGGACTGGCCCCGCCATGGGGAAATCCTCGAACAGTACAAGCTTGCCGTGGACGCCAAGTTTCACCCCGACTATGCGCAGCATATCGGCAAGGATCTGAATGCCTGGCAGGATCATGTGACAGGGCTGTGGCTGGATGCCATGAACACACTGGAGAGCACGCGTCTGGGACAGCCGATCAAGGACTGGGAAAGCTATGCGGAGCCTTCCATCGCCAAGGGTCAATCCGAGGCCACCCTGCGCAACCTGGCCATCAACCTGCGGGACTTCGGGCCCATGGAACTGTTGCGCAATCCGGCCTGGGCACGCCGTTATCCCCGTGAGAGGCTGATCGGTGCATTACCGCTTTTATTGCGCGGCGACACGCCACCACCCGTGGTATTGAAGGCATTGAGCCACAGGGATAGCAGCTGGTCGTCCACGGCAAAGAGATTCCTGGAACTTTGGGCACGCTACGCCTGAACAGGAATCATTCAGGAACATACACAGACCAGAAGGAACTAGACGCATGGGCTTCTCATTCAAGCGATTTAGTCTGCTTCTGGGCGGACTGGGGCTGCTGGTTGCAGTGATCTTCACGCCGGAGGTGGCCGCCCGGCTGCTGTCCGCCGATGGCGTACTGGAACCGCACACGGTGGAGGAAGTACATGCCTGGAGGATGATGCTCGGTCTCATCAGCGTTACCATGCTGCTGTTGTCGGTGATCTGGACGATCTCGGAAGACAGCGCCATGGTCCGGCGAATCTCCGCCGATTTCGCACAGTGGCAAAATCCCGTGCGCAACCTGAACGCAGAGAATCGTTCCTGGGCACGGATGGGCCTCATTCTGGTCTGGCTGCTGGTGGCGCTGAGCGTGGTCACCATCTGGCTCAGCTTCGAATATTTCGGAACCCGCTGGTTTGCCCTGCTCGCCTTTGAAAACGGTTTGGTGGAAAACCTTCAGGCCATCTGTCTGCTGATTGCCGGTGTGGTGCTGATGCGCCAGGGATGGAGCGATTACCGGGGTGGCAAGGGCCCTTTCAGCCTGATCGGCCTGCTCTATGGCTTGTTACTCATCATCGGTGCCGGCGAAGAAGTCAGCTGGGGACAGCATTGGCTGGGGTTTGAGACCCCGGAGGAGATGAAGGACATCAATGTGCAGGGTGAATTCAATCTGCACAACATAGGCAGTTATTGGATCAACCACATGCAGGCATTGCTGTTCCTGGTCTATGTGGGCATCTGGCCCGCACTGGGTTATGTCTATCCCCACCTGCACTATCTGCTGGACCGCATGTCCATGCCCATAGCTCCTCTGTCCGTATTGCCGGTGGTCCTGATCGGCACCACCATGGATGAACATGAGGTCATCGCCCGTTTGTGGAATACCCCCCCCTGGCGCCTGAGTGAGGGCCGGGAACTGCTGTTCGCGGGCACCATGTTGATGATCACGCTGCTGATGCGGCGGTACAGAAAAAGACCCTGATCGGTACGCATTATGGATCCAGCCAGTTTCGAGAGCCTGCGCAAGCGCTTGGGTGAAGGCCACTTCGGCAAACGCATCCGCGAACAGACCCACCAGGTCGCCATCAAACTCAGCGGCGCCCGCGGTCACCTCTATTGGGAGAACCTGTCCCTGTTGCCCAAGACACTCAAACTCATTCTGCAAGCGACCGGCCTGTACAACTGGGCCAACCGCAATACCATCCGTTTCGCGGTCGAGGAAGTGGAAGTGGCGTTCCGCAATCTGCCCAAGGTATTCGATGGTTACCGCATCCTGCATCTATCGGACCTCCATATCGATGGGCTGCCCGACGGTGGGGACGAACTGATTCGCCGGGTCTCCGCGCTGGATTTCGATCTGTGCGTACTGACCGGAGACTACCGTTTCAGTACGCGGGGCCGTTATGAACACGTGGTGGAGAAGATGGCCCGTCTGGTTCCCGCCCTGGAATGCACCGACGGCATATTGGGCATACTCGGCAATCACGATTACATCGAAATGGTACCGGGCCTTGAGAAGCTGGGTATCCGCATGCTCCTGAATGAAGTGCAACCCATTGAACGGGGCGGGGAGCGTTTCTGGGTGGTGGGCGTGGACGACCCGCATTTCTATGAGGTGGACGATCTGGACCGGGCGATCTACAAAGTAGATGGACCAGAGACCACCATTCTTCTCACCCACTCCCCGGAAATGTACAAGACCGCCGCGGACATGAAGGTGGACTATATGCTCTGCGGCCACACCCATGCCGGCCAGATGTGCCTGCCCGGCGGCATCGCCATCATCACCAATGCCCGTTGCCCAAGGCGCCTGACCAGTGGCTCCTGGGAATACAAGGGAATGCGCGGCCACACTTCGCGGGGGACCGGCTCATCCGGGTTGCCGGTGCGCATGTTCTGCCCCCCGGAGATCACGCTGCACACCCTGCGAAGCGCCCAGTTGTGAAAGGGATTCACCGCGACACGAAGGGGAAAACCGGTGTGTATTCGTGTCCATTGGCGTTCATTTGCGGGACTGTACCCCTTGGCGTACCTTCACGGTCTCTTGGCGACTCCATTCCAGCCCCTGGTCATTTCACCGTACCGTCCACGCCCGAATCCTCCTTGTCCACACCCACCTGTGACATACGCACGAATACATAACCGATGGCGGAAAAAACGGACAGGGCGATAAATGCCCCCGCAACCCACGGTGCCGCTTCCGCGAACACGCGGGCCAGTTCCTGATTGATTTCCCCCATTTCACTCTTTCCGGTCAATGCCCCGGAACCGGTGAAGAATACAGGAAGCAGGTGGACGAACAGTACGTAACTGCCCACCGCGGTCAGGAAGTTGCTCCAGATACCGAACCTGAGGTTGCGAAGCAGCGCCTCCCGGTCGAGCTTGGGCCGGTCTTCCTTGGCGATACGATCCGGCTGCTTCATGTCGGATAGCGGATGAACTACATTCTGCGGATCATGCTGAAGCGGTTCCAGCCATTCACACTCTGGTAACCCACCTCATCCATGATCTCTTTGATGAGTATCAGACCCCGGCCACTGGTCAGCAGGCTGTCCAGATCGTCCGGGTCCGGATCATTGAAATCCGCGGGCGCCCGTTCCAGTTGCCCTTCCGGCATGGGGTTGCCCTGATCGAGGACCGCCACTCGGATCCTGTCGCCATCCAGGCCCACCTCCACGTGCACGGGTCTTCCCGCTTCGTTGTCATAGGCATGCTTGATGGAATTGGTGACTGCCTCGACCACACACAGTTCCAGTAAATTGCTGAGTTCACTGGATACGGACCATTCCGCACATAGTCCCCGCAGGGCCGCGCCCACCAGAGCCAATTTGTCCAACTGGCTGTCGATGACCAATGTGATGGTTTGCCCGGTCATCCAGTGCTCCACAGCCTGTCCGCTCTTGGCCCCCAGACCATCCCCGTTAGTCGGTCAGCGCCCCGGCTTCCCGGGCCACCTCGAAGATCAACTGATGGGCCTCGGACAGCTCCAACTCCTTGCGGGCGTCATCGAGGATGAAACCGATATCGTTTTCCGCGATATCGATGGACTTCCCATCCGGATTGATGCATTGATCGCCGTAGACGATCTTCTTCTCCAGATTGACCAGACCCCGGATGCGTGTGTAATCGTCCACGATACACTGATCGACGATGGCACCGGCCTCCACCTCGCAGTTGGAACCGATCACGGTGGGCCCAACGATCCTGGCACCCTTGCCGATACTGGTGCTGCCGCCGATATACACCGGCGGCTCAATGCTTACATCGTCCCAATCGATATTGACATTGATGCCGGTCCAGATACCGGGCCTCACTTCACGCCCTGGCATCTCGTAGCCATCCACTTCACCACGGAGGATCATGCGCGTGGCCTCCCAGTAATCGGGCACCGAGCCGATATCCACCCACTGGAATGGCACTGCCACGCCGTAGAATGGCACACCGGCCTCCACCAGTGCCGGGAACAGTTCCCCACCGATATCGTATTCCTGACCGGAGGGGATGTAATCGAGCACATCGGGCTCGAACATGTAGATACCGGTATTGATGGTGTTGGAGACGGCCTCATCGACCGCTGGCTTTTCCTGGAACTGGAGAATACGGCCATCGCTATCCGTTTCCACCACACCGTACTTGAACACCTCATCGCGTGGGACCTCCTTCAGTACGATGGTGGCCTTGGAACCGCGCTCCTTGTGGAACCGGTAGACCTCGCTGAGATCCAGATCGATCCAGGCATCTCCGCACAGGACGATGAAGGTTTCATCGAAGAAGCCGGAGAATTCCTGGATCTTTTTCATGCCTCCCGCGGAGCCCAGGGCCTTGCCGTGCAGTTCGCCGTCCACCAGCACACCTTCGAAAGAATAGGCCATATTCACGCCAAATTGCCCGCCATCACGGAAGTATTGCTCGATGACGGGGGCAAGATGGCTGGTGTTGACGACGATATCCTTCACACCATGGGTGCGCAGCAGATCGATGATCGATTCCATGACCGGCTTGCGCACCAGCGGGATCATGGGCTTGGGTGTCGTGTGGGTGATGGGCCGTACTCGGGTTCCCTTTCCGGCGGCAAGGATCATGGCCTTCATTTCAAACCTCCATCGGCAATTATTTATTGTTATTTCACTTCACTCAGGCCATGGCACTAATGCCGGCATCCGCCGATTCGTAGAGCGTGAACACCCGGTCCATGCGTGTCAGCTTGAACAGTTCCATGACCTGACCCTCGATACCCGCAATGGCCAGTTCACCCTTGCCGCCAACGCTCTTGAGGCCGGCCACCAACGCCCCCAAGCCGCTGGAATCCATGAACTCCACGGCTTTGAGATCGAGCAGGATCTTCCCCTTACCCTGCTGTACCAGATCGGCAATGTAGTCTTTCAACTCCGGTGCGATGGCGGCATCCACTCGATGTTCACCAATCTCGACAACGGTCACCGCACCTTCGTCTTTCGTCTGCACCAACATGCATATTCCTCCTGTTCTCGTTATTGCCGTATTGATCCCAGATAGTCCATTAGGTGACGCGCCCTCGCTTGATCTTTGAATCCACAAGAAATTTTCTTCAGTCGGACAGGGAGCGGGCCATGCCGCTCCTTCAGAAAATTCCTTGTGAATCCAAATCCCTGCGCGATCATCACGCCTCCTAATGGGCTATCTGGGTTTATCTCTGTAAGCTGTCTGCACTGTACCCGGCGCTGCCGGCCTTCACCTCAGTCTAGATCCCATTCGAGGGCCAACAGGGTGACATCATCCTGATAGTTGTCATCGCCGTTCCAGTCCTTCAACACATTGCCGACCATAGCGGTGACCTCATCCAGCGGCAAGTTTCGATTGTCGTACAGCAGCTCCAGCAGGCGCTGTTCCGAGAACTGTTCGCCTTCGGCATTCTCGCATTCGGTAATGCCGTCGGAGTACAGGAACAGACGCCCCTTGCTGCCCGTGACCAGATTGATGGATTCATACTGTACCCCCGGCAACATGCCCACCGGCACACCCGCATCCCCCACCTTTTGCACGGAGCCTTCCTGTAGATCGAGATACAGGGGATGGGGATGGCCAGCCTGGCAGAAGGTCAGACGCCTGTGTTTCTTATCGAAGATACCGTAGACCATGGTGAAGTACTGCATGGCCATGTCGCCTTCACCCTGGAAACGCCGGTTGAGCTCGGCGGCCACCTCGTCGGGGGCGACCACCTCGTAATAAGGCGGCTCACTGGTCTTGCGCTTGACGATACCGGTCTCCCCCACATCCGGTAGAAGGACCTTGTTCAGAGTGAATGACAGCAGGGATGCGGGGATGCCATGACCGGCCACGTCGAGTTGATAGAAGCCGACCATGTCTTCGTCCAGCGGGAAGTAGCCGAACATGTCGCCCGCCACGTAGGAACTGGGCAGATAGAGCCAGTCAAAGCGCACACCGGACAAGGTACTCGGTTCCGGCAGCAGAGCCTTTTGCATGGTCGCCGCCGACTGCAAATCCTTTTCGATGGTCTCGTAGGCCCGGCTGAGATTGTCATTGGCCTCGGCCAGCTTCCGGTTGCGCTCCTCGAGGCGCATCTCCAGATCGAGGATACGCACACCGGCACGGATGCGTACCAGCAGTTCCTCCTTGTTGACCGGTTTGGTGAGAAAATCGTCCGCGCCGGCCTCCATGCCTTCCACCAAGTCGGATTTCTGATCCTTGGCGGTCAGGAGGATGAAATACACATAGCTGTCGAAATTGGCTTCCCGTATACGGCGCGCCAGTTCCAGTCCATCCAGATTGGGCATCAGCCAGTCGCTGACCACCAGACGGATGTCTTTCTCCCGCAGGATATTCCAGGCTTCTTCACCGTCGCTCGCCACCTCCACATCGTAACCACCCTTGCGCAGAATGGCTGAAATGATGACCTGCATACTGGGTGAATCGTCTGCGACCAATACACGCATGTACAACTCCGTGTGATTTCATCAGCCCAAGACCAGTCTGGCATCAATGCAGGCAGGGCCTGGATCTTGGTTCAATCTATCGGCAACTTCCGGCAGGTCTTGAGCCTGGCCCGGACAATTCATCAGGCCACCGAAATGGATTGCCTTATCCATACACGCCTGTAGCGTATGGAACGTGGCCGGATATGGGTGAATCCCGCCTCCACACCGGCCCCCGGTGAATCCCCAGGTCAATGTACAAGCTTTGCGGTCACACCGGGGCCGACTTCCGCCGCTTTCATCCCATCAGGGCCTGCATCTTTTCCGTGGTCGGATTACGCACCACACCGCGTTCGGTGACGATTGCATCCACCAGATCCGCCGGCGTTACGTCGAATACCGGATTCCAGGCCAAGGCGCCATCGGCCGCCACCCGGCTGCCACCGGCATTGAGCAATTCATCGGCCGCACGGGTCTCGATGGGAATCTCGCGGCCGCTGCTGAGGCTCATGTCGATAGTGGATGTGGGTGCCACCACCATGAACTTCACCCCATGGTGACGAGCCGCCACCGCCAGGGCATAGGTGCCGATCTTGTTGGCCACGTCACCATTGCCGGCGATCCGGTCCGACCCGACGATCACCCAGCGGATCTTGCCCTGACGCATGAGCCAGGCGGCCGCCCCATCCGCCTCCAGAGTGACGGGGATACCCTCCTGGACCATTTCCCAGGCGGTCAGGCGCGCCCCCTGCATCCAGGGCCGGGTTTCATCGGCGAACACATGATCGACCTTGCCGGCGGCATGGGCGGCCCGTATCACGCCCAGGGCAGTGCCATAACCGCCTGTGGCCAATGCCCCGGCGTTGCAATGGGTCAACACGGCGCAGGGACCATCGATGAGGTCCGCACCCAGCTTCCCCATGCGGCGATTGGCGGCGATATCATCCTCATGAATACGGCTGGCCTCGGCCAGAAGAGCCTCCACCGGATCGCCTTCCAGTCCGGCGATCAGACCGCGCATCCGCTCCAGGGCCCAGAACAGATTCACCGCAGTCGGCCGTGATGCCGCCAGTACGGCCAGATCCTGCTCAATGCTCTCCTTCCAGGTGGCGGGATTCTCCGCGTAACGGGCGCGGGCAGCCAGCACTACACCGTAGGCCGCGGTAATGCCGATGGCCGGCGCACCGCGCACCACCATGTCCGTGATGGCCTGCGCCGTGGACTGCGCATCGGTCAGGGTGATGTACTCATAACGGGCGGGAAGGATGCGCTGGTCCAGCAGCTTCAGGGCATTGTCTTCCCATACAATCGGGCGAATCTTCTCGTCGGCAAGGTTCATGGTGGTTTCGGCTGCTCTCGTGGTGAAATGGTCGAACCCCGGATGCTACCCCATCGCCATGGCTCACTCCCAGGGGAACTCGGATCAAGTCGCTTCGCGCCCCGATCCGAGTTCCCCTAGCGGGGCTTGTCCAATTGGGGGAAGGATGGATATCCGTGGCTTGCGGCAGCGCCGGGGCCTCCCTTCCCCCAAACCCCCTTCCCCCGATACTGATTCGGGGCTTCCCAAGGGAACCTTGGAGATCAAGTCGCTTCGCGCCCCGATCCGAGTTCCCCTAGCGGGGCTTGTCCAATTG
>CAYPEH010000088.1:0-1669 GCA_964409585.1 uncultured Chromatiales bacterium | reverse complement strand
GGGGAAGGATGGATATCCGTGGCTTGCGGCAGCGCCGGTGCCTCCCTTCCCCCGGTACTGGTTCGGGAAACCCTGAATAAATACCGGGGGAAGGGGGTTTGGGGGAAGGGGTGCACCCGCATTCACGTAAGCCATTGATTTTCATCCTTCCCCCAATAGACAATCCCCTGCAAGGGGACTCTGATCAAGCCGTGCGCGGATTGATCAGAGTCTCTTTCGGGGCTTCCCAAGGTACCATTCCCCTCCCCTCCCATGACGAACGATGATCGGAATGAAAGACATTGACCTGCTGATCCACGCCCGCTGGATCATTCCCGTGGAACCGGACGAAGTGGTGCTGGAAGACCACGCCCTGGCGATTCACGAGGGACGCATTCTCGACATTCTGCCGGGGGCACAGGCCAACGGGCGCTATCGTGCCGCGGTACAACGGGAACTCCCCCAACATCTGCTCATCCCCGGGCTGATCAATACGCACACCCACGCGGCCATGACCCTGCTGCGGGGTCTCGCCGATGACCTGCCACTGATGGAATGGCTGCACCGTCACATCTGGCCCGCGGAACAGCGCTGGATCTGCGAGGAATTCGTTCACGACGGCACCCGGCTGGCCGCGGCCGAGATGCTGCGTGGCGGCACCACCTGTTTCAACGACATGTATTTCTTCCCCGATGTTGCGGCCAAGGCGGCCGTCGATGTGGGTATACGTGCCAACGTCGGCCTGATCGTGGTGGATTTCCCCACCCCCTGGGCACAGGATGCGGAGGAGTACCTGGCCAAGGGGTTGCACGTCCATGACCAGTTCCGTGACGAACCCCTGGTGAGCACGGCATTTGCGCCACACGCACCCTACAGCGTATCCGACGCACCTCTGGAGCGGGTGCGCACTCTGGCCGACGAGTTGGAGATACCGGTCCACATGCATGTCCATGAGACGGCTGACGAGGTGAATCAGGCCGTTGCCAAGGACGGGATCCGTCCCATGGAACGCCTTGCCGGCCATGGCCTGGTCTCCCCCTCTCTGATAGCGGTGCACATGACCCAGTTGAACGAAGGGGAAATGGATTTCATCGCCCGCCAGGGTGCCCATGTGGTGCACTGTCCCGAATCCAACCTGAAACTGGCCAGTGGTTACTGCCAGGTGACTGCTTTGATGGAACGCGGAGTCAATGTGGCCCTGGGAACCGACGGCACCGCCAGCAACAACGATCTGGACCTGCTCGGCGAGATGCGCACGGCTGCCCTGCTGGCCAAGGGCATGAACGGCGATCCCGCGGCCCTGCCCGCCCACACCGTCCTGCGCATGGCCACCCTCAACGGCGCCCGCGCACTCGGACTGGACCAGGACATCGGCTCCCTGGAGGTGGGCAAGGCGGCGGATGTGGTGGCCATCGATCTGGGCGGTCTGGACACTCAGCCGGTGTATCATCCGGTTTCGCACCTGGTCTATGCCGTCGGCCGCCAGCACGTGACCGACGTCTGGGTGGCGGGGCGCCATGTCCTGCGCGACGGGAGACTGACCGACGTGGACGAGGCCGAACTGATCGAACGGGCCGTGGACTGGGGCCGGCGCATCGGTGAGGCGGATGCCGCCGGCGATTAAGGAAACCCGGATCAACAGCCTGTCGGACTGGGGGGAAGCGAAGCGAAAATGTGGGAGAGCGAGGCC
>CAYPEH010000087.1:0-11653 GCA_964409585.1 uncultured Chromatiales bacterium | reverse complement strand
AACCCCCGACATTCGCCTTGTAAGGGCGACGCTCTCCCAGCTGAGCTAAGCACCCAAAAGAGCCAATTAGTTTACCGCGTCTTTCAGCGCTTTGCCAGCGGTAAAAGCGGGCGTCTTGCTGGCGGCAATCTTGATCTCTTCACCGGTGCGCGGATTGCGACCAGTGCGTGCGGCGCGCTCGCGCACCAGGAAGGTGCCAAAACCGATCAGGGAGACCTTGTCACCGCTAGCGAGGGCATCGGTGACGGCCTTGACCATGGCATCCACGGCACGGGTGGCGGCAGCCTTGGAGAGTTCGGCCTCTTCGGCAACGGCGTCGATCAACTGAGATTTGTTCATATGTAGTCCCCTTTGGATAAACTCTGAGTCAACGTGGGCCGTCACCCTGCCTGTCGGCCCCCATGGCGGAATCGTTCTTGTCGTATTCTGGCTTCGTGGCCGCCTTCCGTGCTCTCCCCTCAGGCATGATCGGAGTACCTCCAAGGCTTCCTCCACTCCAATCGACCCTTGCCACCTCCGGGCATAAACCGGCGGGATTTATAACAGGGGCCTCGAAGCCCTGTCAATGGGCCCGGACGCCGCTTTCCTTGGCCTTGGAGGCTTTCCCGGACTTGCCGGAGGCATGCCCCTTTTCGTCCTTGCTCTCCAGGGGCACGGGCATGTGCCGCAGGGCCACTTCCAGTACCTCGTCGATCCACCTCACCGGCAGGATCTCCAGGTCAGCCTGTATGTTCTTGGGAATATCCACCAGATCCTTTCGATTTTCCTCCGGAATCAAGACAGTACGTATTCCACCCCGATGCGCGGCAAGCAGTTTCTCCTTCAGCCCTCCGATGGGCAGGATCTCACCACGCAGGGTGATTTCACCGGTCATGGCGACGCTGGCCTTGACCGGAATGCCGGTCAATACGGACACCAGTGCCGTACACATGCCCACTCCCGCGCTGGGCCCGTCTTTCGGCGTGGCCCCCTCGGGAACGTGAATATGGATGTCCATTTTACTGTTGAATTCGGGATCCACCCCCAGCACGGCCGCCCGTGAACGCACCACGGTCAGTGCCGCCTGGATGGATTCCTGCATCACGTCACCCAGTTGGCCGGTATGGGTCAGTTTGCCCTTGCCGGGCATGGTCGCCGATTCGATGGTCAGCAGTTCGCCACCCACCTCGGTCCAGGCCAGACCGGTAACCTGCCCCACCTGGTCCTGTTCTTCGGCGCGCCCGAAGCGAAAACGCTTCACGCCCAGGTACTTCTCCAAGTTGCGCGGTGTCACCCGGATCTTGCCGTCACGGGGCTTCAGCACCAGTTCCTTGACCACCTTGCGGCATATCTTGGAGATCTCGCGTTCCAGGTTGCGCACCCCCGCCTCGCGGGTGTAATGGCGGATCACGTCGCGGATAGCCGCCTCGCCGATCACCAGTTCACCCTCCTTGAGGCCGTTGCGCTCCTGCTGCTTGGGCACCAGATAGCGCAGGGCGATGTTGACCTTCTCGTCCTCTGTGTAACCGGACAGGCGGATGACCTCCATGCGATCCAGCAGTGGGGCCGGGATGTTCATGCTGTTGGCGGTGGCGACGAACATCACATCGGACAGATCGAAATCCACCTCCAGGTAATGGTCGTTGAAGGTGTTGTTCTGTTCCGGGTCCAGCACCTCCAACAGCGCCGAGGACGGATCACCGCGGAAATCCATCGACATCTTGTCGATTTCGTCCAGCAGGAACAGGGGGTTGCGAACCTCCACCTTGGCCAGGTTCTGGATGATCTTGCCCGGCATGGAGCCGATATAGGTGCGGCGGTGACCACGGATTTCCGCCTCGTCGCGCACCCCGCCCAGGGACATGCGCACGAATTTGCGGTTGGTGGCGCGGGCGATGGAACGCCCCACGGAGGTCTTGCCGACACCGGGCGGGCCGACCAGGCAGAGGATCGGACCTTTCAGCTTGCGCACACGCTGCTGTACGGCCAGGTACTCGACGATGCGCTCCTTGACCTTTTCCAGCCCGTAGTGATCGGCCTCCAGCACCTCTTCGGCCTTGGCCAGATCATGGCGGACGCGGCTGCGCTTCTTCCACGGCACACTCACCAGCCAGTCGATGTAGTTGCGCACCACGGTGGCCTCGGCCGACATGGGCGACATCAGCTTGAGCTTGTTCAGTTCGGATACGGCCTTCTCCTTGGCTTCCTTGGGCATGCCTGCCTGTTCGATCTTGCGGGTCAGGTCCTCGATCTCGTTGGGGGCCTCTTCCAGATCGCCCAGCTCCTTCTGGATGGCCTTCATCTGCTCGTTGAGGTAGTACTCGCGCTGGCTCTTCTCCATCTGCTGCTTGACCCGCGAACGGATGCGCTTCTCGATCTGCAGAATGTCGATCTCGCCCTCGATGAGCGCCATCAGGTGCTCCAGGCGGGCGCGTTCGTTGACGATTTCCAGCACCGTCTGCTTCTCTTCCAGCTTCAGCGCCATGTGCGCGGCAATGGTGTCGGCCAGGCGGCCCGGATCGTCGATGCCACTGAGTGAGGTCAGAACCTCCGGCGGCACCTTCTTGTTCAGTTTCACGTACTGGTCGAACAGGGACAGCACGGAACGCCCCAGCACCTCCAGCTCGCGCTCATCCTGCAGATCACGGGCCTCCATGGGTGCAATCTGCGCCGCGAAAAACGGCTCGGTGGACAAATAATCCACTACCCGCGCGCGCTGCTTGCCCTCCACCAGCACCTTGACGGTTCCGTCCGGCAACTTGAGCAATTGCAGGATGGTCGAAAGGGTGCCGATGCGGTGAATGTCATCGGCCTGCGGATCGTCATCCTCCGCGCTCTTCTGCGCGGCCAGCAGGATTTGCTTGTCCGACTTCATGGCATGATCCAGGGCCTGGATCGATTTGTCCCGGCCGACAAACAGCGGGATCACCATGTGTGGATAGACCACCACGTCCCGCAGGGGCAGGACGGGCATCATGCTGGATTGGATGGCTACGACGCCGGAAGAATTGTCTGTTTGCTCCATGATGGAGTACCTCTTGGCAAGGCTTTCGCCTTGCGGGTTACCGCAGGGGAACCCGTGAATGAATCAGTGGGGTTCCTCGACAGGTGGGACCATACCAGGGGGTTTTCAAGCCCATGGGGCTGGCCGTTTACTCGATGCCGCCGTGTTCAATCGGCCACCGCACACTGCGGCTCCTCGCCACGGCTGATGATATAGGGTTTCGACTCACCATCGATCACGGCTTCGTCGACCAGTACTTTTTCCACCCCTTCCATGGCCGGCAGTTCGTACATGGTATCGAGAAGCACACGCTCGAACACGGTTCGCAGCCCGCGCGCGCCAGTCTTGCGTTCGATGGCCTTGCGGGCCATGGCCAGGAGGGCATCTTCCGTCACTTCCAGTTCAGCCTCTTCCATTTCGAACAGGCGCTGGAACTGCTTGAGCAGTGCATTCCTGGGTTCGGTGGCGATGCGTACCAGGGCCCGCTCGTCCAGCTCATGCAGGACAGCGGTGATCGGCAGGCGGCCAATGAATTCGGGGATCAGGCCGAAGCGGATCAGATCGTCCGGTTGCAGGCCGCCGAGCAGTTCGTCATGGGATTGCCGTTCCGCACTGCCGCGGATCTCGGCGTTGAAGCCGATGCCACCCTGCTCCTTGCGGCCGCGCACGATCTTGTCCAGGCCGGCAAAGGCACCACCGACAATGAACAGGATGTTGGAGGTATCGACCTGGAGATTCTCCTGCTGCGGGTGCTTGCGCCCGCCCTGGGGCGGCACCGAGGCCACGGTCCCCTCGATCAGTTTCAGAAGCGCCTGCTGAACGCCCTCACCGGATACGTCACGGACGATGGATGCACTCTCGGACTTGCGCGTGATCTTGTCGATCTCGTCGATGTAGACGATGCCTCTCTGGGCCTTTTCCACGTCGTAATCGCACTTTTGCAGCAGTTTATGGATGATGTTCTCCACATCCTCGCCCACATAGCCCGCTTCCGTCAGGGTGGTCGCATCGGCGATGGCGAACGGAACGTCCAACACCCGCGCCAGAGTCTCGGCCAGCAAGGTCTTGCCGCTGCCGGTAGGTCCGATCAGCAGCACGTTGCTCTTGGATATCTCCACATCATCCTGGGCGCCACGGCTTCTCAGGCGTTTATAGTGGTTGTACACCGCCACCGACAGCACCTTCTTGGCCCGTTCCTGGCCGATGACGTAATCGTCGAGAACCCGTTTGATCTCCGCCGGCTTGGGCAGTGGCCTGCTTTCCCCGGCCTGCTTTTCCGTCAACTCTTCGCTAATGATCTCGTTGCAGAGATCCACGCACTCGTCGCAAATGTAGACGGAAGGGCCGGCGATGAGCCTGCGCACCTGCGCCTGCTTCTTGCCGCAGAAGGAACAGGCCAGGTTGTGCGATTCGGGCTCGCCGTAGTCTTTATCGTCGCTCATGATGCAGTCTCAGGTGGCAGGCTGGGTAAACACCCCATCCGGGACACATCAACGGCCTGAACGGGGTACATCGCCAAATGAAAACATGCAATTAACGGACCTTCGTCATGCCGGGGCCCACCGGCCCGGCCCTGTCCCATGAACGGATACTCACTCACTGACTTGGCGGCTGCTCAACACCTCGTCCACAAGACCATATTCCCTGGCCCGCTCGGCACTCATGAAATTGTCACGCTCGGTATCGGCCTGAATGGTCTCCAGATCCTGACCGGTATGTTCCGACAGGATGTTGTTCAGGCGCTCGCGCAGTAACAGGATTTCCCTGGCGTGGATATCGATATCCGTCGCCTGCCCCTGGAAGCCGCCCAGCGGCTGATGGATCATCACCCGCGAGTTGGGCAGGCAGAAACGCTTGCCCTTGGCGCCGCCCGCCAGCAGAACCGCACCCATGCTGGCCGCCTGGCCGATACACATGGTACTGACATCGGGTTTGATGAACTGCATGGTGTCGTAGATCGCCATGCCGGAACTGATCACGCCACCGGGCGAATTGATGTAGAGGTAGATGTCCTTTTCCGGATTCTCCGATTCCAGAAACAACAGTTGCGCCACGATCAGATTCGCCATGTGATCCTCGATGGGACCGACCACGAAGATCACCCGCTCCTTGAGCAGACGCGAATAGATGTCATAGGAACGTTCACCACGGGCGGTCTGTTCCACCACGATGGGCACCAGGCCGAGATTGCTGGCGCCCTGAGCGCCCCCGTTATTCCTGAAATCGAACATTTGCTACTGACCTGTACTAGTTTCAGCGGTTCCAGGATGAGGTTCCCCCTGGGAGCCCGCCGGGTGTAAGAATGAATGGGAAGGGAAGGCGGAAATGCATTCCACCTTCCCGCATCGCCCCCATGGCCCGACAGGTTCCCTGCTGCCCCGCCCCATGCAACGATTGCGATCCGGCAGACACGCCGAAACAGGATGCGGCGGGGCAGGACGTCAGCCCTGCTGGGGATTCATGAAGGATTCGAAATCCTGTTCAACCTCGGTGACCGAGGCACGCTCGGCCACCCATTCGACCACCTGCTCTTCGAGCACCAGGGCCTCCACATCGCTCATCAACTGATGGTTGGCCCGGTAGTAATCGATCACTTCCTGCGGATGATCGTAGCTGGAGGCGATGCCTTCCAGGGTGGCGTTCACCTTGTCCTGGCTCACTTTCAGACCGTTGTCATCGACGATCTTGCGCACCAGCAGTCCCAGGCGCACGCGGCGGCGTGCCTCGTCCTCGAACTCCTCGTCCTTCATCTCCGGCGCCGGAACGCCGGCGGCCTTGACCTGCTCCAGCGCCTGATTGCGCAGACGCTCGATCTCGCCCTGCACCATCACCTTGGGCAGATCGAACTGGTTGGCCTCCAACAGGCCATCCATCACCTGCTCCTTGATGCGGCGCTTGACGGCCAGATCCAGCTCACGCTGCATATTGCTGGCCACTTCCTCGCGCAGCTTGTCCAGATCACCGTCCTCGATGCCGTAGCGCTTGGCGAACTCCGCGTCCACCTCGGGCAGACGGGGCTCCAGCACGGAACCCACCGTGACCTTGAAGGTCGCCTCCTTGCCCGCCACGTCCTTGGCGTGGTAGTCATCGGGGAAGGTCACAGTGAACTCCTTCTCGTCACCGGCCTTCAGCCCGGACAGGTTCTCCTCGAACCCGTCGATCATGCGGCCCTCGCCCAGCACCAGACGGATCTCCTTGCCCTCACCGCCGGGAAAAACCTCGCCGTCGATGGTGCCGACATAGTCGATCACCATCTGGTCGCCATCCCTGGATTCGCGCTCGACCTCTTCCCAGGTGGTGTGCCGGCTGCGCAGCTTCTCGATCATCGCGTCCTTGTCGGCCTCGGTGATCTCGACCTTGGGACGTTCGATCTTGAGGTCTTCGATGCTAGCCAATTCGAACTGTGGATAAACCTCGAAGGTAGCGATGTATTCGAAATCCTCGCCAGGCTTGTCGTTCTTCGGCTCGACGCGAGGCCCGCCGACCACGTCCAGGCTTTCCTGGGTCGCCGCCTCATAGAAGCTGGTGCGCACCATCTCGCCAAGCACCTCATCACGGACCTGCGCGGAATAGCGGCTCTTCACCACCCTCATCGGCACCTTGCCTGGACGGAAACCCTTGATGCTGATGTTAGGCAGCATGGAGCGCAGGCGCTTGTCGACCTCCTCGTCAATACGCTCGGCAGGCACCTGGACAGTCATGCGCCGCTCCAGACCCTCGGTGGTCTCCACGGAAACTTGCATCGGAATCAACCTCACTTATATGCAAAAAAGCCGCAACGTCGTGCGGTCGGAAAAACTCGAAACTGGTGCGAAAGGAGAGACTCGAACTCTCACGGGTTACCCCACTGGAACCTAAATCCAGCGCGTCTACCAATTCCGCCACTTTCGCCATACCCGCTATAAGCGGAAAATCTTGCCATTATACCTGTCACGCCCCAAACAGGCACAAAAAAGGGGCGCGATACCGCGCCCCTGTATTGGTGGGCCGTCAGGGACTCGAACCCCGGACCTACTGATTAAGAGTCAGCTGCTCTACCAACTGAGCTAACGGCCCCAAACTTTTCTGCACCCCACTCCGGGCGGGGATTGTACACCAAAAATGGGGTGGCTGATGGGACTTGAACCCACGACAACCGGAACCACAATCCGGGGCTCTACCAACTGAGCTACAGCCACCATAAATCTTCATCTGCCGGCATATGGCGCGCCCGGCAGGATTCGAACCTGCGACCGTCGGTTTAGAAGACCGATGCTCTATCCAACTGAGCTACGGGCGCAATATCCTGATTCCCCATCCTGCCCGGTATTTGGTCGGGGTAGAGGGATTCGAACCCCCGACTTTCTGCTCCCAAAGCAGACGCGCTACCAGGCTGCGCTATACCCCGTTGAACGTGTACGCCAGGAGCGAACTCTCATTCAACCTCCGCGCAAGGCCGCGCATAATACGTCGCCCCGGCAATGGCGTCAACGTTCCCGCAGGGCCTCCTGGCGATAGGCCGACAGGGGGGACAGAAAGAACTCGGCGATACGCCTCCTGCCGGTCTTCACCTCGGCCGTCACGGCCATGCCGGGGCCGATCCGGACCCGCCGCGTGCCCACCTGGAGCGAGTCACCGGCCAGGGCGACGCGCATGGAATAGACCGATCCCAGTTGCTCGTCCGCCACCGCATCGGCGGAAAGCCGCCGCACCTCTCCCTTCAACAGGCCATAGCGGGTGAAGGGGAAACTCTCCACCTTGATCTCGACCTCCTGCCCGACCTCCACGAAGCCGATATCCTTGTTCAACACCCAGGCCTCCACCTCCAACGGGCTCCCGTCCGGCACGATGGTCATCACGGGATCGGCCGGGGTCACCACGCCACCGACGGTATGCACGGCCAGTTGGTGCACGATACCGTCCACCGGAGCATGCAGGTAGTTCCTCGACTCCCGTTTGGCGGCCTTGCGCAGGGCCAGTTCGGCCTGATCCAACCGCTTCCATGCATCCACCAACTGCTCATGGAGCCGTTTCCGGAACTCGGCTTCGGCTTCCTGCCGCTCCTTGCGCAGCGACTCGATGCCCGCTTCCACCTCCGCCAGGCGCTCCCGCTGGATCAGCCGGTCCTGCTGCGCCTCGACGAGTTGCCGCTTGCCCTCCAGCCACTGCGGCCTGGGGATGACCCCCTTCCGCAACAGGGCATCCAGGGCCTGTTCCTGTTCCCGCAGCAGGGGGATCAACACATCCAGTTTGCCGATCTCGGCGGTCGTGGCCTTGCCCTCGGCCTGCAACTGCGCCCGTTTTCCATCCAGGCTGGCCAGACGGGAACGGAACGCGGCCAATTCGCTTCGCATGCGCTGGCGCTGGGTTTCCAGCAAGGCGGCATCGGCGCCCGGCACATCGGACAGTTCTCCGTTCTCTCCGTCCAGGGCCCGCAGGGTTGCCCGCAGGCGCAGCCATTCCACCCGGGCCGCCAATCCCTCCCGCCGGATCTGGTCCCGGTCCACCTGGGTCTCGGTCGCATCCAGTTCCAGCAGCAGTTCTCCTTTCCTCACCCGCTGCCCTTCCTCGACATGGATGGCACGTACCACGCCCATCTCCAGGGGCTGGATCAATTTGACCCGGCCGGCGGGAATCACCCGTCCATTGGCCACCGCCACCGTATCCACCTGCCCGAACCAGGCCCACAGCGATGCCAGGACCGCCAGCAGGCAAACCGCCCACAGCAGGCCGCGTCCCAGCGGGGAGGCCGGCGTCTCCACGATCTCCACGGCGGCCGGCAGGAATTCCATGTCCCCGCGCCGGCGCCGCAATGGCCTGCCGCGCGCGGACAACAATCGTCTGCGGAGAAAAGCCAGGGCCATGAAACTTCACCCCGTCTGTTGGCGGAACAGGCGGGCATAGAAACCATCCTGCCCGAGCAGTTCATCATGGCTGCCGTCCTCGATCAGGCGCCCCCGGTCGAGGGCGATGATACGGTCCGCGCCACGCACCGCGGACAGGCGATGGGCCACGATGAGCACCGTGCGCCCCTTGCAGATGAAGCGCATGTTCTCCTGGATCACCCGTTCCGATTCGTAGTCGAGAGCGCTGGTGGCCTCGTCGAGGATCAATATCCGCGGGTCGGTGGCCAGGGCGCGGGCGATGGCGATGCGTTGCCGCTGGCCGCCGGACAGGTTCGAACCCCGTTCCTCCAGCACCGTGTCATATCCCTCCGGCAATTGCAGGATGAAATCATGGGCCCCGGCCATCCGGGCCGCTTTGATCACCTGTTCCATGGACAGGGAGGGATCGGCCAGGGCGATGTTGTCCCGCACCGAACGGTGGAACAGGATACTGTCCTGCAACACCACACCCACCTGACGCCGCAGCCAGGCCGGATCGACCATCCCCAGATCCACCCCGTCCACCAGCACCCGCCCCCGCTCGGGGATGTAAAGACGCTGCACCAGCTTGGTCAGGGTGCTCTTGCCGGAACCGGAGCGGCCGACGATGCCAACCACCTGCCCGGCGGGTATGTCCAGTGACAGATCGCTCAACACCTCCGCCCCGTCCGGCCGGTAGCGGAAGCTCACCCGCTCGAAGCGAATGCCCCCCCGAATCTCCGGCAGGGATGCGCGGCTGGGGTTGTAACCGGGCTCCACGGGTGTGTTCAGCACATCCCCCAGGCGTTCCACCGAGATGCGCATCTGCTGGAAGTCCTGCCACAATTGGGCCAGGCGCAACACCGGCCCGTTCACCTGTCCGGCAAGCATGTTGAAGGCGACCAACTGCCCCACGCTGAGGCCGCCCTCGATCACCAGGCGCGCCCCGAACCAGAGCACCAGTGCGGTCACCAGCTTGTTGATCAATTGCACGGCCTGGCTGCCACAGGCGCCCAACATGACGCTGCGGAACGAGGCCCTGACATAGGCCGCCAGGTGCTTCTCCCAGTAGGCACGCATCTGCGGCTCCACCGCCATGGACTTGAGGGTCTCCATGCCCGTGACCGACTCCACCAGAAAGGACTGGTTGACCGCCCCCCGCTGGAATTTTTCCTCCACCCGCCGGCGCAGGGCCGGGGTGATGGCGAGGGTGAGCACGGCATAGAAGGGGATGGCGCCCAGCACGATCCAGGTGAGGGTGGGGCTGTAGTAGTACATGACCGCCAGGAAGACGACCGTGAACAACAGATCCAGTACCACCGTCACGGCCGAACTGGTCAGAAAGTCACGGATGTTCTCCAGCTCCCGCACCCGCGCCACCGTCTGCCCGGCGGGACGGGATTCGAAATAGGCGAGGGGCAGCGCGGTCAGATGGTGGAACATGCGCGCACCCAGCTCCACGTCCACGCGGCTGGTGGTGTGCGTGAACACGTAGGTGCGCATCAAGCCCAGCAACGCCTCGAAGAAAAAGACGCCGATCAGGCCCAGCACCAGCACATCCAGGGTGGTCAGGCCACGATGCACCAGCACCTTGTCGATCACCACCTGAAAGAACAGTGGGGAGACCAGCCCGAACAACTGGAGGAAGAAGGAGCCGGCCAGCACCTCGGCGAACAGGCGGCGGTATTTGACGATGGCGGGAATGAACCAGCCGAGACCGAAGCGGCGGGCCGCCTGGCTCAGACCGGCCCGGTGCGTGAGCAGAATGGCCCGTCCGTTCCAAAGGCGGGCGAATTCCTCTTCGGTGAGCGTCTCCGGCGCCTGGCCGGGCCGTTGCAGCAATACCTTGCCGTCGGCCACCCCGGCGATGATGAAATACCCGCCTTCGCGGTCCTGCCCCAGGGCCGGCAGGGGCAGGCCCGGCAGTTGACGCAGGCTCCGCTCCACCGCGCGGGCCTTCAGCCCCAACCGGCGGGCCGCGCGCACCAGGCCGGTCCGGTCCAGCGGCCCGCCCTCGGGAGCGAATTCACGCTGAATCTGCGCCGCGTCGGCGGGAAGCCGGAAGAAACGCAGCATCATAGCCAGGCACAAGGCCCCCGAATCCACCACAGCCGCCCGGCGCTCCATCGCCCGCTCTCCCTTGCTCCCTTTCCCGGTGGTCAGGCCGCCGGCGTCTCCCGCTTCCAGGCCGTGGCCACCACCGCCCGAACCGGATCGGGCAGCACCGTCAGGCCCGTGTCGGCCACCCCCAGGCGATCCGGATCGAAGGCGGCCATGGCCTGCACCAGCCGCTCCACGTCGGCGGCCGTCAGGTGCTCGCCGCCGGACAGTTCCAGCCGGTCGAGCCGGTCCTGTTCCCGTTCATACCAGCCATTGACCGTGATCCGGTCGTCGCCTCCCAACAGGCGGACGGACAGATTCCGGCCCTCGCGCCGGAACCACAGATCCTCCCGACCGATGCCCTCGCCGAAACGCAGCACATCCTCGTCACCAGGGGCCGATCCCCGGTTGTCCAGAGTATCCCGGCCGTCACCGCGCTCGAACAGGTAGGTGTCATTGCCGGCCCCGCCCCGCAGGTGGTCCGCGCCCCGGCCTCCGGCGATGAAGTCGTCACCCGGGCCACCGTCGATGCGGTCATCGGCGCCGTTTCCGTACAGGCGGTCGCTCCCCCGCGAACCGGTCAGGCGGTCCCGCCAGGCCGACCCCTCGATGCGGTCGATGCGGCGCAATTCCGTGGCGGAAAAGTCCAGCCGGTTGTCCCCCCCGCCCCCGGCGCGGATGACCTCGTCGCCCCCCCCCGCCGGCGATCTCCTCCACGGAGGTGGCC
>CAYPEH010000086.1:0-11677 GCA_964409585.1 uncultured Chromatiales bacterium | reverse complement strand
ACGACTCCGATAATCAGGTCGGGGGCAATAGCGGTGCGGAATGGACGGTTACGTTCGTCCGCCGTCCGTCCATGTAGACAAGAGTCTGGAACGAATTATCGCCGACCTGAACCCGATGCTCCGGGGAGATGGTTCGGTTACTTCCGTCATGCGCATCGATGGACGTTCGACCCGATCGATGGATTCATTCGGCGACGTCTGAGGGCGATACTGCGCAAGCAGTCGAAGCGCCCAGGACGAGGTCATTGCCATGCCGACCACGAACGAAGCCTGGCTTCTGGCGAACCAGTCACGATGTTGAAACCACCGACTGGAGAGCCGTATGCGGGAGAACCGCATGTACGGTTCGGAGGGCGGCGGGGAGGAATCAAGCCTCCCCGAGCCCTATCCCCGGTAGAGGTATGACCAATGATCGCGCCCAGAGGCGCCCCATCGAAAACAAACTCCGCGTTTGATCGCGATGATGTTATAGATACACCTTTCAAACTTGTGCATCAGGAAAGCGTATATGAAAATAAAAAAATGAAAATTTGTCCCGAACCAAATCACGGAGTCCAGATTTTACTTCTGCAACAGTCCTTATCCTACTGTTCGTTGACGACAATAAAGACACTTCAGCATTATCTCCTATTATACTGAACAATTGTGCGGGATCGCCACCATACTTGGCGATCCGGTTTGGAGAATATTCAAGAATGATATTTTCAATCATGGACCGAGAAAGACTCTCTGACATCCCTTCTAACACCTTTAACTCACAACCTTCTACGTCAATTTTTACTAGTTTTATCTTGCATCCCAGCAGTTCGGGCCGGGTGCTGATAAAGTTGTCCAGGGTGTCAGTCGACACCACTTGGTATTGATCACCCACGATATCAAGCAATGAATGCTCCCCTGCGCTTTCATCAGAGATATATAATTTCGACTTCCCCCTTATATTCGAAAGAGCGGTGTTTTGGGGATACACGTTCCTTATATTATTTATGGACAAATTATCCTTAAGCTGTCTAAAATTATCTTGTTCTGGCTCAAAGGCATAAACCATTCCATTGTCATTAACCTGTTTAGAGAAGAGGCATGAGTAATATCCGATATTGGCTCCTATGTCAATCGCGATATCGCCATCGTTCAACAGGGTTACCGCCAACTCACTCTCTTGTGGCTCATAGCATTTCGCGCTCCAGAGAAAATACTGAAATGCGGACCTGTCGGACTTTGGAACACGCAGGTAATATCCATACTTCACAAACATCTTCTCCGGTCGCACTAGCGCAATAGCGCCATAAAACAGGTGCTTGAACCATGGCCACCGTGTCGGGTGAAATTCCGGAAATACTTTATCGATGATACTTCTTGCCATCTAATCCCTCTCCCTTAGAATTTCGTATTGTAGCGTTGGTCATGAGACAAACTGAACATAAAGAGCCTGTGGATGGACCCATGCATTCAGCCTCGCCGGTCTTGATCTTCCCGCCCTTCGTGTCCTTCATGGTGTATATCCTTTCCTTTCCCGGCTTGTTCGGCGATGCAGCTGAAGATCAGTGCCATTATTAACCCGGCAACCCCTCTCCCACTACTGCGGGAGAGGGGGATGAATGTACGGTGTCCGGCGGACCGGACTCATCCACCGGCCGGTTCGAGCAGCGGCAGCACGGTCTGGTCGAATGCCTCCTGGTCGAAGCGGCCGCGCTGAATGTGCGCGACACGGCCGGACCCGTCCACCACCACGGCATAGGGCACGATCTGCTTGGGGTCTCCCCAGCGTTTCATGATGCCAAAGGATGAGGCCGGTTCCAGGACCAGAACCGGGTAGTTGATACCCAACGACCTGGCGACATTGGCCAGTGGCCGTGTGCTGTCGATGCCGATCCCGATGACCTGAAGGCCACGATCACCGTATTTCTCCTGCCAGGCGATCAGTTCCGGAATCTCGTATTGGCAGGGTGCGCACCAGCTGGCCCAGAAATTGACCAGCCGTACCTTGCCGTTCCACTCGGAAAGATCATGGGTCTTCCCTTGCAGGTCGGGCAGACGCAACCTGGGGGCGGACGCACCTACCGAGATGGGGTCTGTCTTGCTTGGTTTTGCGAGGGTCTTTCCGGTATCAGGACCTTCCGCCGCCGCTGTTCCTGAAATTCCGAAGTGACTGCCGGTGAGCTGCCATACGGCGGCAATGAGTAATGCGGCTCCGCTGAGCAGGTATATGGTCTGGCGCATATTCATCAATCAACCCTTGGGTGATGCTTTCAATACATGCCATGTGGTGGGATAGCGACTTTCCAGAAGGCGGACATAATCGGCGGTTGCCTCGTCCAGCAATGCGCGCCGGACGCGGTCGCGAACAGCGGCGAATGCACGTGTGCCTCCAGGCCTGCGCTCGAGGATACTGACCAGATGAAATCCCTTGGGTGTCTCGATCACCGGGGATATCTCGCCATCCTCCAGGTTGGCGATGGCCTGTTCGATCTGGGGCATGCCGCTGCCTTCCTTGTGCCAGCCCATGTCCCCGTTGCGGGAACGGCCGTACTCGTCGATGGAGTATTTGCCCGCCAGTTCATAGAGGCTTTCCCCGGCGAGAATGCGCTTGCGCAGCGCCTCGGCCTCGGCACGGGTGGCGACCACCAGCTGACCGATGTGACGCCGTTCCGGGATGATGCCGAGAGCCGGGTGGGCATCGAAATAGGCGCGCAGGGCATCGTCGTCGGGTATCCATTCCTTCTCCTTGTGTTCCAGCAACAGGGCGGGCAGGCGTTCCTCGCGGTATGTGTCCACCTCTTTATCGACATTGATGCCCGAGTCGATGGCGGCCATCACGATCAGACGCAGTTGCAGCATCTTCTCCAACTGGTCACGGATCCATTCCGGGTTGGGTGTTTCCGGGTATTTTTCGACATCCACCACATCGGAATAGCGAAGAATGAATCCATTCTTGCCTTCGGCCAGGACGGTATCGGCCTGAATGTCGGTTGTGATGCGGTCAAAGTGGATGCGTAATTCATGCTGGTCGCGCAGGGATTGCAGCGTGGCGAGGTGAACGGCACGAAAACGATCCGCCTTCCATGCCGACTCGGCGGATGTCAGTCCATCGGGATTGCCTTTGAACTGGGCCTTCATGGCGGCATGAATGTCCTCGGGGATGGTGATGCGGGAACGCAACTGGTCCATATAACGCCGGTAGAGGAGGCCGGTCCGGTACTGCTCCAGTTCGGAGAGAAATTTTTCGTCCTTGTCCAGGCCGAGCTTCTCTGCCTCCAGCCGCAGCAGGCGGGAGATCACCAGCCGTTTGAGCAGATTGCCACGCAGGGCGGCCTGGTCGGGACGGTCCATGGTGTTGAACTGGGTGGCGAACGGGGAACTGGCGATGGCCTGTTCCAGATCCTCGGCAGTGATCTGCAAGGGGCCTACCTGGACCAGCAACTGGCTGGCATCCGCCAGAACGGGAGCGAGGTTGAACCAGAAGAAAATCCCGGCAGCGGTGAGGGTATGCGTCAGTCGTTTCATGCTGTTGTGTCTGTCGGTGTCAATAAAACGGGGGCACGATGGCCCCCGTCTGTCAGGTGTAAAGCAGGGCATCCCTGCCCTTAAGGGGGATATCCTTACTCGGGGATTGCACCACCCAGGTCTGGCGCACTGGCATGCATCCAGGCCACGGCGCGTTCGTAGTCGTGCAGGATGGGCGCGCCTTCCCACACGTGCTCCTTGTCGTCGGCGATATACGGAACACCCGCATCATTCACCTCGTGGCAGGTGGCGCATTTGAACGGGCCGTGAGAGCCGTCCGGGTTGTACTGCGCGGCCTGAGCGTAGGTGGTGGTGTCGGTGTCCGGGGTCACCGGATACAGTCCGTGGATGGACTCGTGGCAGGTCTGGCAGGCCAGGCCCGCGTGCCCCTTGGTGTAACGCATCAGGCTGTACTTGCCGGGCTGGTTGATGGGGAAGGCAACCCCACCCTGACCCTCGACGAACGGCGCGGCATGACAGTCGGCGCAGTGCGGGGCACCGGGGGACAGCCAGTAGTCACGACCGTGGGTCGCCGCATCGTAAGGCACCGCGGCGGCACCGGTGGCGCCCTCGGGCAGCTTCAGCGAGGCGATGTCCACCGCCGGATTGGCCGACAGGGGCACCACGTTGATGTCGCCATCCTCGTCCTTGTTGATCATCGGGCCATCGCCCTTGAGGGCGATCACGGCGATGTCCGGAACCAGGCGGTCCTGGGCCCAGGTCTTGAGGATCTGGGACTTGCCGGGGGTGTCCTCACCCTTGTCGTTGAGCACCACCTTCGGGTCCATCATGGCTTCCAGCTCATCCATGGTGACACCGATGCCCGCGGCGATCTCGGCCAGGGACTTGTTGCGCAGGGTCTTGCCTTCCTGCTTGAAGGCATTGGTCAGGTTGTCACGCTGATACAGCTCGCGGGACAGCTGGTTGTGGCAGTTGGTGCACCACAGGCCCTTGCCGCCTTCGCCGTTGCCGATCTTGGAGACATTGGCCAGCTGCCACTTACCGATGGCGTTGAGGTACTCAGCGGTTTCCACACCGTCCTTGTCCTTGCCGGCGTTGGCATGGACGTCGCGGCCCACGTAGCAGCCACCAGCCGCATCGCGGTTGTCACCGTCGGCATAGGCATTCTTGCCGTCCGGGGTGATGGGATAGCCGTCCATCCGGCCGTCCTGGCGGTGTGCCGGGTGGCAACCCTGACAGGCGGCGGTGCGGCCCTGCGAATCAGGCATGGGGCGCTTCATCTGGTGGACACCGTGAATGGCCTGGGCCAATGCCTGCACGCGCTTCTCCTTGCCGGTCTTCGGATCCTTGAAGGTGGCGGACTGGAGCACGCCGATCACGTTGTCGGCATGGCACTTCTGGCACAGAACCGGATCCCGGCCGAGGCGGTTCCGCACCGCGCGGCTGTTGGGATTGTAGTTCTTGAGGAAGTCGGTGCCGTTGCGGTCGTCGTGGATCTCCATGATGGAGATGGAAGTGGCCTTCAGGTTGGCGATCCAGTCGGATGCGCCGAGCCCCTTCCAGAACGCTTTCTCACGCTTGTACAGGGTGTACTTCTTGCCGTTGGCGTTCTCGTTGGCGTGACAGTTGGCACAGTTGGGGATGTCGATGGGGTTGGTGCCGACGAAGCGCACCGGCTCACCGGAGTGCGAGTCGATCACCGGGGCGCCGGTCTCGGCATCCACCATGGCCACCCAGGCCTCCTGGAAAGGACGGATGTCCGATTCCACCAGCGACAGCAGATCCTTCTTCACCAGGCTGTCGTTCCACGGGGTCATGGGCAGGCCCAGGGCGTCCCAGATACCCGGGTTGGTCAGCACGATCGGCACGTTGTCCAGCACGGGCGACTTGGTGAAGACAATGGTGCCTTTCTCGCCGGTGTAGTGCAGGGTGCCTCCTTTCATCGGGCTGGGCACGGCGGCGCCGGCCGGGCCATTGTCCTTGGGAATGGGGATCTGCAAGCCTACGTACAGTTTTTCGCTGTCCTTGGAGGTGCCCTTGGGGTTGGTACCCTTCAGGTCCTTGTACACGTACAGGTGGGTGAAGTAGGCGTTGGCTACGTTTTCATTGGCCTCGTACTGGCCATCCCCATCCACGTCATAGGGAACTGTCCAGTAGGCCAGTTTGGCACCCTCGGAATAGGTGTTGTCCACATGGCCATACTGCAATTTGAAACGTTTCTTGCCGTCCACCAGAACGCCGGGCTCTTCCTCGTCGGCTTCCAGCACTTCCGGATATTTCCGTTTGCCGGTCGCGGTCTTGATGACCTGGGACTGCACGGAGTTATAGGGTGGCAGCACGCAACAATAGCTGAAATCGAAGCCGGTGCAGTGCATGCCCAGCTCGTAGTTGATGGAGATGTTGTAGTCGTTCTTAGGCTTGGTTGGCGTGATACCTGCACTCATGTCCGCCGTCTTCTGCTGTTGGCTGGTACAGCCGGCAGTGAGGACGGCAGCCACGGCAGACGCCAACAAAAGGCGTTTTACCATGATGATTCCCCCTCTTTGGTTTTCATCATCTTTTAGTCGTTTCCCATGCTGGGTGTGCAATGCATGGAACCCAATGCATAGAACCCAGAGCGCGGATTTTTGGTGGAATGGGGTAAATAAAAGGTTAATTAGACTATCGTAAATCGCTTATTTTTCTTGTTTTTTGTCCGCCGGAGGTGGCCCTTCGTTTTTCAATCCGCCTTATTCATGGTAGCGGCCGAAGCCCAGGGTAAATTGGATGAAAATTATCGCAAATCATCATGGCCGGTTTTTCACCCCGGGGTGGAGGGGCTTCGGCCTGTCACGGCCCTGGCGGGTTCCGCGATCCACCATGAATAAGGCGGGATCAGCGGGGTAGGACGAGGAGGGCCTCGATCCCCCCTCCGGCAGGCCGGTTGCGCAGGGTCAGTTCCCCGCCATGGCCCCGGGCGATGTTACGGGCGATGCTCAGGCCCAGGCCGGTGCCGCCCGTTTCCGGATTGCGCGAGGAGTCGAGGCGGAAAAAGGGTTCGAACACCTTCTCCAGCGCATCTTCCGGCAGGCCGGGTCCGGAATCCAGCACCCGGATGGATAATGTCTCTGTGCTGTCCTGTACCTCGATACGGGCTTCGTTGCCATAACGGATGGCGTTTTCCACCAGATTGCGCAGGCATCGCTTCAGGGCCAGCGGTTTGCCCGGGTAGGGTGAAAGGGTGCTGCCGCTGACAGTGACGGTGTATCCCATGTCCTCTGCATCTCCCTGGAGGCTTTCCAGCAGGGCATCGATGTCCACCGGTTGCGTCTTTTCCTGCAAGGCCATCCCGCGCATAAAGTCCAGGCTTCCCTGTACCAGGGTCTGCATCTCGTCCAGATCCCTTTCGAATTTCACACGCAGTGCCTCATCGTCGATGCTTTCCACACGCAGACGCATGCGGGTGATGGGGGTCTTCAGATCATGGGAAACAGCAGCCAGGATGCGTGTGCGTTCTTCGACGAAGCGGCTCAGGCGGCGCTGCATGTTGTTGAAGGCGCGCGCCGCGCGTCGGACTTCGGCCGGGCCGTTCTCCTCCAGCGCCGGGCGCCGGATATCCTTGCCCAGTTCATCCGCCGCATGCGCCAGGGCCGACAGGGGACGGGTGAGCCAGCGGACGGCGAAGAAGCTGACCAGCAACACGGCCGCCAGGAGCACGAGCAGGCCGATCAGCAGATCCCAGGGCCAGGCGGCCAGTTCCTCCGGTAGACGATAGGCGAAGCTGGCCCATTGGCCGTCCTGCAATTTCACCTGCACGACGAAACTGAATCCGGGGGGAGGTGCCGGACCGGCCCCCCCCATATGGTGTTGCATCATCCGCCGCATGGGCTGTGGCAGGCCCCTGGGAGGGCCCCAGCCCCGACTGGTGGCGGCGGCGTGGGACAGGGTCGAATCATGCATGTAGACCAGCACGGGGCGGTCGCGGCCCAGGCGCAGGTGCAGCAATTGGTGGAACAGTTCGGCACGGGCCGATTCATGACTGTTGTCCGGGAATTTCTCCGGCTCGTCGAGCAATCGCATACGCAAGGGGGGCAGGTCGAGGGCTTCCACCAGCTCCTGGCGCTGCTGGGGGGTGAGTGAATCCAACACCCGTACCAGACCGGCGATGCGCAGCGCGGAATTGAATCCGGTGGCGTGTTTCAGCACCTCGCCGCGGTCGCGGAAGTGCAGGGCGGCACTGAACATCTGTGCCACTAGCAGCACCCCCAGGAACAGCAATACGAGCCGCCCCCGGAGGGAGTCCGGCAGCCACTTCATGCCTTCACCCGTGACACCTTGGGGGTGAATATGTAGCCCTCGCCACGCACGGTCTTGATCAGGACCGGCTCGCGGGCATCGTCGTGCAGCCGCCGGCGCAGGCGGCTGACCTGCACGTCGATGCTGCGGTCAAAGGGGCCCCAGTCGCGGCCCTGGAGGATGTCCATCAACTGATCGCGGCTGAGAACCCGGTTGGGATGCTCGACGAAGGCTTCCAGCAGGCGGTATTCACCGGTGCTGAGGTTCACCACCACGCCATCGGCCGAGATCAAGTGGCGGGCATTGCGGTCCAGGGTCCAGCCGGCGAAACGGACCCGGTCGCTGTCACTGGCGCCGCCACCGGCCCGGCGCATGACACCGCGTATTCTGGCCAGCAGTTCCCTGGGATTGAAAGGTTTGGGCAGGTAATCGTCGGCGCCCATCTCCAGACCGACGATGCGGTCCATGTCTTCGCCCAGGGCGGTGAGCATGATCACCGGTATGTTGGATCCGGCACGCAATTGCCGGCACAGGGTCAGGCCATCGTCACCCGGCAGCATGATGTCCAACACCACCAGGTCGATGCGTTGCTGTTCCAACGTGCGCCACATGCCCTGGCCATCCTCGACCGCGGAGACCCGGTAGCCGTTCTTTTCCAGGTACTCTTGGAGCAGTTCCCGGATGTCCGGGTCGTCGTCGACGATGAGCAGATGTTCGTTGGTCATTCCAATTACACCAAGGTAATGTGTGTCTGACTGGGGCGGGCATTCATGTCTAATCTAATATATGCACGTATATGCACGTTCCTGCCCTGGGCAGTCTATGACATATCCACCGGAGGTTTTTCGTAACCGCTTGTAACAACCATGAACATAATTGGGTGATTCGGGTCAGAATAGACGACCCGCGGATCGGAACGAACCGCGCTACAGGCTTCGACCTGAACCCACGGATTCAGGTTCAACCGACAACAATGGGAGAAAAAACGAATGACAGAACTGAAAGTGACCGGGATGACGTGTGGCCACTGCGAGGCCGCGGTGCGCAAGGCACTGGAACAGGTGCCGGGCGTCACTGCCGTGAGTACGGTGGATCGTGAAAAGGAGTTGGCCGTGGTCGAGGGTGATGCCTCGGTCGAAGCGCTGATCGAGGCGGTAAAGGCGGAAGGCTACCAGGCATCTGCCCTGTAGGGGCGTCCTTCCGGGCGCGATCCCCAGGGGGCTGCCGGATTTATTGGTCTGACCAATCGGGTAAACCATGCGAAAGAGTGGGCGAGCGAGGACAGTTTGGCGCTGGTTTGAGGAGCATAGTCAGGACTACGCGACGAAAAACAGCGGGAAAATGGACCGCTCTCCCGCTTTTGCAGCCGCTTCATCCTGAATCCGACAGGCTCCTAGGCTCCGGGTCCGGAAGGATGCACCTGCAACAGGATGAGAGACACCATGAGCAATGAACTGAGAATTGGCATCGATGGCATGACCTGTGCCTCCTGCGTGAGCCGGGTCGAGAAGGTACTGTTGGACCAGGCCGGTGTCGAGGCGGCCAGTGTCAACTTGGCCGACAACACGGCCACGGTGCGGTTCGATCAAATTGAGCTTCCGGCCCTGTTGGAGGCGGTTCATCGTGCCGGCTATCAGCCGGTAAGCAGCCGCCTGGACATCCAGGTGGGCGGCATGACCTGCGCCTCCTGCGTCGGCCGGGTGGAACGTGCCATACGCAAATTGCCTGGTGTATTGGAGGTCAGTGTCAATCTGGCCACCGAAAAGGCGAGTATCACCTATCTGCCCGCCACCCTGAGTCCGGCCCGCATACGCCAGGCCATCCGCGAGGCGGGCTACGAGCCTGCCGAGGCGGACGAGGAAGACACCGCCACCGGTCCCACCGAGCAGGACACCTTGGCTGGTGAGGTCCGCTTTGCCCTTTGGTTCACCCTGCCACTGGTGTTGATCAGCATGGGCCCCCTGTTCATACCGGGCATGAAGGAACTGATGTCGTCGCTGTTACCCCACGGTGGCTGGGGCGGGATGGAACTGCTGCTGGCCACACCGGTTCAGTTTTGGGCCGGGCGCCGTTTTTACCGCCAGGGCTGGGGGGAACTGAGGCACCTGTCACCGGGCATGAACAGCCTGGTGATGATCGGTTCCTCGGCGGCCTTCGGCTACTCGGTGATTGCCCTGTTCAGCCCCGAACTGTTCCCGGAGGGGACCGCCAATCTGTACTTCGAGGCCTCCGCGGTGATCGTCACCCTGATCCTGCTGGGTAAATACCTGGAGGCCCGCGCCAAGGGCCGCACCTCCCAGGCTATCCGCCGCCTGTTGGACCTTCAGGCCAAGACTGCGCGGGTGATTCGCGCCGATGAGGAAGTGGAGATCCCGGTGGAGGCCGTGGTGCCTGGAGACCTGATTGCCGTGCGTCCCGGCGAGCGTATCCCGGTGGACGGCAAGGTGGTCAGTGGCGAAACCTGGGTGGACGAATCCATGATCAGCGGCGAGCCATTGCCGGTGGGGAAGGGCGCCGGCGCCGAGGTGGTGGGCGGCACCGTCAACCAGACCGGGGCCTTCCGCTTCAAGGCCACCCGGGTCGGCGCGGATACCGTGCTGGCGCAGATCATCCAGATGGTCGAGCAGGCCCAGGCGGCCAAACCCCCCATCCAGTACCTGGCCGACCGCATTGCCGCCGTGTTCGTGCCGGTGGTCATGGGGCTTGCCCTGGCCACCTTCGCGGGCTGGTACGCCTTTGGGCCGGAACCCGCGCTCAACTATGCCTTCGTCGCCGCCGTGAGCGTCCTGCTCATTGCCTGTCCATGCGCCATGGGGCTGGCCACGCCCACGGCGGTGATGGTGGCGACCGGAAAGGCGGCGGAACTGGGCACCCTGTTTCGTCAGGGCACGGCCCTGGAGACCCTGGCCAAGGTGGATACCGTGGTGCTGGACAAGACCGGTACCCTGACCGAGGGCCGGCCCAGCCTGACTGGAATCGAAGTGATGGATGGCGATCCCGATGAGGCATTACGCCTGGCCGCCGCGGTGGAGGCGGAGAGCGAACACCCCATTGCACGCGCCGTGGTGGGGGCCGCCCGGGCGGAGAATATTCGAATTCCGACGGCCGAGGACGTACAGGTGCAGCCGGGTTACGGTGTTACGGCCACGGTAGAGGGCAAGACCGTGGCTGTGGGTGCCGAGCGTTACATGGAACGCCTTGGTATCGACACCAGCCAGGCCGCCCAAGTGGCCCGCGACTTTGCCGAGCAGGCGCAGACCACCGTCTATCTGGCGGTGGATGGACGCCTGGTCGCCGTTCTTGCGGTCTCCGACCCGCTCAAGGAGGGCAGCGCCGAGGCCGTCTCGTCCTTGCACGCCCTGGGCCTGGAAGTGGCCATGCTGACGGGGGACAACCCGCATACGGCCGCCGCGGTAGCCAAGACCGTGGGGATCGACCGGGTGGTGGCGGGGGTCTTGCCGGACGGCAAGGCCGCCGAGGTGACACGGCTGCAAGAGGAAGGCCGTAAGGTGGTATTCGTCGGCGATGGCATCAACGACGCCCCCGCCCTGGCCGGGGCCGATGTGGGTATCGCCATCGGCACCGGCACCGACGTGGCTGTGGAGGCTGGCGATGTGGTGCTCATGTCCGGTGACCTGCGTGGCATCGTCACGGCGGTGGCCCTGTCGCGCAAGACCCTGCGCACCATACGCGGCAACTTCTTCTGGGCCTATGCCTACAATGTGGCCCTGATCCCGGTGGCTGCCGGTGCACTGTACCCGCTGCTGGGCGTCCTGCTCAATCCCATGCTGGCCGCTGCGGCGATGAGCATTTCCTCCCTGTTCGTGGTGAGCAATTCGCTGCGCTTGCGGCATTTCTCACCGGCGCGGAGTGCCGGATAAGGATCGGATCAGTCATGGCCGCTTGTCGTGTTCGTCCGGCACTCGGACGAATGCGGCAG
>CAYPEH010000085.1:0-12236 GCA_964409585.1 uncultured Chromatiales bacterium | reverse complement strand
TCTGACTTCTGTCTGACGTCCTGAGGGTGGCATAGATTGGTGCCGGGTTAATAATTATCTCCCATGCGTCCCCGCGGCAAACAAATACAATGAAAACCATCCAGGTACCCAGACGTTTCGTAGCCTCCGAGTGGGGGGGTACGGAAACGGTCATCCTGCAAATCAGCCGGGCGCTGATCGAGCTCGGACATGACACCCAGATCTTCACCAGTCTGGCCCTGTCCGACCAAAGACGCGAGGACATGCAGGGGGTGCCCATCCGGCGCTATCCCTACTCCTATCCCTTCCTTGGCCTGAGCGAAAAGGACATCCACCAGATGGACCGCAAGGGCGGCAATCTGCTGTCGCTGTCGCTGTTGTGGGGGCTGATCCGTGAACCCGGTGTGGAACTGTTGCATGCGCATTCCGGCAAGCGTCTGGGAGGGATCGTCCGCACCGCAGCGAAACTGCGCAGGATCCCCTATGTCATCACCCTTCACGGTGGCGTGTTCGACGTGCCGAAGAAGGAAATGGAGCAGATGCTGGAACCCATACGCAACACGTTCGAATGGGGTAAACCCTTCGGTGCCCTGCTCGGCTCACGCCGTGTCCTGCAGGATGCCGCGGCCGTCATCTGCGTCGGCGAGAACGAGGCCATCGCCGCCCGCAAGGCCCTGCCCGACCAGCGCATCGAATTCATCCCCAATGGCGTCGACAGCCGGGCCTTCGTCCATGGCGATGCCGATGCATTCCGGGACAGGTACGGTATCCCCACCGACCGGCGCCTGGTGTTGTGCCTGTCACGCATCGATTTCCAGAAAAACCAGATCGGTCTGGTGGAGGCCATGCCGGCCCTGTTGGAAAAGCACCCCGACACTCACCTGGTACTGGTGGGGCCCATCACCGTAGCCAGCTATCACGAACGCCTCATGGCCAAGGTGGCCGAACTGGGACTGGAAAACCGTTTCACCCTGATCCCCGGCCTGAAACCCGACGATCCCATGCTCAAGGGCGCCTATCAGGCGGCGGACGTATTTTGCCTGCCCTCGTTGCATGAACCCTTCGGTATCGTCATCCTGGAGGCCTGGGCTGCCGGATTGCCGGTGGTGGCGGCCGAAGTGGGTGGTATCCCCTCCTTCACCGAAGACGGTGCCGATGTCCTCTATGTGGACCCGGAACAGCCAGCCAGCATTGCCGGGGGCATTCTCCGGGTAATGGATGAGCCGGAACTGGCGGCCAGGTTGACCGCCCAAGGGCTGCACAAGGCCCGCGAGGAATACGACTGGTCGAAAATCGCAGAACGGCTGCTGGAGATCTACCGTGACGTGCTCCGCCGCTGACCTCCCCCCCCTGCGTGTCCTGCATGTGCACCATAAGGCCGGTTTTTTTGGCGGTGTGGAGCGGGTGCTGTACGACACGGCCAAGGGGTTGGCCGATCGTGGCTGGCCGCAGGCGCTCATGTACGACGAGGGCAATGTCGATGAAGGCTATACGGGCATCTTCGAGCAGGTGGGACGCGACGAATCCCTGCTGGAACGCTTTCGCCCCGATGTTGCGCTGATCCACAAGCTGGACGATGCCGAACGCATCGCGGCGCTGGCTGCTGCCGTCCCCACGGTACGCATGGTTCACGATCATGATCTGGTTTGCATGCGCCACCACAAGTACTTTCCCATCGGCATGCGGATCTGCGAACTGCCAGCCGGTATCGCCTGTTACACTCATCTGTGCTTCATTCAGCGCGGTTCCACCCTGCCCATCACCCTGAAGACACTGGGGCCGCAGCGCCGCCTGATGGCGGCTCATCGGAACGTGAAACGCTTTATTCCCGTCAGTCACTGGATGGGGGAGGAACTGGCCATGAACGGTTTCGACAGCGATGCCATCGAGGTGATTCACCCGATCCCCTCGTCCCTGGCATCGGTGCAGCCACTGCCACCCTCCGGTGAACGCGAGATCCTGTTCGTCGGACAGGTCATCCGCGGCAAGGGTGTGGATCTGATGTTGCAGGCCCTGGCCCAGGTGCCCCCCCCCTGGCACGCCACCATTATCGGTGCCGGCCACCACCTGGAGGCGTGCAAGTCCCTGGCCAGGGAACTGGGCATCGCCTCCCGTGTGGAATTCACCGGCTGGGTGAATCATGAACAACTGGAAGCCTATTACGCCCGTGCCCGCCTGACGGTGGTGCCCTCCCGCTGGCCGGAACCGTTCGGCATGGTCGGCATCGAGGCCATGGCCCGTGCCCGTCCGGTGGCGGCATTTGCCGCCGGCGGTATCCCGGACTGGCTGGACGACGGAGATACCGGATTACTGGCGCCCGCAGCCGATGTACCGGCACTGGCCGCTGCCATCAGTGTCCTGCTCAACGATGAGGAACGTTCCACCAGCATGGGGCGCAAGGCCGCGGAAACGGTGCAGAAACGTTTCCGTCATGAATTCTTCCTGGACCGGATGTCTGTAGTATTGAGTGACGCAGCGAAGTAGGCGCGGCGTCGTCATGGATGTGCGCAGTGAGAGACGGATCCTGTCTCCCACTGCCTTTCGGAGCGGCAGCCATGGCTACTCCTTTCGCTCCAGAACGGTGCCCAAACGCACCAACCCGGCACCAGGAGCCGTGATCCAGCATGGGCAAGGCGGGTTGATTTTGTCGCAGATCCTTGTATGCAATGCACTTCGTGCCCTCGGCCAGAGTGCGGTTTTTTTAACGTGAAAAGTACGACACCATGAAAATCGGAATTTCGGCCTTCGCCGGCGATGCCGGTAAATCCGGCATCAGCCAGTACATGATGAACATCTTCCGCAGGCTGCCGGAATTGGCTCCGGAAGACCGTTTCGTGCTGTTCATGGCAGAGCAGGACCGGAAATTCCTGGCCATCGATCACCCCCATGTGGAGGTCGTCAGCTATCCGTCATGGACTGGCCATCCCATTCTCAGCATTCTCTGGCACCTGTTGTGGTTCCCCATTGCATTGCGCAGGCAGCGTTGCGACTGTGCCTTCATGCCCGCCGGCAACCGCCGCCTGGCCTGGTGGTACGGGGTGCCCAGCGTCAGCACCATCCATGACCTGTCGCAGTTGCACGTGCCGGCCAAATACGACGCCTTCCGCATGTTCTACATCATGCGTGTGCTGCCGATGATGATGCGGCGCCTGACCCGGGTGCTCTCCATCAGCGAATCCACGCGACGTGACCTGGAGGAATTCGTCGGTATCGATCCGGAACGTATCCGTGTGGTCTACAATGGCGCCGATTTGGAGCGCTTCTCCCCCAGCAGCAAGGAGGCCGCCAAGGAACGGGTGTCGGCCGCCACCTCCATCCCCCACCACTATCTGCTGTATATCTCCCGCCTGGAGCACCCCGGCAAAAACCATGTGCGCCTGATCGAGGCCTTCGCCAAGGTGAAGCGACGCACCGACCTGCCGCACAAACTGGTATTGGTGGGCAGCCGCTGGAGTGGTTCCGAGGCCATCGACGAGGCGGTCGAACGCACCGGCATGCAGGACGAGGTCATCTTCCCCGGATTCCTGCCCAATGAGGTGCTGCCGGACCTGTATCGTGCCGCCGATCTGTTCGTCTTCCCCTCGTTGTTCGAGGGCTTCGGTATTCCACCGCTGGAGGCGATGATGTCGGGTACCCCGGTGGTGGCCTCCAATGCGGCCAGCATCCCCGAGGTGGTCGGCGATGCCGGGCTGCTGTTCGACCCGGAAGATACCGATGCCATGGCCGATGCCATCGAAACTGTCTTGACCGACGATAAACTGGCCGCAGAATTGGTGGCGAAGGGCCTGTTGCAGGCCAAACGCTTTTCCTGGGATGAGGCCGCGCAGGGCGTCCTTGACCTGTGCCATGAGACCGCCGCGTGAACGAAAACGCCCAAACCGTTGGATCAGCCAGCAAAGCCCCGCGTCCCTCGGGCCTGCTGTCCCTGCGCCATCAGCCCTTCGACAACACCAGGGATACCCGTTATTTCTTTGCTTCCAGCGGCCACGCCGAGGCGATCTCCCGGCTGGAATTCCTGGTCGAGGACCGCAACATGGGCATGGGTATGCTCACCGGCGAAATCGGCTGCGGCAAGACCATCACCCGCACGGTGTTGCACAAGAAACTGGTCAATGACCGCCAGGTAGTGGTGAGCATAGAAAACTGCATCCTCTCCTTCGATGACCTGCTGCTGGAGATGCTCAGTCAGATCCGCCAGGAACGGGTGCATCCCTCGGATCTGGGGGATCGTTACAGCCGTATCGTGGCCTTCAAACAGGCACTGACCCGGTATGTGGTGGAAAAGAACCGGCACCTGGTCATCATGCTGGATGAAGCCCAGCAGTTGTCGCCACAGGACCTGGAGGCGGTCAAGGCGTTGACCAACATCACCGCGGAGCGGCGTAATTTTCTTACCATCATTCTCATCGGTCAGCCGGAGCTGCGTGCCAACATCAAGGCCCTGCCACAGGTCGATCAGCGCATCAGCCTGCGCTATCACCTCAACCCGCTGTCTCCACGGGAAATGGTCCATTACCTCATGCACCGTCTGCGTACAGCCGGACTACAGGGCCCGCCCCCCTTCACCCGCGAGGCCATCGAGCGCTTGTCCGAGGTCAGCCGCGGCATTCCCCGCACCATCAACCACATCTGCAAACTGGCCCTGGATCATGCCATCGCTCACCAGCTGGAGTACCTCGATTCACGCGTCATACGCGCCGTGAGTACCGATCTGGCCCGCCACGGCGGCCTGTTGGACCCCTGCGACATTCCTTCCTGATCTCGTCGAACCGGCTCGAGCCATGACCGATGAACTCAACATCCGCGAGAATCAGGCCAGGAAGGATGCCCTTGGCATCAAGCTGGACAATCTGCCCGGTGATGACGAGGTAGGGGAACATTCCTGGGCCTTGGCCAATGGCGCGGAAACCGGGCCATCATCGCCCCCACCACCCGCGCAGGCGGCATCGTCAACGGAGTCCCGGCCGCTGCTGGACACGATTCCCGAGGAGCCGGAAGAGGAGGAGAAGGACGAGGACGCCTCCCCGTTCGCCGGATTCCCGGGATTTGGTGGTGATGAGGAAGAAACCCCCAAGGGGCCGGGCCTCGACATACAGCGTTTCATCCGCGGCATCCTTTCACGCCGGGGCCTGATCGCCACCGTCGCCTCGCTGATCACCGGGTTGTTCACCCTGCTGGCGGTCACTTTCCTGCACCCCAGCTGGATCGCTACCGTCACCCTCATCAAGCGTTCCTCCACCGATCTGTTCGTGGTGGGCACCTCCGGTTCGCCGTTCAAGCCGCAGACGTACCGCCTGGAAACCCTCATGGACACCCTGCTGCTGCCTTCCACCCTGGAGGAAACCCTGCGCCGTTCCGGTGTGGGCCAGGAAATGGAGGCGCGCAAGTTCGTCAAGGCCATTGAGGTCAAGCAGGGCAAAAACTCCAACATCCTCAATATCAACATCCAGTGGGACGAACGTGAGAAGGCCGCGGAACTGGCCAACAATCTGGCCGAAATCTTCATCGACAAGAACCGCGCCATCCGCCGCAGCGATGCCGAGGAGGCCCTGCTCTACTACCAGGAGCAACTGCGTCAGGCGGAAAAGGAGGCCGCCGACCTGGATGCGGAATTGCAGGCCTTCCAGGAGGAATACAAGATTTCGGACATCACCACCCAGATACAGGTGCTGGTGACCGACATCTCCTCGCTGAAGATGCAGTACGAAACGTCCAAGGCCCAGGTCAAGGCCCTGACCAAGGATCTGGACCGCCTGAACCGGGCGATCGAGAAGGAACCGGAGATGATCGTCCAGTCGTCCTATTACCAGAACCCTCTGAAGAAGAACCTGACGGAACTGGAATGGGCCCTGGAACAGGCCCGCGGTCGTTATACCGACGACAACCCCAAGGTGATCGATCTGATCTCACGTATCAATCAGATCAAGTCCCTGATCGAGCGCGGCAAGGACGAGGACAACCAGTCCAACACCTTCGCCCACAACCCGGTCCGCGAAGAACTGATGACCAAGCGCTACGAGACGGAAGGACTACTGAACCAGGAACGTATCCGTGCCGCCTCGCTGGAAAAGACCCTCCGGGAATTGGAGGAACGCCTGGAACTCCTTTCCGCCAAACAGAAGGACTACGAGCAACTCAAGGCGAAGAAGGACGCCGCCGCCCTGTTGCGTAGCAAGCTGGCCAACCGTGTGGAGGAGGCGCGGGTGATGATGGAGCGCAACGAGGCGGATTTCGAAATCCTCGAACGGGCCGTGCCGCCCGATGAGCCGGAATCCAGCGGCCGCCGCATCATGGTCATCGCCGGCGCCGTGTTGGGCACCGGGGCCGGCCTGTTCCTGGCGCTGTTGCTGGAACTGCTGGACAAGCGGGTGCGCACCCGCCGCGACGCCCTCGACCTGGGGGGCACGGAACTGGTGCTGGAATTCCAGCACGTGCCCGATTATGAACAGGTGGTCATCGACACCCAGTATCCCACCGAACCGGTGGTGACCATATTCCGTAGATTCGTCAACAAGCTGGATGCGGCCCTGAAACCGGAGCAGTGGCAATCGCTGGCGATCATCAGCCTGGAACGGCGGGTGGGCCGGTCACTGATCGCAACGGATATGGCGCAGACCCTGGCGCTGAAGGAACGTGAGGTGATCCTGGTCGATGCCGACCTCACCCCGCTGGCAGGTGAACGCCCGGAGACCCTGTATGAACTGGAAAAACCGGAGATGGGCCTGTTGCAGGTTTTGGAATCGGGCGCCGATCCCATGCAGGCCCTGCAACAGACCGTCACGCCGGGAGTGCGGCTGCTGTCGGCCAGCAGCGAGGCGGAAATACCGGATACCGCAGTATTACAATTGGGCAGCCGCAGAATGAGCGCCCTGGTCCGTTACCTGCGCGGTTTCAAGGGACACGTGCTCTATGATCTGTCACCTTTACAGGATATCGAAACCATCTATGAATGCGCGGTCGCCATCGGCAATGCCATGCTGGTGGTCCGCAGCGGCCAAAGCATACGGCCGGATGTGAAGGAGATGGTGGAACGGCTACAGGAACAGGGAGTGGAGATCCAGGCCGCGGTCATCACGGACGTTCCCTATGAATTGATGCAAGAGAAACCTGTGTACGAACCCGCACCCGTGAAGAAAAAAAACTGGTTGCCATGGAAAAAGAGGAAAAAAGCCCCAAAGGGCAAAGACAACAAACAAACCGTGGAGGCCACCACATGAAATCCCGCCACACCATCGCCTGGGTGGTGCTGGCTGGCCTGATGCTGAGCGCCTGCGGTCCATTGCCACACAGGCCACCGGAGGACAAGGCCCCTGTCGAGGAGCCGGTGGATCCCACTGCCCAGCATGCCGGTTTGAGCAAGGAGGAACGCCTCGCCCGCATGAATGAGCTGCGCGCGGACAAATCGATCCACTTCACCTTCGGCAAGGGCGACATACTCTCCATCTCGGTCTACAACGAGCCCGATCTCACCGTGGACGGCGTTCCCGTCCGCCCCGACGGCAAGATCTCCTATCCGCTGATCGGTGACGTCCAGGCCGAGGGGCTGACCGTGGAGGAATTGCGCGCCGAACTGACCAAAAAATTATCGAAATACGTAAAGGCCCCAAAGGTTTCGGTCATCGTGCAGCAATTCACCAGCCTGGAGTACACCCTGGTGGGTGAAGTGGTGCATCCCGGCGTCTACCCTCTGCACACCAATGTGACCCTGACCAAGGCCATCGCCAAGGCCGGCGGTTTGCTGAAGGGACAATTCCACGCCAGTTCGGTGGAGATCGCTGACCTGACCCATGCATTCATACAGCGCAATGGCGAGGTGCTTCCAGTGGACTTCGTCGCCCTGCTCCGCCAGGGCGACCTGCAATATGACATCCCCCTCAAGCCGGGTGACTATATCTTCATTCCATCCGGCCTGTCCAAGGAGATCTACGTGCTGGGCGAGGTGGCCCGTCCCGATCTGTTTGCCTTCCGGGATGAAATGTCACTCTCCAAGGCCCTGGCATTTGCCAAGGGGTTTACGCCGGATGCCGATACATCCCGCATTCATGTAGTCCGTGGCTCGCTGACCAACCCGGACCTGTATGTCGTCAACCTGGACCACATCATGAAGGGGAAGGTGCGTGACATCACCCTCCATCCAGGTGACATCGTCTACGTACCACCCACCGGCCTGACCACCTGGGCACGTACGATCAGCAAGATCACCACCCTGATGTCCGGATACAAGGCCCAGTTGGATATCCGCAAGGCCCGCATCGATCTGCGGACCACCACGACCACCACGACCACCACGACCCAGTAAGCAGGCAGGCGGATATGAAACGCAGAAAAACAATAAAGAACATGCGAGGACGTGGCGATCTGGCCAATATCCGCCTGTTTCAGTACCTGCCCGAGGCCATCGCCGAATCGCTCAGTGACGAGCAGAAACGGGCCATCGCCGAGACCATACTCCATCTGCAAACCGAGAACCCGCGTATCCTCGACGAGATCTACATGGAGCGCCCCTATCCCGGCAGACCCCCTGGTGAATGGACCATATGGGATCGTGTCAAGCGCCGCATTACCTGGCGGCTGAAAGTCTTCTGGCTGGCCCTGTTGAAACAAAAGAGCGAGCGGCGGCCACGCACGCGTATATCCGACTATATATTCCTGGGCTTCATGAGTATCCTGCTGGCCCTGGTCCTGGGGATGGTGTTGTGGTCGTTCTACTGGGTGAAATCCGACTTCCTGCAGCTGGACCTTAATCCAAACGCCCACGTAACCGATCTGATCGAATCCAAATAACGATCCGGGCAGGACATGAAACGACGTTCCATTTCCCCACCCGCCGATGCCGACCTGCTCGCGGATTGGAGCCGTTGGGGACGGCTGCGCAGGAGGATCCGCCGCCGCCTGTCCATCTGGCAGGTCCGCTGGCTGGAACGCACCGGTATCCAGCGCATCGGCGGTCATCTGATCAATGTGGTTTTTCTTTCCTATATGGCCCTGCTCCTGCTCGCCCTGCTCGGCGGCGCCCTTCTCGGTGTCTACTGGATCAAATCGGACCTGATCCGGATGGACCTGATTCCCGGTTACCACCTGTTCGGCAAATAGCACCATGTCCTTGCGATCCGCCTGTCTGTTGTCACCTCTTCTGCTCGCGATGGCCAGTGCCACGGCGGGCAGCCTGGTTCCACAACGCATCGATCACCTGTCGCGGCGCGCCATCACCCTGGTCTATGCCGGCCACAGCATCGACGGGAAACCGGCACCCGCAGACTCGTACACGATCCACTGCCCGGCCGATGGCAATGGCCCGGACCTCCCCACCAGCGGCGTCGGTTACGACCGCCAGGTGGTTGGCTTCGATTCCCAGGGACAACCCCAGGTGGAGACCAGGATCCACCTGCTGTTCCCCTACCCCCTGCCCATGGATATGGACTGCCGGCTGAGCGCGGCCGGGGACACGACGGAGAACCTGACCATCCGCTTCGATGCGGATGCGGTCAGCCCCTCCATACAGGTCGATCAGGTGGGATACCTGCCATGGGCGCGGAAATACGCCTACGTGGGCAACTGGCTGGGGACCCTGGGTCCCATGCCGGTGGATGCCGGCCGTTTCAGTGTCATCGATACCGACACCGGAAAAACCGTCCTGCAAGGACCGGTGCTGCTGCGCCAGAAGGCGGACCCGTGGAGCGGCAACGACGTCTACGAGGCCGATTTCAGTGAATTGAACCGCGAGGGAAACTACCGTATCCAAGTCGCCGGCACCGGTGTCTCCCATCCCTTCCGCATCGCCGCGGACGTCTACGAGCCGGTCTACCGGAGCACGGCACGCCTGTTCTACCACAGCCGCAATTCCACACCGATCGTGGAACCCTGGGCGGACCCCGGACATGAACGTCCCAAGGGGGGCATTCCCCCGGCCCTCAACGGCTTCATCCACCCGGCGGTGACCCATTCGGTATTCGCCAATGGTGAACGGGCCGGGGAACGCCATCCCGTTTCGCGCGGCTGGTTCGATGCCGGTGACTATGGCCAGTACATCCCCAATGCCGCACCGGTCTGGTATGCCATATCCGTTGGATTCGATCTCGCCCCTGAACGCATGGCGGACGACGGGCTCAATATCCCGGAGAGCGGCAACGGCATACCGGACCTGCTGGATGAGCTGGACTGGGGGATGGACTGGGCGCTGGACATGCAGGATCCGAAGGACGGGGGCGTGTATTTCCGCCTCAGTCCCGAACACTGGGACGAAGGGCTGCCTCACACGGTGAAGACACCCCGTTACCTGTACGAGAAGACCAGCCACGCCACGGCCTCGTTCGCCGCCATGGCGGCGATCCACGCCCGGCTGATGGCACCCTACGATGCCCGGCGGGCACGGCAGTCGCTTTCCGCCGCCAAGGCCGCATGGCGGTTCCTGGAAACCAGGCCGCAATGGCCGGAGGAAGGCAAACGCTACAAGAATCCTCCCGGCACCCACGCCGGTGAGTACCGGGACGAATCAGCCCTGGACAACCGTCTGTGGGCAGCGGCCGAACTGTGGCGCACCACTGGGGACGATACCTATGCCAGGGCCTATGCGGAACTGTTCCCGCGGGTCAAGATCGATGCCACCGCCGGAGTGACCTACCGCCATCAGGCCATGGCCGCCCTGTGGGCCTACCTGATGGCGGATGGACAGCGAGATCCGGTATTGGAAAAGGCCGCCCGCAGGCAGTTGCTGTCCGCCGCGAAATGGTACATACGCGAAGGTGAATCCCACCCCTACCGTGCCCCCATGCACCATCACCGCCCCTTCCTCGGTTGGGGGTCTTTCGCCATCTCCGTGCGTGCCGCCCTGCCGCTGTTGCAGGCCTGGTATCTGACCGGTGAAGAACGCTACCTGGACTGGCTCTGGCTGACACCCCATCCGCAACTGGGTGCCAATCCACAGAACCGCTGTTACATCACCGGCATGGGCGCCAACAGCCCCAGGCATCCACTGTCCAAGCTGTCCCAATACGACCAGGCCGAGGAACCCTTGCGCGGCATCCCGGTGCCCGGCCCTCACTACCACCTGCCCGCGCTATGGCCGGAAACCAAGCTGGTCAATGACGGATATCTGCCACCGGCGGGGGATGGCGACGACAGCCACCAGGTCTATCCGCCCCTGCGGCGCTACACCGATGCCTCACCACTACCCCCCATGTCCGAACCGACCGTGGCCGACTATGCACTGGTCGCCGTGGCCTACGCTCTGCTTGGAAACCGCTTTACGACGCAGAAAAAGCAACCCTGAATCCTGCAAGCCATTCGGCATTCGGCTGCCGAATCAGGCTCTTATGCGGTGTTGACTTCACCGATTCCGTGCCCGACGTGACATGGCTACGCCTGCGCCGGAATCGGCTTACCGCCTTGCTGCGGGCCGGCACAGGCAGACTGAAGGGCAAACATTTGGTCGCCGGGTCAATAGGGTAAAGGTTTGGTGGTATTGCCCGATAACAAGGTCGGCTAGCATTGGATACAAACGGGAGCCAGCATAAAAAATCATGGCCACCGAACTGAGAATCCTGGACATACCCGTTCATAGTCAGACCATGGAGGAGGCCCTGGAAGCTGTGGTGGCGGCCGCCCGCGAGCCGGGCCTGACCCAGGTGGCATTCGTCAATGCCGACTGCCTCAATATCTCCGTCAATCACTTGGAGTACCGCCGCCTGTTGCAACGCCTGAGCATGGTTCTGGCCGATGGCTCGGGCATACGCTACGCAGGCAAGATGCTGGGCACCCCCGTCGCCGACAACGTCAACGGGACCGACCTGTTCCCCCTGCTGTGCGAACGTGCCGTTCAGGAGGGCCTGTCCATGTATTTTCTCGGTGCCCGACCAGGCGTCACCGATGCCATGGTGGAACGCCTGCTGCGGCGTTATCCCGGTCTGAAGGTAGCCGGTCACCGTGACGGCTTTTTCTCCCCGGAGGAAGAACCGGAGGTTATACGCACCATCGCCGGATCCGGCGCCCAGATGCTGTTCGTCGCCTTTGGCGCGCCACGTCAGGATCTGTGGATCGATGCCCACCGTGATGAACTGGGTGTCAACATGGCCATGGGCGTCGGCGGATTGTTCGACTTCATGTCTGAACGTATGCCACGGGCCCCCAAGTGGATGCGCACATTGGGGATCGAATGGGTGTTCCGATTGTTGCAGGAACCGGGACGCCTGTGGCGGCGTTATATCATCGGCAACCCCCTCTTCCTCTGGCGCGTTTGGCGCTGGTCGAAACGCCGGCAG
>CAYPEH010000084.1:0-12397 GCA_964409585.1 uncultured Chromatiales bacterium | reverse complement strand
ACTGGCCTCGCTCTCCCACATTTTCGCTTCGCTCCCCCTCAGTCCGACAGGCTGCCAGATTTCTCACTCCGCCGACGCGGGCACGACCGGAACCTCCGCCCGCACATCGGCATTCTGCGCCCGGTGGCGCAGCAGATGATCCATCAGCACGATGGCCAGCATGGCCTCGGCGATGGGCGTGGCACGGATCCCCACGCAGGGATCATGGCGGCCGGTGGTAACCACCTCGCGGGGCTCGCCCTGGCGATCGATGCTGCGGCCGGGAAGGCGGATGCTGGAAGTGGGCTTCAGGGCGATGCTGGCGACGATATCCTGACCGCTGGAAATGCCGCCGAGGATGCCGCCAGCCTGGTTGGAGAGGAAGCCTTCCGGGGTGATCTCGTCGCGGTGTTCCGTGCCCTTCTGCACCACACTCCCGAAGCCGGCACCGATCTCCACGCCCTTGACCGCATTGATGCTCATCAGTGCGTGGGCGATATCGGCATCCAGGCGGTCGAAGACAGGCTCGCCGAGCCCCGGCGGTACGCCGGTGGCGATCACATTGACGCGCGCGCCGATGGAGTTGCCCTCCTTGCGCAACTCGTCCATGTAGTCTTCCAGCTCGGGAATGCGCTCCGGATCCGGGCAGAAAAAGGGGTTCCCGTAGACCGCTCCGAGATCCTTGCATTCCAGCTCGATGGGGCCGAGCTGGGCCAGATACCCCTGTATCACGATGCCATGGCGGTCGCGCAGATATTTCCGGGCGATGGCGCCGGCGGCCACCCGCATGGCGGTTTCCCGCGCCGAGGAACGGCCGCCGCCACGATAGTCGCGGAAACCATATTTGTGTTCGTACGTGTAATCGGCGTGACCGGGCCGGTAGGTATCCTTGATATTGGAGTAGTCCCCGGAACGCTGGTCGGTGTTCTCGATCAACAGACCGATGGGGGTGCCGGTGGTGCGCCCCTCGAAAACACCGGAGAGGATCTTCACCCGGTCGGCCTCGCGGCGTTGGGTGGTGTGGCGCGAGGTGCCCGGCCTGCGCCGGTCCAGATCGCCCTGCAAGTCCTCCTCGCTCAGTTCCAGACCGGGAGGACAGCCGTCGACGATGGCGCCCAGGGCGGCACCGTGGCTTTCGCCGAAGGTGGTGACGGTGAACAGTCTGCCGATGGTGTTGCCGGACATGGGGTCTCGAACGGGCTCAGCCCGCCTTGTTCATGATGGATCGTGGATGCTGGCGCCGGGCCGGTGCGTCCGGGCGCCGCCCTGGAACAAGCGTCGTAGTCGGGACTACGACGGGAGTGAAGGGCAAGCCCGGGCGTGCCGGAACAAGCCAGGGCCGCGATAGGCTGAAGCCCGTCACCGTCCGGGGGAAGCTGCATGGTCGATGATTCGTGATCACTCTCATTGGGGTACCGCAGGCTTCAGCCGCCATCATGGACAAGGCGGGCTCAGATGACTTTGGAGAACTTCTGCCCCTGCCGCTCCCGCAGGTAGCGGTCGAAGACCATGCAGATGTTGCGGATCAGCAGACGGCCGGCCGGTTGCACGGTGATTCCGCTGCCGGTTTTCACCAGCAGGCCATCGGCCTGCATGCCGTCCAGTTCGGACAGTTCATGGGCGAAGTAATCGGTGAAGACGATGCCGTGCTCGCGTTCCACATCGGCGAAGCTCAGATCGAAGTGACAGATCAGCCGGGTGATGACGTCACGGCGCAGCAGATCGTCCGCATCCAGCTCCACGCCACGGAACACCGGCAACTGCCCGCTGTCGAGACGCGGGTAGTATTCCTCCAGGGTACGCACGTTCTGCGCATAGGTGTTGCCCACCATGCCGATGGAGGTGACGCCGAAACCGATCAGGTCACAACCGGCGTGGGTGGAGTAGCCCTGGAAGTTGCGATAGAGGGTCTTGTTGCGCTGGGCCACCGCCAGTTCGTCGTCGGGCTTGGCGAAATGGTCCATGCCGATGAACACGTAACCGGCCTCGGTGAGGCGTTCGATGATGTACTGCATCATGTCCAGCTTGGCCTGGGGCGGCGGCAGTTCGTCTTCGTTGATGCGCCGCTGGGGCATGAACTTTTCCGGCAGATGGGCGTAATTGAAGACCGACAGGCGGTCCGGATCGACCTCCAGGATGCGCTCCAGGGTGCCGGAAAAGCTCTTCACGCTCTGGTGCGGCAGGCCGTAGATGAGATCGATGGAAATGGATTTGAAGCCCTCGTCGCGGGCCGCCTGCATGACCGCCATGGTCTCGTCCACCGACTGGATACGGTTGACCGCCTTCTGCACCCGTGGATCGAAATCCTGAACGCCCAGGCTCATGCGATTGAAGCCGATCCCGCGCAGCACCTTGATGGTGTCCGGGGTCGCCTCGCGAGGATCGATTTCGATGGAGTATTCCCCCTCGTCATCGTCCCGCAGTGTGAAGTGGCGGCGGGTATGGTCCATCAGCTCGCGCATCTCGCCGTGACTGATGAAGGTGGGCGTGCCGCCACCCCAGTGCAACTGGTCCACCACCCGTGAACGGTCGAACAGGCGACCCTGCAACTCCAGTTCCTTGTATACCCGGCCCAGGTATTCGGCGGCCTTGCTGCGGTCCTTGGTGGCGATCTTGTTGCAGGCGCAGTAGAAACAGATGGTGTCGCAGAACGGGATATGGAAATACAGCGACAGCGGCCGCCCGCTGGCGTTGGTGGCCTGCGCCACCTGGCGGTACTCCTCCGGCCCGAAGCCGTCATGGAACTGCGGCGCGGTGGGATAGGAGGTGTAACGGGGACCCGCCTTGTCGTAGCGGCGGATCAGGTCGATATCGAATACCAGTGATTGGTCCATGGATACGGAGCCTCGCGGCGCCTCCGAACGGGTCATCGGCGGCCGGGTAAATAGTCGGGCGATCAGTCCCGGTCGATGTCGAGACCCTTCATATGGGTTTCGTTGATCTGCACCAGCAGGTACTTGAACGGCAGCAGACGATCATCGGCATGCTTGACGATCTTCATGAAGGGCAGGTCGCCGGTGGCGAAGACATAGCTGCCATCCTTCATGGACTCCCACAGGGCGTTCAGCGAGGTCTCCAGGTCCGAGAGGAACTCTTTCGCCCCGCCCATGGACTCCTCGTCGTACTCCATGATGGCACGCAGCTCCTCCACCTCGAACACGGCCTGCCTGACCATCTCGATGTACTGCTCGGTGGTCTTGGCGCGGATGATATGCGGCTTGCGGCGTTTCTGTTGGCTCATGGCGTTGCGATGCGGCGATCCGTCACTTCTTGCTCGAAAAAGGGCCGGTATTCTCGCACCTCGCTGGCAGGAAGTAAAAACACGCCGTGGCCCCCGTGTTCGAAATCCAGCCAGGTGAAGGGCACCTGGGGAAAGCGTTCCACCAGGGCCGTTTCACTGTTGCCCACCTCGACGATCAGCACCCCATGCGGGGTCAGGTGATCGGCCGCATCGCGCAGGATGCGGATGGCGAAATCCAGGCCATCGTCCCCCGCCTCCAGGCCCAGGCGCGGCTCGTGGCCGAACTCCTCCGGCATGAGTTCCATATCCTCCCGGTCCACATAGGGGGGGTTGCTGACGATCAGGTCATAGCGGCGTCCCTGCAAGGCGGAGAACAGATCGGATTGCAGCGCATGCACCTGTCCCTCCATCCCGTGGCGCTCGATGTTGATGCGCGCCACTTCCAGGGCATCGGCGGAGATATCCGCCGCATCCACCATCGCCTCCGGGAAGACATGGGCACAGGCAATGGCGATGCAACCACTGCCGGTGCAAAGGTCGAGGACCCGCTCCACTTCACCGGGATGGACCCAGGGCTCGAAACCGTCGCGGATCAACTCCGCGATGGGCGAACGCGGCACCAGCACCCGCTCGTCCACGAAGAAACTCAAGCCGGCGAACCAGGCCTCGTTGGTCAGATAGGGCAACGGCTTGCGGGTCTCGACCCGGCGGAGGATCAACCCGGCCAGCCGTTGACGTTCATCCGGGGTGAGAGCGGCGCGCAGATATTCGTCATGGACCCGTGCCGGCAGATGCAAGGCATGCAGCACCAGGGCGGCCGCCTCGTCGATGGCATTGTCGGTGCCGTGGCCGAAATACAGCCCTGCCTCATTGAAACGGCTCGCGCCCCAGCGGATGAAATCCCGCACGGTGCGCAAGGAATCGACGGCCTGTTGCAGATCGTTCATCGCTGCCCCCCGGAGAAAATAAAGATTGAAGTGTAACGCGGGCAACCGGCACACATTCACTGGCGGCAAGAGGGGAAAGGATTCATCATACGCACCTTTTCACCCACCCCGTCCCCGCCATGTCCCTGGACCACCTCAAAGCCGCCCCCCTCTACCTGCTGCCCCATCATGCCCTGAGCCGGCTCATGCTGGCGGTGACGCGCATCCGCAACCGCCCCTTCAAGAACCTGTTCATCCGTTGGTTCGCAAACCATTTTCAGGTGGACCTGAGCGAAGCGCGGGAACAGGACATCGGCGCCTACGAAAACTTCAACCACTTCTTCACGCGTGCTCTGAAGCCGGATGCGCGCCCCCTGCCCCAGGGCCTGCACGATATCTGCTGCCCCGTGGACGGCCATGTCAGCCAGATCGGTGACATCGAGGACGCCCGCCTGCTACAGGCCAAGGGACATGACTATTCCCTGCAACAGTTGCTGGGTGGGTCGGAACAGGACACCGCCCTGTTCCGCAACGGCCGCTTCGCCACCATCTACCTGTCGCCACGGGACTACCACCGCATCCACATGCCCCTGGACGGAAGATTGAGGCGCATGGTGCATGTGCCGGGGCGCCTGTTCAGCGTGGCATCCCACTGCGTGAACACGGTGCCTGGGCTGTTCGCCCGCAACGAACGCGTGGTGGCCCTGTTTGAAACGGAAGCGGGCCCCATGGCGCTGATCCTGGTGGGTGCCATATTTGTCGCCGCCATCGAAACCGTCTGGGCCGGACTGGTCACCCCCCCACGCGGGCGCTCCATCAGTCAATGGGACTACCCCGCCGATGGCCCGGACAGCATCGAACTGAAACGCGGTGAAGAGATGGGCCGTTTCAACATGGGCTCCACCGTCATCGTTCTGTTCGGCCGGCAGGCCGTGGAATGGGAGGCCAGCCTGGAGGCGGAAAGCCCGGTGCAAATGGGACAAAAATTGGGAAAAACGGCGGCAAACTGATTTCAGTGTCGATCCATTCGTTTTTTATTAATTTCCAATACTGGAAAACCCACTCCCAAAGTATGGAAGAATTTAAGTAGATAATTATAAATACAAGATATTTCAGGTTTTTTTACCCTTTGTGTATAGTTAGGGACATTACTTAGACGAGATATCCAGGAGACATCTTTTATCGCCGCATCGTGGGAACGGTCACCGGCCCTGGACACACCCGGTGAACCCGTATGAGGAGTACCTGAAATGAAAGAACTTGCCGCCTATCAGGAACAGCACAACGAAATCCGCCATTTGGTGATCTCCCTGCGCAACGTGCTCTCTGCCGACCAGATCGGCATCAACGCCAACGAACACCCCGCACACGGCATGTTGTGCGACCTCGCCCGCAAGGTTCAGGAACACCTGTCTGGTGAGGACCGGAACCTGTATCCCGAACTGCTGATCCACCGCGACCCCAAGGTCAAGACCATCGCCTGGAGCTTCATCCGCGGCGAGAGCCCGCTGCGTCGGGCCTTTGAAAAATATTCCAAGAAGTGGCTGCGCAATTGCGACTTCGTCTTCAGTGAGGACTTCCTGGCCGACACCGATGACATCCTGGACTCGCTCATGAAACGCATCGACAAGGAGCAAAAGGAACTGTTCCCCCTGCTGGAGCAGACCGGCCTGTTCCAGGCCACCGGCACCTGAACCGCCTGACGGCTTCAGGGGACTGTCCGGGCGGGGAGCAGACGGAAGGATCGGCGGTGGCCCTATCCGGGCCGCCGCACCTATCAGGCTATTGGTTGAACCGCTTGCGCTCGGCCACCAGCCCGTTGTTCTCCGTCAGCAACAGCAGCACTTCATAGCGATCGCCGGCACCACAACCGAGGGTGTCCCAGTCGGCCAGTTGCGGATAGATGTCATCCCGTCCCAGTCTGGCCGGACTGTACTGGCAGGGATCGGCCAGTGCCGCGTCCACACGCTCCCTCACCCAGTCCATGCGGTAGGCATCGACGGGGAACTGCAATGCCACCTTGTGTCCACCCAGCCACCAGAAGAAATCGTAGCGGGAGATGCTGACGATACGGCCCAGCCCGCATTCCCCATAGGCCAGCCGATCCAGGCCGCTGTAATCCCCCTTGAGCAGGTTGCGGCAGGGAATCCTGGCATGTTCCACGCGGCCGGAGGGGGGCGGCCGGCGTGCCGTGAACACGGCATAATCGACCGCATACCCCAGGGTGCGGCTGCGCCGGAGATCATCCTGATAGAGGGTGCCGCTACTCTGGTGAATGACGAACATGAGCGCCGGAATGGCAACGATCACGGCCAGAAGAATGGCCATCGCCGGGGAAAATCTTCGTTTCTTGTTCATCGTTCTGCTACTCCTCCGCATCAGGCGCGCGGAAACGGAAAGGCCAATACGTCACCGATGTGCTCCGCGCGGGCCGCGATCATCAGCAGGCGGTCCAGGCCCAGGGCGACGCCGGCGCAGTCCGGCAGTCCCGCCTCCAGCGCGGCCAGCAGACGCTCGTCCATGGGGCGGTCCTCCAGTCCACGCGCCCGCCGCACCGCCCGCTCCTGCTCGAAACGCCGCCGCTGCTCCCGCGCATCGGCCAGCTCATGAAACCCATTGGCCAGTTCCAGGCCGCAATAATAGACTTCGAACCGTTCCGCCACGGGCGGCCGATCATCGCGGACCCGCGCCAGGGCGGCCTGCGAGGCCGGGTAATCATAGAGGAAGCAGGGGGCGGAATGCCCCAGATGGGGCTCCACCACCTGGGTGAGCAGCAGATCCCGCCACGGATCGGGATCATCCATGGGCATCCCCGGTGGGATATCCAGACCATGGGAGCGGGCGCAATCCCTCAGCTCGGCCACTTCCGCATCCATGGGGTCGATACCGGCATGGCGCAGGAAGGCATCCCGGTAACTCAGCCGTTCGCCGCCGGCGATTCCGCCCAACAGCTCCCGCAACAGCGTCTCCACCTCATCCATCAGGCGATGGTGGTCGAATCCCGGCCGATACCATTCCAACAGGGTGAATTCGGGATTATGGTGCCGCCCCGCCTCCCCATCGCGGAACACCTTGCATACCTGATAGATGGGGCCACTGCCCGCCGCCAGCAGGCGTTTCATGGGAAATTCCGGCGAGGTGTGGAGATACAGCGGCGTGCCCGCCGCCAGTCCGGGGCCATGCCAGGCCGTGGAAAAGCTCTCGATATGCGGATCGGTGACCGCCGCCACCGACAGCACTGGGGTATCCACTTCCAGCACCCCGCGTTCGGCGAAAAACGCCCGCAGGCTCGAAAGCATGCGGGCGCGGAGCCGGATTACTTCCAGGCTGGCGCCGGGGCGCCAATCGGAGCCGGTGTGGCTGCTCACCGGGAGGGGATTCAGTCCTTCACCCGGCCGACATACTCACCGGTTCGGGTATCGATCTTCAGCACCTCACCCTCTTCCATGAACAGCGGTACGCGCACCACGGCGCCGGTCTCCAGGGTGGCCGGCTTGCTGCCGCCACTGGAGGTATCGCCGCGCACGCCGGGATCGGTCTCGACGACCTTCAGTTCGACGAAGTTGGGGGGGGTCACGATGAGGGGCACGCCATCCCACAGGGTCACCACGCATTCTTCCTGGCCCTTCAGCCACTTGGCCGCATCACCCATGGCGGTGGCATCGGCCGCCACCTGCTCGAAGGTTTCCGGGTGCATGAAATGGAACTGGTCGCCGTCGCTGTACAGGTACTGCATGTCGGTCTCGACCACATCGGCGGCTTCCACCGATTCACCGGACTTGAAGGTCTTCTCGATCACACGGCCGGTCTTGAGGTTGCGGACCTTGACGCGATTGAAGGCCTGGCCCTTGCCTGGCTTGACGAACTCATTTTCAACGATACTGTACGGATCACCGTCCAGCATGATCTTGAGCCCGCTGCGGAACTCGTTGGTGCTGTAACTGGCCATTGTCCCCTCGAAATCGATTCGATACGCAAAGAGTAAAGTTTGTAATGATACCGCGAACGGCGGCCATTGGCAGCCTGCCGGAGACGGGCTGGCAAGCGGAACTGGCCCGGGCCGTGCGTGATCCGGCGGAACTCATTCGCCGGCTGAAACTGGACCCGGAGCTGCTGCCGGCCGCGCGCAGGGCGGCGGCCACTTTCCCCCTCCGCGTACCCCACGCCTACCTTTCGCGCATACGCCGTGGCGATCCCCGTGATCCACTGCTGTTGCAGGTATTGCCCCTGGCCGCGGAAGACGAGACCCATGCCGGTTTCAGCCTGGACCCACTGTCGGAAGCCGGCGCCCAGCCCGCCCCCGGGCTGGTGCACAAATACCGCGGCCGCGTACTGCTCATCACCACCCCCGCCTGCGGCGTGCACTGCCGCTACTGCTTCCGCCGACATTTTCCCTATGACGAGGCCCTGGCCGAGGCACCACACTGGAGGGCGGCCTGTGAATACATCGCCGCCCACCCGGACATCGAAGAGGTGATCCTCAGTGGTGGCGACCCTCTCAGCCTCACCGAACAACGGCTCCAACACCTCGGTGAACGGCTCACGGCCATCCCCCACGTGCGGCGCCTGCGCATCCACACCCGCATGCCGGTGGTTCTGCCATCGCGGGTGAACGATGCGCTGCTGGGCTGGCTGGCCGATCTGCCACTGCAGAAGATCGTGGTGATCCATGCCAATCACCCGCGGGAGATCGACCGGGAAGTGGGCCATGCCTTGCGTGAACTGGCCACGGCCCAGGTGACCCTGCTCAACCAATCCGTTCTGTTGCGCGGCATCAACGACGATGCCGGAACCCTGTCGGAGCTGAGCCGGACCTTGTTCCGGTACGGTGTCCTGCCGTATTACCTGCACCTGCTGGACCGCGTGCAGGGCGCCGCCCATTTCGAGGTGGACGAGGCGCGCGCAAGGGCACTGCACGCGCAATTGAACGCAAACCTGCCCGGTTATCTGCTGCCCCGCCTGGTGCGCGAGCAGGCCGGAGCCCCATGCAAGACCCCACTGAGTGGCTGACCACCCATGCCAAAGGAACCGATCGCCGACGCGGACGCGGATCTGATCGAACGGTTCGTCGATGCCCTGTGGATGGAAAAGGGCCTGTCGGACAACACCCTCGACGCCTACCGCAGCGATCTGGCCAAGCTGGCCAGGTGGCTGTCCTCCCAGGGCACGGACCTGTTGCGCACACGCCGGGAACACCTGCTGGCCTACCTGGCCTGGAACGCCCAGCAGGGCATGCGGCCACGCACCATGGCGCGGTCTCTGTCCAGCATCCGCCGCCTGTATCGATACCTGGTTCGCGAAACCCGCATCGAGGCCGATCCCTCGGCCCTCATCGAGGCCCCCAAACTGGGCCGCCCCCTGCCGAAATCGCTCACCGAAGCGGAGGTGGAAGCCCTGCTGGAGGCACCGGATACCGGGGATCCCCTGGGCCTGCGCGACCGCGCCATGCTGGAACTGCTGTATGCCTGTGGGCTGCGGGTCAGCGAACTGGTGAACCTGACCCGTGAACAACTCAACCTGCGCCAGGGAGTGATCCGGGTCACCGGCAAGGGGGGCAAGGACCGGCTGGTGCCGTTGGGGGAAGAGGCCAGTGCCTGGTTGCAGACCTATCTCGGCGAGGCACGCCCGGAAATCATGCGGGGCCGGACCGGCAGCGCCCTGTTCCCCACCCGCCGGGGGGGAGCCATGACCCGCCAGGCCTTCTGGCACAACATCAAGCGTTATGCGCGGCAGGCCGGCATCCGCAAACCCCTGTCACCCCACACCCTGCGGCATGCCTTTGCCACCCATCTGCTCAATCACGGCGCCGACCTGCGCGTGGTGCAACTGCTGCTGGGACACAGCGACCTGTCCACCACCCAGATCTATACTCACGTGGCCAGGCAGAGACTGAAGGAACTGCATGCCCAGCATCACCCCCGTGGTTGAACCGGAACCTCGGTGGTAATCTGGATCCCTTCCCTGAAACAGAAGAACATCCTCATGCGTAAAATCATCCTCGCCTTGGTCCTGCTGCCCCTGACCCTGTCCGTCCGGAGCGGGCTGGCCGGTGAACAGGAGGACATCCAGTCCCTGCGAATGACCCTGCAACTGATGGTGCCGGGCAAGCAGGCCGACTCCATCCGGCCGACGCCGATCCCCGGCCTCTATGAAGTGGTGTATGGACAGGATCTGCTCTATGTCACCGCCGATGCCCGTTACGTGGTGCATGGCAACATCATCGACCTGGCAAAGAAGCGGGACATCACCGAAGACAAGAAGCGCCATCTGCGCCTGGCGGCACTCGATGCGCTGGACGAGGAACAGATGATCGTCTACGGCCCCGACTCGCCCCGACACACCGTCACCGTCTTCACCGACATCGACTGCCCGGCCTGCCGCAGCCTGCACCGCGCCATCCCCGACTATATCCGGCACGGCATCAAGGTCCGCTACCTGGCCTTCCCCCGCTCCGGCATCGATACCCCCTCCTACGACAAGGCCGTCTCGGTGTGGTGCGCCGAGGACCGCAACCTCGCCATGGACCGGGCCAAACGGGGCGAAGAACCGGAACCGAGGACTTGTGACAACCCGGTCAAGCAGCAGATGAGACTGGGCCTGCGCATGGGCGTGACGGCCACCCCCACGCTGGTGCTGGAGGACGGCCGCCTGCTGCCGGGATTCGTACCGGCGGCACAACTGGCCAAGCTCATGGACGAATCCGGCGGATAACGGCGGCGTCCTCCCGCAGGCACCGGGATCAGTGCAGGGCCGCGAACATGCGGCGGCGGTAACGCTGGACCAGATCCGGATCCTCGATCATCTGGAACGCATCCAGCATGGCCTGCCGGGCTGCCCCATCGCGGAATCCCGGCTCACGCTGCAACAGCGACAACAGCCCATCCAGGGCCGCCTCGAATTCACCGTTGGCCAGGTGCTGCTGCGCCAGCAGGTAGCGCGCCTCGCTGTCGGCGGGATTCTCCCGCAGGCGCGCCTCCAATTCATCCGCCGACGGGGCGCTTTTCACCGCATGGTCCAATTCCAGCCGGGCCATGAGGGTACGCACGGCCTCCTTGTCCCTGGCACTGGAGGGCAGCCCCCGCAGGGTGGTCAGGGCCTGCTCCAACTGCCCCATTTCCGCTTGCAGACTGGCCAGGTCCACGGCGAATCGCGCATTTGCAGGCTCCTCGTCCAGCAACTGCTGCAAAGTCTGCAAAGCCGTATCCAGATCCCCTGCCTGCCAAGCCTTCACGGCCGCCTGGTGCTTGCGATCCGATTCCTTCTCGATATGGCGGTCGATCATCTCGCGCAGGGCCTGTTCCGGTTGCACGCCCATGGCTTCCTCCACCACTTCGCCGTGACGGAACAACTTCAGGGTGGGAATGCTGCGCACACCGAAGCGCCTGGCCAGGCCCTGCTGCTCGTCACTGTTGATCTTGGCTACCAGGAACTGGCCGCCATAATCGTCCGCCAGCTTCTCCAGAATGGGCAACAACATCTTGCAGGGACCACACCAGGCCGCCCAAAAGTCGACCAACACCGGGACATGTTGGGAATTCTGCACCACCAGGGTGTCGAAATCGGACTCAGTGACCTCGAAGATATAGGGAGAAGCGCTCATGGAATTCCTGTCAACCTTGTCATTACAATACGGAACGGAGACTTCCCATATGGGTCCCGATCGTGTGGGTTTCAACCCGGAGGGAATATCCGGGACCCACGGCCCCGCCTTCCGTTTCGCGATCAAAACTTGTAAGTATTTTCTGATATTTCTGTAGGAAATCGCCTACCACCCATGTAGGCATCACCCCCTCACCACACCCATCACATCCCTATCTATTTGATATTACTTACCTTATTGAACCCATCTCCAGCCAATCCAATACCCCGCAGCTAGGTTTTTAAAGCGCAACTCCACCTTGTCAATCGTCTCGCGGCGGTCAAGAATCTTCGCCAGGAAAGGGGAGTTAAGGGACTACATGTAGGGAAGGAATGCAACGGACACACAAGGACCGTTTGGGATCTAAACGGAAGTTTGGCACACGGATGCGAACGGGCGGGATCGAGCCCGGCAGGAATGGGAAGGCGGCCAGGATGGCCGCCTTTCTTTATGGAACCCAGGATCAAGTCACCATCCGCCTCGATCAGACTTCCCTTCCGGGGCTTGTCCATTGGGAGAAGGATACGAACCAGCCCCCCAAGAGGGAAACCACCCACAGAGCCCCCCTCACCAGGCAGCCCGATGGTTCATCCCCACGGGCGTGGGGAACAC
>CAYPEH010000083.1:0-12626 GCA_964409585.1 uncultured Chromatiales bacterium | reverse complement strand
AGTGTGCGCCTTTTCTCTTTCCCCGCTTCTGCCTTATCCGGGAATCAAGGTTTTCTCTTTCCCCGCTTCTGCCTTATCCGGGAATCAAGGTGTCAAAACGAGACAAGGATTTTCAGCGCCTTGACAGTCCCTCCACGGGTCATGGACACTCGCTCGCTGGACTCGGCTTCGAAGGCATTGCCTGTGTTCAGCAAAATACTGATCGCCAATCGTGGTGAGATCGCGGTTCGAATCGTCCGTGCCTGTGCGGAACTCGGCATCACCTCGGTGGCCATTTACACCGATGCAGACCGGCATGCACTGCATGTGAAAAAGGCCGATGAGGCCTACAATATCGGTCCCGATTCAGTGGCCGGGTATCTCAACGTTCACCGCATCGTCAATCTGGCTGTCGCCACCGGCTGCAACGCCATCCACCCCGGCTACGGTTTCCTCTCGGAAAACCCCCTGCTGGCGGAGGCCTGCGAGCGGCGTGGAATCGTGTTCATCGGTCCCGATGCCGACGTGCTGCGCAGAATGGGGGACAAGACCCTCGCCCGCCAGACCATGATGGAGGCCGGTGTGCCGGTGGTTCCAGGCAGCGACGGCAACCTTGGCAGCGTCGACGAGGCCGTGGAGCTGGCGGAACGCATCGGCTACCCGGTCATGCTCAAGGCCACCTCCGGTGGCGGTGGCCGCGGCATCCGCCGCTGCGACAGCGTCGATGATCTGCGCCGCAGTTACGACCGCGTGCTGTCCGAGGCCGGTAAGGCCTTCGGGCGGGCCGAGGTGTTCCTGGAGAAATGCATCGTCAACCCTCGCCACATCGAGGTGCAGATACTGGCTGACAGCCACGGCAACACCATTCACCTGTATGAACGCGACTGCTCCATCCAGCGCCGCCATCAGAAGCTGCTGGAAATTGCCCCGTCACCGCAATTGGACCGTGAGCAGCGCAGGTTCATCGGCGACCTGGCGGTGAAGGCGGCCCGGGCCGTGGGCTACCGCAATGCCGGCACGGTGGAATTCCTCTACGATCACGACGGTTCGTTCTACTTCATGGAAATGAACCCGCGCCTGCAGGTGGAACACACGATCACCGAGGAGATCACCGGCGTGGATATCGTCCGCGAGCAGATCCGCATCGCGGCGGGCGAAAAACTCGCCTTCACCCAGGACATGGTCCGCCGGCGGGGCTACGCCATGCAATTCCGCATCAACGCGGAAGACCCCAAGAACGATTTCCTGCCCAGTTTCGGCCGCATCACACGGTATTTTGCCCCCGGCGGCCCCGGCGTCCGCACCGATGGCGCCATCTACACCGGCTATACCATTCCGCCCTACTACGACTCCATGTGCGCCAAGCTGATCGTCTGGGGCGGCGAGTGGGAATGTCTGCTGGATCGTGGCCGCCGCGCCTTGCAGGACATCGGCGTCTACGGGGTCAAGACCACCATCCCCTATCATCTGGAGATCCTCGGCAACGAGGAGTTCCGCTCCGGCCACTTCGATACCGGTTTTGTCGAGGCACACCCGGAATTGACCGAGTATTCCACCCGTCAGTCCCCGCGGGAGCTGGCCGCGGCCATCGCCGCCGCCCTCGCAGTCCACCTGGGACTCTGAGAGGATTCGCACATGCCCAGCGTCAAGATCACCGACCTCACCCTACGTGATGGCCACCAGAGCCTGATCGCCACGCGCATGCGCACGGAGGACATGCTTCCCATCTGCAGCCGCCTGGACAAGGCCGGTTTCTGGTCGCTGGAAGTCTGGGGCGGCGCCACCTACGACGCCTGCCTGCGTTTCCTCAAGGAAGACCCCTGGGAGCGTCTGCGGGAACTGCGCCACGCCATTCCCAACACGCCATTGCAAATGCTGCTGCGCGGCCAGAACCTGCTCGGCTACCGGCATTATTCCGATGAGGTGGTGCGGACCTTCGTCAGAAAATCCGCCGAAAACGGCATGGATGTGTTCCGCATCTTCGACGCCCTCAACGACACTCGCAATCTGAAGGTGGCCATCGATGCGGTGAAGGACAACGGCAAGCACGCCCAGGGCACCATCTGCTACACCACCAGCCCGGTGCACGGCACGGAGAAGTTCGTCGAAATGGCCAGGGAACTGGAAGCCATGGGCTGCGACAGCATCGCCATCAAGGACATGGCCGGCCTGCTCACCCCGTTCACCACCGCCGAACTGGTGGCTGCACTCAGAAAGGCGGTGGATCTGCCCCTGCACCTGCATTCCCACGCCACCACCGGGCTGGCGGAAATGTGCCACCTCAAGGCGATAGAGAACGGCCTGGAACACATCGACACCTGCCTCTCCGCCTTCGCCGGTTCCACCTCCCACCCGCCCACCGAATCCATGGTGGCGGCCCTGCGCGACAGCGAATACGACACCGGCCTGGACCTGGAGGCATTGCAGGAAATGGGCGCCTATTTCTGGGAGGTACGCAAGAAATACCACCAGTTCGAGGCCGAGTATCAGGGCGTGGACACCCGGGTTCAGGTCAATCAGGTCCCTGGCGGCATGATCTCCAACCTCTACAACCAGTTGAAGGAACAGGGAGCCCTGCACCGCATCAACGAGGTGCTGGAAGAGATCCCGCGGGTGCGCGAGGACCTGGGCTATCCCCCCCTGGTCACCCCCACTTCACAGATCGTCGGCACCCAGGCGGTGCTCAACGTGCTCACCGGTGACCGTTACAAGACCATCACCAACGAGGTGAAGCTGTACCTCCAGGGCCGATACGGCCGCGCCCCGGGCCATGTCAACCGCATGCTGCGACAGCAGGCCATCGGCAACGAAGAGGTCATCGATGTACGCCCGGCCGATCTGCTGGCCAATGAAATGGAAAAGCTGCGCCAGGATATCGGTTCCCTGGCCCAGTCCGAGGAGGACGTGTTGAGTTTCGCCATGTTCCCGGAAGTGGGCCGCGAATTCCTCGAACAGCGCGCGGAGAAGCGCCTGGTGCCGGAACCGCTGGAACCGGCCAAGAGCGACGGCAGCAAGGAGCCCACCCCGGTGGAATTCAATGTCACCCTGCACGGCGAGACCTACAACATCTGCGTCACCGGCAGTGGCCACAAGACCCAGACCCGCCGGCCCATCTACGTCACCGTCGACGGCGTGCCGGAGGAGATCATCGTCGAGACCTTGCAAGAGTTGAGCCTCGATGGCGGGGAAGGCGCCACCGCCAAGGGCGGCAACCGCCCCCGCGCCACCGAACCCGGCCATGTCACCACCTCCATGCCCGGCACCATCATCGACGTGCTGGTCAGCGAAGGGGATGAGGTCAAGGCCGGCGACCCGGTGCTGGTCACCGAGGCCATGAAGATGGAGACCGAGGTGCAGGCCCCCATCGACGGCACCGTCAAACAGGTGTTCGTCAGCAAGGGAGACAGCGTCAATCCGGATGATGTGCTGATCGAGATCGGTTGACTTGCGGCCCCGGCCCCGTTCCGCTACCGTGCCGCCCCCCGATTCCATCAGGCAGCAACGCGAATGTCCGAGACCCGCCCCCCCAGACGACTGGTCCTCGCCTCCACCTCACCCTTCCGGCGTGAACTGCTGGAACGGCTGGGCATCCCCTTCGAGACCTGCAAACCGGAAGTGGATGAAACCGCACGGGAGGGCGAACCGGCCCACGAACTGGTGGTGCGCCTGTCCGAAGCCAAGGCCCGCGCCGCCAGGGAACGGTTTCCCGATGCCCTCATCATCGGTTCCGACCAGGTGGCCGTGCTCGACGGCCGCATCCTGACCAAGCCCCACACCCATGAGAACGCCGTCCGGCAGCTGACCCTCGCCTCCGGGCGGCGTGTCCACTTCCTCACCGGCCTGTGCCTGTATGACAGCGCAGAGGACCGCGCCCTGGTGGATCTGGTGCCGTACAGCGTGGTGTTCCGCCAGCTGTCAACGGCCCGGATCGAGGATTACCTGCGCCGCGAACAGCCCTATGAGTGCGCCGGCAGCTTCAAGTCCGAGGCCCTGGGCGTGGCCCTGTTCGAACGCATGGAGGGCGACGATCCCAGTGCCCTCATCGGTCTGCCGCTGATCCGGCTGTGCGGCATGCTGGAACAGGCGGAGATGCCCGTGCTCGCCGGCTGACCCACGTCGCCGCAGGCTCACCACTGCCGCACGCTCACCTCACCCTGCCGGCAGGTAATCACCTGGCCACCCTGGAGCAACCGCAGCCCCCCACTGCCGTCGATGCCGGCCACGATCCCCTCCAGATGGCCGGCGGCCGCGCTCACTTGCACCTTCCGGTCATGCAGCACGTGGTGCCGCTCGAACTCATCCAGAAAAGGGGCCAGTCCTTCCCTGCCAAACCGCTGCCACGCCTGCAGCCAGGCGGCGCTCACCGCCGCGGCCAGTGGCAGCAGTTGCGGCGGGCGGCCACCGGTCAGCGTGGCCAGATCGGTGCATGGCTGGCCGACCACCCCCTCCAGCGATTCGTCCAGGCGCCGGTTAATGCCGATCCCCGCCACCACCGTCAGCGCCTCACCATGCCGGCTGGCCAGCTCCACCAGGATGCCGCCCAACTTGCCCCGCTGCCCATAGAGGTCATTGGGCCATTTCAGACCGACACCCCGTACCCCCAGGGATTCCAGTGCATCGCGCGCCGCCACGCCCAGTGCCAGGCTCAGGCCATCGAGCCGCTGCGGCGGATGCGGAAAACGCCACAGCACCGAAAGCGCGAGATTCCCGCCCGCGGGTGACAACCAGCTCCGGCCCCGGCGTCCCCGCCCCCCAGTCTGGCGCCGGGCCAGGCACACGTGGCCGGACTGCAATTCCCGGCGCCGCCCCATCAGGTGACTGTTAGTGGAATCCACCTCGTCCAACACCTCGATGCCGGAGGCGAGTGCCCGCACCGGCTCCGGCCACAGGGCCGCCAGTGCCTCTGGCTCCAGGGATGGGGATGTGTCAGCCTGCATTTCCCGCTTTTGAAGCCTCAATCGGACAGCCGGTTCGACATGGTGAAGAGTATACCTGCGGCCCATACACTATTGACCATGAACAAGCCTTCTTCGCCCACTCCCCCCGCCTTCTTCTCCGTCGCCATCATCGGTTCCGGCGGAAGCGGTGCCGTAACCACCGGACAGATTTTCCTCCGGGCCCTGGCGAACTGTGGTTTCCACGGGCTCATGACGCGCTCGGCGGGGCCCCAGATCCGCGGCGGCGAATCGGCTGCCATGATCCGCTTCGGAGTACAGCCGGTGGAGTGCATGGGCGACCGTTTCGATCTGGTGATCGGGCTGGACTGGCGCAATGCGGAGCGTTTCGCGGGGGAAATCCCGGTCACCGCGGACAGCCTCATCGTCTGCGAGGACACGCAGCCACCAGGGTTTCTGGAAAATGCCGGGATCCTGCCCCTGGCATGGAAACGACTGGCGGACGAAATCCCCGGCGGCCGTCTGAACATGGTCGCGCTGGGGGCGCTCGGTGCCCTGTGCGGGCTGCCTTACGCGGCCCTGGAGCAAGCGGTTCAGGCGGTCATGGCCCCCAAGGGAAGGGATGTGTTCTCGGCCGCCATCGCCTGCCTCGGCAGGGGCTATGGGCAGGACTTGTCTGCACTCCCGGCGGTGCCCGCCCCGCCACGGGAGCGTCCTTCCCTGTGGCAACTGAGCGGAAACGAGGGCTGCGGCCTCGGCGCTCTGCGCGGAGGTGTCCGTTTCGTTGCCGCCTACCCCATCACACCGGCCAGCGAAATGCTGGAATGGATGGCGCCCCGCCTGGAGCACTTCGGCGGCTGCCTGCTCCAGGCAGAAGACGAACTGGCCTCTATCAACATGGCCATCGGCGCCTCCTTCGGCGGCGTGCCGTCCCTGACCGCCACCTCCGGCCCCGGCCTGAGCCTGATGGTGGAGGGCCTGGGCCTGGCGGTGGCCAGTGAAACCCCCGTGACGGTGGTCGATGTCATGCGCGGCGGCCCGTCCACCGGCATTCCCACCAAGTCGGAACAGTCCGACCTGAACATCGCCCTCCATGGCCGACACGGGGATGCCCCCCTGCTGGTGCTGGCCCCCCTGTCGGTGCGCGACTGTGTATTCACCTGCCAATGGGCGGTGCAGTTGTCCGAACACCTGCAATGCCCCTCGCTGGTCCTCTCCGATCAGTCCCTGGGCCAGGCACGGGCGGTCACGGATGCACCGCGGGAGACCGGCTGGAAGACCAGACGGCGTACCGCCGATGTGCCCGGTGCCGACTACCGGCGCTACCAGATCACGGCGGACGGTATTTCCCCCATGAGCCTGCCGGGCACCCCTGGCGGCATGTACACTGCCGATGGCCTGGAACACGATGAGCACGGAACCCCCTCCAGCCTGAGCGGCGATCACCTGGATCAACTGGAAAAACGTGCCCGCAAGCTGCGTGAGTTCGATTATGGAGAACACTGGGCGGAACTGCGGGGCGAAGGGGCCGACTGCCTCATCACCTGGGGTTCCTGCGCCGGAGCATCCTTCGAGGCGGCGGAAAGATTGCGCGCACGGGGCAGGCAGGTGCGCGTCATCGCCCTGCGGCTGCTGGCACCGCTGGTCAGGGAGGACCTCGAACAGGCCCTGCGGGGTGCCGAACGCATCCACGTGGTGGAACAGAACCACGGTGGACAACTGTTTCACTACCTGAGATCCCTGGGGGTGCTGCCGCCATCGGCCGTATCCCTGGCCCATCCCGGCCCCCTGCCCCTGCGGCCGGGAGAAATCGTATCCGCCATCGGTGAGGAGGCCCCATGAGCGTACCCACCCGCAAGGCCCGGGACTACAAATCGGACATTCCCCCCGTCTGGTGCCCCGGTTGCGGCCATTTTTCCGTGCTCTCCGCCCTGACCAAGGCGCTTGCCTACCTGGAACTGCCGCAGGAACGGGTGTGTCTCGTCTCCGGCATCGGCTGTTCCTCGCGCCTCCCCGCCTATGTGAACAGCTACGGTTTTCATGGCGTCCATGGGCGTGCATTGGCGGTGGCCTCCGGTCTCAAGGCCGCACGCCCGGATCTGACCGTGGTCGCCGCCGGCGGCGACGGTGACGGCTTCTCCATCGGTGGCAACCATTTCCTGCATGCCTGCCGGCGCAACATGGACCTCACATACGTGGTCATGGACAATGAGGTATTCGGCATGACCAAGGGACAGGCGTCACCCACCACTGGACCGGACTGGGATCACAGCAGGATGACGCCCCACGGCACCGGCGTACCCCGCTTTCAACCGGCGGCCATCGCGCTTTCCGCCGGCGCCAGTTTCATCGCCCGCGGCTACAGCGGCGCCCCGGCCGAACTGACCCGGTTGCTGGTGGAGGCCATCCGGCATCCCGGTTTCGCCTTCGTCCACGTACTCAGCACCTGTGTCACTTTCCGGCCCGAGCAAAAGGACTGGAAACGGCGCGTGCATCCCTTCAGCCATCCGGCCACCGACGATCCGGTGCGGGCCGCGGCCATCCTCCATGGCGACGACGGTGAATCCCTGGGCCTGATCTATCGGCAGCACCTGCCCGTCTGGCAGCCACGACCCCGCGACGAAGCCAGCATCGCCGAACTGGAGGAGGAATTCCTGGTATGAGCCAGATCATCCAATCGCTGGCCGAATTCCTGGTCCATGCCCTGGAACTGGAGGAGCAGTCCGCCGAACAGTACAGCGAACTGGCCGGCAGCATGGAGGTGCACCACAATCCGCGGGTGGCGGAACTGTTCCGCCGCCTGGCCGGTTACAGCGAATCCCATGCCATGGAGGTCAGACGGTACACCGCGGGCATGGAACTGCCGGATATCCCCCCCTGGGACTTCAAGTGGACCTGCCCCGACGCCACGGAATCTCCCTGCATGGATCAGGCCCACTATCTGATGAATATCTGCGATGCGCTGCATCTGGCCCTGTTCAACGAACGACAGGGGCGGGAGTTCCATTAACCCGATGGCCCGGCAAGCCGGGTTCAGCCGCGCTGTGCGTGTTCGCGGCAAGGCGTCGAAACGCCGCTGTAGCACTCCTACAGCCAGTTTCGACAACGCAGTCCGCGGGCGCGCACAGCGCGGCCTGTCATTAAAAAGATCAACCGGTCAGGAGCTTCAGGCAGGCCCCCTCTCGGTGTTGCGCGCCTTGGCAAGGGAACCCCGCCCTTGCCGGCGGCGCGCGCCTGGACAGGGAACCTGCCTGAAGCTCTGAACCCGGCTTGCCGGGCCATCGGGTTAATCATCGTCACGTGGCGTCCACGGCCACCGACGCGGAGGCACGGAAACGGGCCGGTGAGATGGCCGGGGAAAGGGAAAGGCACGTGCAAATGCTGGAACAGTGGCTGCGGGAGGCGCAACAGGCCGGCGAGGAACGCCTGGAGGACCCGGACCCGCCCAATATTCCGGAGTAGGCGGCCTTCAATCCGTGCCGTTATGAGCCTGTCGGACTTGGGGGGATCGAAGCGAAAAACTGGGTCAGCGAGGGGGCGCCCCGGATCGCGAGAGTGTAACGCTTGACGGAGACGGGGCGCGGCATCCGCTCCCGCACCCGGCATGCGCACACCGTGTCGCGGCCGCCATTCCATGATTTTGAGGAGCATAGTGGGAACTATGTGACGACAAATCCGCCGGGAGCGGATTTGGACCGCGCAGCGACCCCGAAGAGGTGCGCCCCAGGGATGGGGCGCATCAAAAATCAGGGGAAATCAGACCGCTGTCCCGCTTTTGCAGCCGATTCAGCCTGAGTCCGGCAAGCTCTTATGCCCCCGGGGATGCGAGGGCGCGCTCAGCCAGGCCCGCTCACATTGCGTTACCCACCCGATATTTGAATGCAATCAGCAGCTTGGCCGTTTTTCCGGCGACCGGGCGCAATATTGCGGTCAAGCCACCGCCCCCATCAATCGGTATAATTGCCGGCTTTGTTGTTTTCCCCGGACCCCAGGCCCATGCCCAACGACCGCACCGCCCTGTTCGAATCCCTGCTCAAGGAGCGCATCCTCTTCCTCGACGGCGCCACCGGCACCATGATCCAGCGCTACGGCCTGGAAGAGGCGGATTACCGTGGCGAGCGCTTTGCCGACTGGCACTGTGACCTGAAGGGCAACAACGACCTGCTGGTGCTCACCCAACCGGGGATCATGCGCGAGATCCATCGTGCCCACATGGAGGCCGGGGCCGACATCATCGAGACCAACACCTTCAATGCCAACGCCATCTCCATGGCGGATTACGACATGCAGGCGGAGGAACTGGTCTACGAACTGAACCGGGAGGGGGCCCGTATCGCCCGCGAGGCGGCCGATGCCATGACGGCCGAGACCCCGGACAAGCCACGTTTCGTCGCCGGCGTGCTCGGTCCCACCAACCGCACCGCCTCCATCTCTCCGGACGTGAACGATCCCGGTTTCCGCGCGGTCGGTTTCGATGAACTGGTGGATGCCTACCTGACCGCGGTGCGCGGTCTGGTGGACGGCGGCGCCGACCTGCTGCTGATCGAGACCGTCTTCGACACCCTCAATGCCAAGGCGGCCGGCTTCGCCGTGCAGAAGTATTTCGACGAGACCGGCAATGTACGGCCCATCATGATCTCGGGCACCATCACCGATGCCTCCGGCCGCACCCTCTCCGGCCAGACCGTGGAGGCCTTCTGGAATTCCCTGCGGCACCTGAACCCCATCTCCTTCGGCCTCAATTGCGCCCTGGGTCCCGATGACCTGCGCCAGCACATCGAGGAGCTCTCCCGCATCTGCGACACCCACGTTTCGGCCCATCCCAACGCCGGCCTGCCCAATGAATTCGGTGAATACGACCTGTCGCCGGAGGCCATGGCGGCGGAGATCGAACAGTGGGCCGCCGAAGGCATGCTCAACATCATCGGTGGCTGCTGCGGCACCCAGCCCAGCCACATCAAGGCCATCTTCGAGGCGGTGCACAAATATCCGCCACGGCGCATCCCGGACATCGCCCCGGCGTGCCGCCTGTCCGGCCTGGAGCCTTTCAACATCGGTCCCGATTCCCTGTTCGCCAACGTCGGCGAACGCGCCAACGTCACCGGTTCGGCCAAGTTCAAGCGCCTGATCCTGGAAGAGCAGTACGACGAGGCCCTGGAAATCTGCCGTCAACAGGTGGAAAACGGCGCGCAGATCATCGATGTCAACATGGACGAAGCCATGCTCGACGGTGTGGCGGCCATGACCACCTTCCTCAACCTGATCGCCGCGGAACCGGAGATCGCCAAGGTGCCGGTGATGATCGACTCGTCCAAGTGGCAGATCATCGAGGCCGGCCTCAAATGCATCCAGGGCAAGGGAATCGTCAACTCCATCTCCCTCAAGGAGGGCGAGGAGAAATTCATCGAGCAGGCCCGGCTGTTGCGCCGCTACGGCGCCGCCACCATCGTCATGGCCTTCGACGAGGACGGCCAGGCGGACACCCGTGAACGCAAGGTGGAAATCTGCCGCCGCGCCTACCGCATCCTCACCGAACAAGTGGGATTCCCCGCCGAGGACATCATCTTCGATCCCAATATCTTCGCCGTCGCCACCGGCATCGAGGAACACGACAACTACGGCGTGGACTTCATCGAGGCCACCCGCGAGATCAAGGCCACCTGCCCTCATGCACTGGTCTCCGGCGGCGTGTCCAATGTCTCCTTCTCCTTCCGCGGCAACAACCCGGTGCGCGAGGCCATCCATTCGGTGTTCCTCTACCACGCCATCGCCGCCGGCATGGACATGGGCATCGTCAACGCCGGCCAGCTCGCGGTCTACGACGACCTGCCGGATGAACTGCGCGAACGGGTCGAGGACGTGGTGCTCAACCGCCGCAAGGACGCCACCGAACGTCTGCTGGAGGTGGCCGAAAAATACCGGGGTACGGGGGAGACCGTCAGGAAGGAAGACCTGGAATGGCGCAACTGGCCGGTGGCGAAACGCCTGGAACACGCCCTGGTCAAGGGCATCGACAGTTTCGTCGAGGAGGATACGGAGGAATGCCGCCGGGCCGCCAAGCGCGCCCTGGATGTCATCGAGGGTCCGCTGATGGACGGCATGAACGTGGTCGGTGACCTGTTCGGCGAGGGCAAGATGTTCCTGCCGCAGGTGGTGAAATCGGCACGGGTGATGAAAAAGGCCGTCGCCCACCTGATCCCCTACATCGAAGCGGAAAAGGAGGAAGGCACCGAATCGGCCGGCAAGATCCTCATGGCCACGGTCAAGGGCGACGTGCACGACATCGGCAAGAACATCGTCGGCGTGGTCCTGCAATGCAACAACTTCGAGGTCATCGACATCGGTGTGATGGTGCCGGCCAACCAGATCCTGGACGCGGCCCGCACCCATGACGTGGACATCATCGGCCTGTCCGGCCTGATCACTCCGTCCCTGGACGAGATGGCCCACGTGGCCAAGGAAATGCAGCGCCTGGAAATGAAGATCCCGCTGATGATCGGCGGCGCCACCACCTCCAAGGCCCATACCGCGGTCAAGATCGATCCCCACTACGATCAGCCCACGGTGTGGGTGAAGGACGCCTCCCGCGCCGTCGGCGTGGCACAGAACCTGATCTCCGACACCCACCGGGACAGCTTCCTGCAGGATCTGGAGGCGGAATACCAACGGGTTCGCACCGATCACGAGGCCAAGTACGCCAAGACCCGATGGCGCAGTCTGGAAGAGGCCCGCGCTCATGCACCCGCCATCGACTGGGACGAGGGCATCCCCCCCGCACCGGCCCGCCCCGGCATACACGTGCTGGACGACTTCCCGCTCCAGGTACTGGTGGATTACATCGACTGGACGCCCTTCTTCCATGCCTGGCAGTTGCGTGGCAAATACCCGCGCATCCTCGACGACAGGGAAAAGGGTGAAGAGGCGCGCAAGCTGTTCGCCGATGCCCAGGACATGCTCCAGCGCATCATCGGCGAGCGTTGGCTCGGCGCCAAGGCGGTGTTGGGCCTGTTCCCGGCCAACCGTGTGGGTGACGACATCGAGATCTACAGCGACGAGAACCGCAGCGAGGTACGCGCCACCTTGCACATGCTGCGCCAGCAGGTGGCGCACCCCAAGGATCCGCTCAACCGCTGCCTGGCCGACTTCATCGCCCCCAGGGACAGCGGCCGGATCGATCATATCGGCTGTTTCGCCGTCACCGCCGGCATCGGCATCGATGAACGGGTGAAGGCCTTCGAGGCCGAGCACGACGACTACAGCGCCATCATGCTCAAGGCCCTCGCCGACCGGCTGGCCGAGGCCCTGGCCGAACGCCTGCACGAGGAGGTACGCAAGGACTATTGGGGCTACGCCAGGGACGAGTCCCTGGAAAACGACGCCCTGATCGGCGAAAAATATCAGGGCATACGCCCGGCCGCCGGTTATCCGGCCTGTCCCGACCACACCGAGAAGGACATCCTGTGGGACTTGCTGGATGCCGAAGCCAATACCGGTATCTGGCTCACCGAGGCCAAGGCCATGGTGCCCACCGCCTCGGTCAGCGGGCTCTACTTCGCCCATCCGCAGGCACACTATTTCGCCGTCGGCAAGATCAATCGGGATCAGGTGGAGGATTATGCGGAGCGCAAGGGCATGCGCGTGGAAGAGGTGGAGCGCTGGCTGGCACCGAACCTGGGCTACCAGCCCGAACCGCCCCGCTAGACATCATGTTTCTTGATTAGCACGAATGTTCAGCCAGTCTCACGGATTGAG
>CAYPEH010000082.1:0-12670 GCA_964409585.1 uncultured Chromatiales bacterium | reverse complement strand
CTAAAGCCGCTCCTACCCGCGAACAACCCCGCCCCGCGTTGTGGCAGGAGCGGCTTCAACCACGATCCCAGGCAGGAAAAACCACCCGGCGTTTGGCTTGTAACCGGCGTTGTTCGCGGCTAACAGGGGTTCCCCGACGCCCTCGCCTCCCGCATCAGGCGCTTCATCTCCCCCACCGCCTCACGCAGCCCGGTGAACACCGCCCGGGCGATGATGGCGTGGCCGATATTGAGTTCGACGATATCGGGCATGGCCGCGATGGGCTTCACGTTCTGATAGTTCAACCCATGGCCGGCATTGATCTGGAGGCCGGCATCCAGGGCCACCCGCACCGCCTCCTCGATGCGGCGGAACTCGTCCGCCCGCTGCCGGCGTGAAACGGCGTCGGCATAGTGACCGGTGTGAATCTCGATCACCGGCGCCCCCACCTCGGCGCTGGCCTCCACCTGACGGGGATCGGCATCGATGAACAGGGATACCCGCACACCGGCCTCGGCCAGGCGCGCGCAGGCGTCTTTCATGCGATCCACCTGCCCGGCCACGTCCAGGCCTCCCTCGGTAGTCAGTTCCTCGCGCTTTTCCGGAACCAGGCAGCAATCCTCCGGGCGGTATTTTTCCGCCATGCCGAGCATTTCCTCGGTCACCGCCATCTCCAGATTCATGCGCGTCAGGAGCATGTCGCGGAGCATGGCCACGTCCCGCTCCTGGATATGCCGGCGGTCCTCGCGCAGATGCAGGGTGATGCCGTCGGCGCCGGCCTCCTCCGCCAGCATCGCGGCCTGCAAGGGATCGGGATAACGGGTTCCGCGCGCCTGGCGCAGGGTGGCAACGTGGTCGATATTGACGCCGAGAAGGATTTCGTTGGACATGGGCAAGGAATGAAACCGTGGTTTGGATGGCACGCCGGGCTCACGTCGGGAGGCGGCGGCGAAAACATGATGATACGGCCTGCCGCGCCGACTGCAATCTCATCGCTTTCCCGCCACGAACAGCTCCCGGCTCTTCAGCGGCCGGTCGCCCAGATAGAGGCGCAGCGCGGCCCGCATCAGCAGCTTGATCTCCCGCAGCACCGCCGGATCGTCCAGTTCGTCCGCCGCCAGGGCCAGAAGGCTGCGGCCGCGCACCGGCAGGCGTGCCTTCCCCCCCGGTGCGAGCGGCACCGGGCCGCGTTCCAGGTGGTAATCGTAGAGGGCATCCGGATTCAGCGGGTTGCCGCCTTCCGCCTCGTGCTCCAGCAGCAGGCCATAGCCCAGTTCGTCGAGCAGGTCCCGCTCGAATCCACGCAGCACGGTTTCCTGATTCCCGCCTGCCTGCAAGCGGGCCAGCGCCGAGGCATAGGCCCTGAACAGATCCGGATGGGGGTCGTCACGCGCCAACAGGCGTTGCAGCAGTTCATTGAGATAGAAGCCGCTCCACAGGGTCCGGCCCTCCAGGGGCGGGCCACCGGCACCCTCGGCACCGTTGAGGCTGGCCAGCTCGCCCCTCCCGGACCATGACAGCAACAGCGGCCGGAACGGCTCCAACATCCCGCGCAGGCCGGAACCGGGCCGCCGCGCGCCACGGGCCACCAGCCCCTTGCGCCCGTAATCACGGGTGAAGGCTTCCACCAGCAGACTGGTTTCCCGGTAGGGCCGGCGGTGGAGAATGAAGGCGGGCTGGAGGCGGATGCGGTTCATGATCCATCGGATTCTGCAATCTTCGATTGGCCGCTTGTCACGTTACACGTTACACTCGGTTCGTATCATGATACGGAGTTTCAGGCACAAGGGGCTGGAAGTCTTTTTCCTGACGGGAAGGCAGGCAGGGATCCAGGCCAAACACGCCCGGCGTCTCCGCCTGATTCTGGCCCGCCTGAACGCATCGACATCGCCACGCGACATGGACCTGCCCGGCCTGTTTCTGCATCGATTGTCCGGCGAACGGAACGACACCTGGTCCGTGCGGGTCAGTGGCAACTGGCGGGTGACCTTCCGTTTTCGGGGGGAGCATGCGGACTGCGTCGATTACGAAGACTATCATTGACACCTGAATCCGTGGATCCAGGTGACAGGCTCACGACCTCAGGAAATTCTCAGGTTCGAGGTATCGTTTTTCATGCTCATGCACAACCCTCCCCATCCCGGTGAGATTCTCAGGGAACTCTGCCTGGCCCCTCTGGGGCTTACGGTCACCGAGGCGGCCCGCGCGCTGGGCGTCAGCCGCAAGACCCTGTCCGGCATCATCAACGGTAAGGCGGGAATCAGCCCGGAGATGGCCGTCCGCCTGTCCATCGCCTTCGGCACGTCGTCCGAAAGCTGGTTGAACCAGCAGGCCCAGTATGATCTCTGGCGGGCCGAACAGCGCCGCGGCGAACTCCGGGTCACCCCCCTGTCAGCGGCCTGATCGACTCCCGTGCTCCGGTGATGTCCCCTGCCCCCTGCCGGGGTGAGGGACAGCCCGGCCGCACGCGCATTTCGCACCGTCTATCCATCTTTCCCACGCAGCGCGCATCTACGTCCAGGACAACGAATGAAGAACATCCACCAACGCATCGCCGAAGAACTCGCCGTCCAACCGCAACAGGTGGCCGCCGCCGTGGCCCTGCTGGACGAGGGCGCCACCGTGCCCTTCATCGCCCGTTACCGCAAGGAGGTCACCGGTGGCTTGGACGACACCCAGCTACGCAACCTGGAGGAGCGGCTGGGCTATCTGCGCGAACTGGAGGAGCGCCGGGCCGTGATCCTCAAGTCCATCGCCGACCAGGACAAGCTCACCCCAGATCTGGAACGGGCGATCCGACAGGCGGACACCAAGACCCGCCTGGAAGACCTCTACCTGCCCTACAAGCCCAAGCGCCGCACCAAGGCGCAGATCGCCCGTGAAGCCGGTCTGGCCCCCCTGGCCCATGCCCTGCTGGAAAACCCCGGCCTGGACCCCGAAACCACGGCCGGGGACTACGTGGACGCCGACAAGGGCGTGGCGGACACCAAGGCCGCCCTGGAGGGCGCCCGCCACATCCTCATGGAGGAATTCGCCGAGGACGCCGAACTGCTGGGCGAGCTGCGCGATCACCTGTGGGAACACGCCCGGCTGTGCTCCGTGGTCGCCGACGGCAAGGAGCGCGAAGGCGCCAAATTCCGTGATTATTTCGACTACAGCGAAAGGCTGAAGGACATCCCCTCCCACCGCGCCCTGGCCCTGTTCCGTGGCCGCAACGAGGGCATCCTGAACCTGACCATGACCCTGGAGGACGAGGACTACGGTCCCGCCCGCGTGGCCCGGCGTTTCGGCATCGCCGACCGGGGCCGCCCCGCCGACCGCTGGCTGCTGGAATGCGCCCGCTGGACCTGGAAGATCAAGATTTTCCTGCACCTGGACATGGAGCTGAAAACGCGCCTGCGCGAGGCCGCCGAGGAAGAGGCCATCCGCGTGTTCGGCACCAATCTGCACGACCTGCTGCTGGCCGCCCCCGCCGGTCCCCGCCCCACCATGGGCCTGGACCCCGGCCTGCGCACCGGTGTGAAGGTGGCGGTGGTGGATGCCACTGGCAAGCTGGTGGATACCGCCACCATCTATCCCCACGCACCGAGGAACCAATGGGACCAGTCCATCCATGTACTGGCCGCACTGGCGAGGAAACACTCGGTGGAGCTGATCGCCATCGGCAACGGCACCGCCTCCCGCGAGACCGACAAGCTGGCCGCCGGACTGATCAAACGGCACCCGGAACTGCGCTTGCAGAAGCTGGTGGTCAGCGAGGCCGGCGCCTCGGTCTATTCCGCCTCGGAACTGGCGGCGAAGGAATTCCCGGATCTGGACGTATCCCTGCGTGGCGCGGTCTCCATCGCCCGCCGCCTGCAGGACCCGCTGGCGGAACTGGTGAAGATCGAACCCAAGTCCATCGGTGTGGGCCAATACCAGCACGACGTCTCCCAGGTGAAGCTGGCCCGCCGCCTGGAAGGCGTCGTCGAGGATTGCGTCAACGCCGTCGGCGTGGACGTGAATACCGCCTCGGTGCCGCTGCTGGCGCGGGTCTCCGGCCTCACCCGCCGCCACGCCGAGAACATCGTCGCCTACCGCGACCTCAACGGCGCCTTCACCGACCGCAAGGAACTGAAAAAGGTCCCCCGCCTGGGCGACAAGACCTTCGAGCAGGCCGCCGGCTTCCTGCGCATCATGAACGGCAGCAATCCCCTGGACGCCTCCGCCGTCCACCCCGAAGCCTACCCGGTGGTGGAAAGGATCGCCGAGTTCAGCGGCCGGGATCTGCGCGACTTGATCGGCGACAGCCGGCTGCTGAAATCCCTCGACCCGTCCCGGTTCACCGACGAGCGGTTCGGCCTGCCTACCGTCACCGACATCATCGCCGAGCTGGACAAGCCCGGACGGGACCCCCGCCCGGAGTTCAAGACCGCCGAATTCAGGGAAGGCGTGGAGGACCTGAAGGACCTGGAACCGGGCATGATCCTGGAAGGCGTGGTCACCAACGTCACCAACTTCGGCGCCTTCGTCGACGTGGGCGTCCACCAGGACGGCCTGGTGCATGTCTCCCGGCTGGCCGACCGCTTCGTCAAGGACCCGCGTGAGGTGGTCCGGACCGGCGACCTGGTGAAGGTGAAGGTCATGGAGGTGGATGTGGAACGCAAGCGCATCGGCCTGAGCATGCGCATGAAGGACCAACCGGAGCAGCGGGAGAAAACCCATGCCCCCCGGGGCAACGACGGCCGCCGTGGTGGCGGCCGCGCACGCCGGCCGGAACCGTCACGGGCCCAGGGGGCCATGGCCAGCGCCCTGGCCAAGGCATTGGGCAAGTAAACGGCCCCGCCGATGCCTCCCCTGCTGCAAATAGAAGACCTCTCGGTACGCTTCGACACCCCCAGCGGCGCGGTGGAGGCCGTCCGGCGCGTCTCCTTCGACATCGAAGCGGGCGAAACCGTCGCCCTGGTGGGTGAATCCGGCTCCGGCAAATCCGTTACCGCCCTCTCCATCCTGCAACTGCTGCCCTACCCTCTCGCCAGCCACCCCAACGGCCAGATTCACTTCCAGGGCCGCTCCCTGATCGGCGCCGGGGAGGCCACCCTGCGCGAGATCCGTGGCGACCGCATCGGCATGATCTTCCAGGAACCGATGACCTCGCTGAATCCCCTGCACACCATCGAGAAACAGATCAGCGAAACCCTGCTGCTGCACCGTGGCCTGGACCGCAAGGCGGCCCGTGAGCGCACCCTGGAACTGCTGCGGCTGGTGGGCCTGCAAGAGGCGGAAAAACGCCTGGCGGCCTATCCCCACCAGCTCTCCGGCGGCCAGCGCCAGCGCGTCATGATCGCCATGGCGCTGGCCAACGAACCGGACCTGCTGATCGCGGACGAACCGACCACCGCCCTGGACGTCACCGTGCAGGCGCAGATCCTGGAGCTGCTGAAGGAACTGCAACGGAAACTGCACATGGCCCTGCTGCTGATCACCCACGACCTGGGCATCGTCCGCCACATGGCCGACCGCGTCTGCGTGATGCAAAACGGCGAGATCGTCGAACAGGGGGGAACCGAAACCGTATTCACCCGCCCGCGGCACCCTTACACCCGGCGTCTGCTGGCCGCCGAACCCAAGGGCAACCCCCTGCCCGCCCCCGCCGATGCCAGAATCGTGCTGGAAGCCAAGGACATCCGCGTCTGGTTCCCCATCAAAAAGGGCGTCCTGCGCCGCACTGTCGGCCACATCAAGGCGGTGGACGGCATCGACATCCGGGTGCGGGCCGGCCACACCGTCGGCGTGGTGGGCGAATCCGGCTCGGGCAAAACCACCCTGGGCCTGGCCCTGCTGCGCCTGGAACAGAGCGAGGGTGGAATCTGGTTCAACGGCCGTGACCTGCGCGCCGTGAAACCCCGTGAGCTGCGCCCGTTGCGCCGTGAAATGCAGATGGTGTTCCAGGACCCCTACGGCAGCCTCAGCCCACGCCTGTCGGTGGGCCAGATCGTCGCCGAGGGCTTGCAAGTGCATCACCCGCAACTCGACGCGGCGGAACGGGAAGAGCGCATCATCCAGGCACTGACCGAGGTCGGCCTGGATCCGGACAGCCGTCACCGCTATCCCCATGAATTCTCCGGCGGCCAACGCCAACGCATCAGCATCGCCCGCGCCATGGTGCTGAAACCGAAATTCGTCGTCCTGGACGAACCCACCTCGGCCCTGGACATGTCGGTACAGGCGCAGATCGTCGATCTGCTGCGCGACCTGCAACGGAAACACGAACTGGCCTATCTGTTCATCAGCCACGATCTCAAAGTGGTGCGGGCGCTGAGCGATGAAATCATCGTCATGCGCGACGGGCGGGTAGTGGAACAGGGCGATGCGCAGAGCGTCTTCGACCATCCCCGGGAGGAATACACACGCGCCCTGATGGCCGCCGCCTTCGAGATCCGTTCCATGCGCGGCGCGGATCCGGGCGGTTGAGCGCGAGTCCCACCACGGCCTCACCGGGCCGGAAGGCTCCACTTTTCACCGCTCTGACGGGGGGGAAGCCAGGGCGGCGACCGGCTCCCTGTCTTCATACGCCTTCAACAGAAAAAACACACCCAGGGCGGCAACGATGTGCTTGAGGGAATGCCCGCTCAACAGCGGCAGCATGTCGTAGACAGCGCCATCGAAGTGCTCGAATACCTTTGCCAACAGATATGAGCACAACAACAGCCAATAACCACTCGTTCGGGTAAACCTCGGTTCAAAGAACAACAGGATCAGGGGAATCACCAGCATGGGAAGGAATTGAACCAGGGCATACAGTCTCAGATCACCTTCCCCCCTGGCTTCAGAACCATGCCAATAGACAACGGAATACACCCCGATGACAAGCAATGGCAAAAGAGCCATTTTCCCCAGCCGAACCGACACGAATTCACCGATCACGATTGAAAACAATGCCATGAAAGCGATTGTCATCGGCAGGCGGTCCCAGACCAACGAGCCATTGTCCGGCCACAGGTGATAGTAGCCCGAGCCGAATGCGACCAACGAAACGCCTGCGAACAATACGATGTATGCCGCTCTCATATCGGCGACGAGCCGGATGGCAGGCGAACGCAGGATACGGTGGAGCCCCATGATCCCGACCAGCAGAAATGGCAGATTGGACACCACGTTCCAGAAATTCGGGATGCCCAAAACGACCCGCCGGTCCTTGAACAAATGATATTCGACATCCTGGGCGATCGGCTCCAGCATCCCTACACCGACCATCCCGAGCACCGCAACGAAGGCGATCAGGGCAATCCCTGTTTTTTCCTTCTCTACCTTCAAATCCCGAATTTCATGCAACCGGCTCTCAGCCGGGAATCCTCACCACCGTGCGACCGCGAATCCGGCCCGCGAGAATCGCTTCAGCCGCCTCCGGCAGTTCATCGAAGCCGATCTCCGTGCTCAGGGCGGCCAGCCGGTCCAGGTCCAGGTCATACCGCAGGCGGCTCCAGGCCTGCCGGCGCGTCTCCAGCGGGGCCATCACCGAATCGATGCCGTAAAGGGTGATGCCACGGAGGATGAACGGCGCCACGGAGGCGGGCAGTTCCATGGAATCGGCCAGGCCACAGGCGGCGACGGCGCCACCGTATCGAATCTGGCTGAGGACATGGGCCAGGGTGTTGCCGCCGGCCACATCGATGGCAGCGGCCCAACGTTCCTTGGCCAGCGGACGCGCCTTGCCGGTAAACGCCTTGCGGTCGATGATGTCCGCGGCCCCCAGGCTCAGCAGGTATTCCTTCTCCTCACTGCGGCCAGTGGCGGCGATGACCTGATAGCCAAGCCGTCCGAGCAGGGACAAGGCCACACTGCCCACGCCTCCGGAGGCGCCCGTGACCAGGATCTCACCGGAATCCGGTGTCAGGCCGTGTTTTTCCAGAGCCATGACACAAAGCATGGCAGTGTAACCCGCGGTGCCGATGGCCATGGCCTGCCAGGTGCTGAGACCCTCCGGCAGCGGGACCAGCCAATCCCCCTTGACCCGCGCCATGCCGGCATAACCGCCGAAATGCACCTCGCCGATGCCGAAACCGTTCAGCACCACGCGGTCCCCCGGCCGGAATCCGGCATGCTCCGAGGCGACCACGGTCCCGGCCAGATCGATGCCCGGTACCAACGGGAAGCGACGCACCACCGGTGCCCTGCCGGTCATGGCCAGGCCGTCCTTGTAGTTGAGGCTGGAGTATTCGACCCGGACGGTGACATCGCCTTCCATCAGATCATCCAGGGTCAGGCGTCTGCGCTCGACGAGCTGGCCGTCGGCGGTCTTGGATACCAGGTAGGCGGTGAAGGTGTCAGTCATGGTGCTTTTCCTCAATCGGTCGAATCCATCTTTCCCTTACGATATACCTTGCGCCGGAACAGATCGTTGCGGCGGCTGACCAGCCGGTCCAGAAACAGCATGCCATCCAGGTGATCCAGCTCGTGTTGCACGGCACGGGCCTCGTAGCCCTCGCAGCGGTATTCATGGGGCTGGCCGTAGCGATCCTGGGCATGCAGCAATATCCGCTCGGCGCGAATCACGTTGCCAGTGTAATCCGGAACCGACAGACAACCCTCGCGGCCCACGGCAAAACCATCCCATTCGATGATCTCCGGATTGATGAGAAACAGGCGGCCGTGATTGGGCGTGTTCTTGCGCCCGGACACATCGATGATGCAGATGCGCTGGCTGCGTCCCACCTGGGGCGCGGCGATCCCCACCGCTCCGGGACCGGCATCCATGGTCTCCTCCAGATCGTCGAGAAACGTCTGCAATTCGTCATCGAAATCGCTGACCTCCTCCGCCTCCCGCTTCAAACGCTCGTCGGGGTAAGTGAGGATCGGCAGTATGGCCATGATTACCCGAGCACCATATCGACAGGGGCGATGTTGACCTCGACACCTTCCCCGGCAATGGGATCCAGGGCCTTGCGCAAGGCATCGATGCCTTCCCTCGCCTGACCCTCAATATGCATGATGTAGATGGGCGAATCCTCCCGGCCGGCCACGTCAGATTCCAGATCGAGAATATTGAAACCGGCCCCGGCCAGGGCCTTGGTGACCCGCGCGACGATACCGGCGCGGTCGGCGCCGAATACGGTGATGCGCACATCGGGCGTGAGATGGTGATGCAGGCTGCCGACGATGCTGTCCAGATGAAGGTGCAGGGAGAACTCCTTCACCGCCGGCTCCACCACCGCTTCCAGGGTCTCGCGCTCACCCTCGTACTGGACCATGAGCATGATGGTGAAATTGCCCCCCAGACGCATCATGGATGCCTCGCCCAGGTTGCCTCCGGCCTCATACAGGGCGGAAGTAACGGCCGCCACGATGCCGGGGCGGTCCTCGCCCACCAGGGTGAGCATGTACCAGTTCTTCATTCTGTCTCTCCTGCCGGCAGTTATCTTGGTGTGGTGTAGGCCGTTCGGATCTGTTCCTGTATGTCCCCGAAGGGACGAATCCAGGGTTTGACTCCGGGCAGTATCCCGCCCAGGCGCTCCATTTCAGCACGCGCATCGGCCACGGTCCCGAAAGCCCCATATACCAGACCCCAGCGATGGCTGTCCCCGTGGATGGCCCGGTAATAGGACAAGGGGCCGGGCAACGGATGCTCGCGCAGGAAGCGCATCAGCAAGGGCTTGGCCCGGACCCACAACAACTGGATGCCATAGGCTTCCCGCGGCTGATCCAGCAACCAGGCCGCCCCATGCAGGCGGGGCTGAACTGGTTCGTTCGCGGCCGGCAACCCGATCTGTTTCCGGGCTGGATCCGCGGGCGGCGACAGGACGATCTCGATGCGCCGGTTACGGGCCTGACCCTGCTCGGTTTCATTGGATGCCACCGGGCGGTATTCACCGTATCCAGTGGCCGACAGGCGCCTGGCGTCGACACCGGCAAAGTCGGCCAGATAGCGAACCGCCGCCAATGCCCGTGCCGCCGACAGCCCCCAGTTGTCCAGGTAGTCATCCCAGAGGCCGGAACCCACCGGTACGTTGTCGGTGTGCCCTTCCACCCGCACGTCATATTCAGGATAGCGATTGAGCACCGCGGACACCGCCAGCAGCGCCTGCCGCCCCGAGGGCAACAGAACGGACTCACCGGAACGGAACAGCACCCGGTCGTCGATACGGATGATCAGGGACTGATTTTCACCACCGGTAACCTCAACGGCATCCGGCCCGTTCACCCCGGCGGGTCCCTGACCGGCCTGGGGAAAACGGGTGCTGATCTCCGCCTCGATCCGCTCGCGCAGACGGCGCCCGGTATCACCGTCCCCGCCCTCACTCTGCCTGGCCAGGCGCTGCTGTAATTGCTCACAGGCCAGCTCCCGTGCCTGCAACCGCTCCTGAAGGCGGCGATTAGCCTCTTCCTCGGCATCCAGGGAGGCGCGCAGCGCGGCCAGTTCCTCATCGTGGGCATTGAGGCGTTTATCGTTGGAATCCAGCAGTGCCTGAAGATGTTCGATTTCATCATCACGAACCTGTAGCAGGCGCCTGACGTGTTTCAGTTCACGGGCATCATCGCTTGGCCGGCGGGCGGCGGAGAGCTGCTGCTTGAGATCGCGGTTGGCCTCATCGGCACGGGACAGGCGGGCCTTGAGACCATCCCGCTCTTTTTGCAGTGTCCCGGTACGATTCTCCATTTCGGACAGGCGCATTTGCGAATAGCCCCAGCCAATGCCTGTCACGGTCAGGGCCGTTGCCAACAGCCCGTGGATGATCGTGTGATTCATCGTTCCCTTCCCCCCATGTTCCCCAGGAATCCGCCGATACTGTACAACAGCTCCGCCCCTGATTTACTGTCACCCCATGGGATACCGTCTCAGCAAGATTTACACCCGCACGGGAGACGATGGCTCCACCAGCCTCGGCGATGGCACCCGCACCGGCAAGGACGATCCGCGCGTGGAGGCCTATGGGACCGTTGACGAACTCAACAGTCTGATCGGCAGCGTGCTCACCCAGGAGATACCGGAAGAGGTGGAAAACTGCCTGGAGGAAATCCAGCACGACCTGCTCGACCTGGGTGGCGAACTGTCGCTGCCGGGCAAGCAGTACATCAACAAGGACTACATCACCTGGCTGGAACTGGCCCTGGACGAATTCAATGATCAGTTGAACCCCTTGCAGGAGTTCATATTGCCGGGAGGCAGCTTCGCGGCCGCCCATACCCATCTGGCCCGCGCCGTCTGCCGCCGCGCGGAGCGGCGGCTGGTGGCATTGTCACGGTCGGAGGCCGTCAACCCGGATGCCATCGCCTATCTCAACCGCCTGTCGGATCTGCTGTTCGTGATCGCCCGGGTCATCAACATGGCCCATGGCAACGGTGACACCCTCTGGCAACCGCGCCAATCCCGCAACCCTTCCGATTGACCCGGCACGACTGCCACGGATTCAGGTTACAGATATTCCCTGGCGTGCTTGCGTACGGATGGCGGCCGTTCTCCGGGTTGTGGAACACCCCCGGTCGGGTTGCACACCGCGGCCCCCACCTCGCACTGGGGATGGGCACACTGTTGCAGCGCACCCAAGGCCGCCGCTTCCCTGGTGGCATCCACATGAGTAAACCAGCCATCGGGGCCCACCGCCAGCGCCGCGCATTCACCGGGATAGAAGTTCACCACGATTTCACAGTCGTCCCGGCCGCACTGATCCAGGGCCAGATGCTGGGCCTCGCGGATGGTGGGCACGTCATAGACAGCCGCGTATTCCGCGCCGGATGGGGAAAAAGCAATGGAACCGTTGTGCGCAAGGGCGCCTGCAGGCGCCAGCCACAGCAGGCAAAACCATCCTCGTCTCATTTTCTTTTCCGATGCGCCCCGCTCTCACGACCGGATGGGGTAATCTTCGCGGCCCCCAGTTACACCACCATGCAGGTGGATTTGCCCCGTTTGCCCACGCCATGGGGTACACTCCCCGCCAGTTCAGTATCCAGTGGAATCAAAACCATGAACGAAGTCAAGCTCACCCAGGAACAGCGCGTCATGCGCATGATGCGCAAGGTGCTGACCAAGATCGTGCGCGAAATCACCCCCCAGCCCGGCATGCGCCACCCCCTGTCCGAGGGGACGATCAACGACATCCGCGATTGCCTGGCCCTGATCTCCGCCCGTGAAGGCGAACTGGCGGACGAGGCCGGTATCCCCCGCACCATGCGCCCCGTGTTCATCGATGAACCGCAGAAGGCACAGGTGGTACCCATGCCGGTATCCCGCAAGAGCAAGGCGGACGACGAAAAACACTAAAGGGCACCTCTAATAATTCGTGTTCGGCATCTTCGCGCCGGAGGCCCGCGATAACTGCGTTGAAGTTCTTGCCAATAGCGTGCTATTGGCTGCGAACTTCGCCTTGTTCTCACGGGCCTCCGACACGAATCTGCTCAAACAGAATTATTAGAGGTGCCCTAAAGATTGATAAGTAAACGATTTTGTTTGGGTATGCCCGTATATAAGCGGGTAACGAAATGCTGGCTGGACGCCAGCGTCAGCGAAAAAGGCGGCGAGCCACAATGGCTCGCCGCCTTTTTTCTGTCCGTAAAACCGGCTTATTTCTCTTCGGATTCAGATGCCTTGGGCGCGACCGGCGCGGTCACGGCTGGCAGGGCATAGTACGGGTAGGCGCCATAGTACGGATAACCGTAATACGGATAGCCCCACGGGCCGCCCCAGTACGGGTATCCGGATCCCCAGCCGCCCAGG
>CAYPEH010000081.1:0-12721 GCA_964409585.1 uncultured Chromatiales bacterium | reverse complement strand
TCATCCTCGCTGTCCCACTTTTTCGCTACGATCCCCCCGAGTCCGACAGGCTCCTACAGGGCGTTGAAATTCTACTCATGCGGCGCGATACGGCGTTAAAAACCGGCTCAAAATGCTCATTTATTGCGTATAAACTGCGCTTTTTCGCCGGTTTTTGCCTGGTCTCACGCTCGCCTGAGCGAATGTCAACACCCTGCTAATGCCCGAACTTCCCGAGGTCGAAACCACCCGCCGCGGCATCGAGCCCCACCTGCGGGGCCGCCGCGTCCGCGCCGTGGTGGTGCGCGAGCGGCGCCTGCGCTGGCCGGTCCCGCCGGAACTGGAGCGGGAACTGCCCGGGCAGACCATCGACTCGGTGCGACGCCGTGCCAAGTATCTGCTGCTGGACACCCCCGCCGGCAGCCTGATCCTGCACCTGGGCATGTCCGGCAGTCTGCGGGTGCTGCCGGCACGAACCGCGGCGCAACGACACGATCACCTGGATATCGTCCTCGATGACGGCCAATGCCTGCGCCTGCGCGACCCACGCCGGTTCGGTGCCGCCCTGTGGACACGGGACGATCCCGGACGCCACCCGTTGCTGGCCGGGCTGGGACCGGAACCGCTGGGGAAGGAATTCGACGGCGGTCACCTGTTCCGCCTGTCACGCGGGCGCCGGGTCGCGGTGAAGGAGTTCATCATGCAGGCCAGGGTGGTGGTGGGGGTCGGCAACATCTACGCCAGCGAATCCCTGTTCCGGGCCGGCATCCACCCCCGGCGCGCGGCGGGCCGGATCGGCCAGGAGCGTTACGAGAAACTGGCTGTGACCATCCGTGAGGTATTGTCCGAGGCCATACAACAGGGTGGCACCACCCTGCGCGATTTCACCGATGGCGAGGGCAGGCCAGGGTATTTCCAGCAGGAACTGCGCGTCTACGGCCGCGCGGGCCGGCCCTGCCTGAACTGCGGCACGGCGATTCGCCAACTGCGCCTGGGGCAGCGTTCGACCTTCTATTGCCCCCGCTGCCAGCGATGCTGAGGGAACCGGGGCCGGCGCATCCCAATCCGCCCCCCCGGAAACAGAAAAGGCCCCTTGCGGGGCCCTTTCGGTCAGCAGCTCGTCGGACTCAGGACGAAGCGACTGCAAAAATCGCCATCACTCGCTGTAGGTCTCGCCGGTAATTCTCTCGTACTTGGCGATCAGCTCTTCCTTGGTCTCTTCGTGCTCCGGATCGGTGATGATGCAATCCACGGGGCAGACCTCGACGCATTGTGAATCCTCGTAATGGCCCACACACTCGGTGCACAAATCCGGGTCGATGACGTAGATCTCATCACCCTGGGTGATGGCACCGTTGGGACACTCGGGTTCGCAGACATCGCAATTGATGCATTCATCGGTAATGGTCAGGGCCATGGAAAACTCCTTCGATTCTTGAGCCGCCAAATCGGAAATGGCGGGTATCTTAGCAGCCTGCCGGACTTAGGGGAATCGAAGCGAAAGAGTGGGAGAGCGAGGGCGCGCCCCGGATCGCGAGAGTGCAACGCGGGACGGAGACGGAGCGCATGGCGGTCGAAGGAACCTGCAGCCGATTCATCCTGAGTCCGGCGGGCTGCCAGCGAAACGTCCGCGCAACGCAGCCTCTACGGTGGGATGTACGAACGGGGATACATCCCCCCCCAGCGCGGCGATTTCACGCACCAGGCTGGAGGAAAGAAAGGCGTATTGCTCGGCCGGTGTGAGGAACATGGTCTCCACCCCGGGAGCCAGGCGCCGGTTCATGCTGGCGAGCTGGAATTCGTACTCGAAATCGCTCACCGCACGCAGGCCACGCAGGATCACCCCGGCGCCACGCTGTCTGGCGAAGTCCACCAGCAGGCCATCGAAGCCGCTGACCTCGACGCCCTCGATATCCGCCAACACCTCACGCGCCAGGGCCACCCGCTCATCCATGGGGAAGGTCGTGGACTTGGACGTGGAGCCGGCCACCGCCACGATCACGCAATCGAAGCGCAGGGCGGCCCTCTCGATCAGGTCGCGATGCCCGTTGGTGATGGGATCGAAGGTTCCCGGATAGACGACGGTGGTCATAGTGGCCCCCATGGCAGGTGAAAGAACCCCTGGACCCGTCAGGGGGTGGTTCGTCTGGACGGGTGGAATCGTTGCCTTCCAGGCGCAAGACGCAGGCAATAGTCTTTTCTATTGGCCCGTTTTGCAACGCCGAAGGCGGCGATTCCGGATTTCAGACGGACACACATGGCGGGTTCAGAGGCCTTTATCGGTCTTTCATCGACAAGCAGCAGGAAACATCACCTGCGGTCTTTTCCCTCAACACCCGCCAGGCGCCGGGCAGGTCCAGGCCACGGCCACGGGGCGACTCCAGATACACGCGGGCACCGGACGCCAACCATCCCCCCTGGTCCAGTTTGCGACAGGCCTCGCGCAGCAACTCCGGATGGGCATAAGGCGGATCGAGGAACACCACATCATAGGGCCGTACCGGCCCGTCCAGCCACCGTATGGCATCGGCATGCATCACTTCGACCATGGCGCCCCCCAGCTGCCGCACCTGCTCACGCAGCTTGCGCACCACCCGCGCGGAACGTTCGACCAGCACCACCTCGGCTGCACCACGGGAAGCCGCCTCCAGACCCAGGGCACCACTGCCCGCGAACAGGTCCAGGCAGCGGGCGCCGGGGATCAGCGGCTGCAACCAGTTGAACAGGGTCTCGCGCAGACGGTCAGGGGTCGGACGCAGCCCCTCCGCATCGTCGAACTCCACCCGCCGGCCACGCCACTGCCCGGCGATGATGCGTACCTGGTTGGATCGACGGCCCGCCACGCGCCTATCGCCGATAACTTTCCCGCAGCCAGCCGAAAAACCCCTTGGCTCCCCCCTCCATGAAGTAGTACTCCTTCAGCCCCAGGTCTTCCAGGTGATACTGCAACCAGCGCACCTGCTTGCCGACGGCGTCATAGGCCAGCAGCGGAATGCCCCTCTCCCTGGCCCGACGCGCGTAGTGTTCGATCCGCCGGATGTCGTCCAACGGCACGGAACGCTGACGGCCCGGAAACAGGGCGATGCCCTCGCGTTGCTCCGGATCGCGGATGTCCAGCAGCACCACGTCTTCCATCGAGGCCTTGGAGAATTCCTCGGGGGGCAGCAGACGCTTCACGAAATCTTCCTTGCGGATGATGCGGTCCGGGGACACGGGGCTCTTCCCCAACAGGCTGGCCCGATCGGGAAATTGCAAGGTCCAGTCGAAGATGCCGGCATCGAAGCAGCGTGCATCCCGCATCCCCGCCAACATGGCCCGGCGGGTGGCCTTGTAGGATTTCATGCAACTGTGGCCGTTGCAGTAGAACACGAGGGGTTTGCCTTCGCGCTGGCGCAGGGCCCGCGCCTGTTCCACGAAGTCCCTGGAAGACAGGGGGATATTGTGCGCGCCGTTGATATGCAGGGTCTGGAATTCGAAGCGGGAGCGCACGTCCACCACGGTCAGCGAATCCTGGTTCCGACCCAGTTCATCCAGCTCGATGACGGGGACGTCCGGATAGGCGGCGCGGCCGGGAAACGAACCGGCGGCCAGGGAGGGTTCGAGAAACAAGGCCAGCAGCAATGCCAGGATCCCGTGCAGATGCTTGTCATACATGACAGTTCTCCTTTTGGCGAGGACCACCAGGCCCGGCCAAGCCACTGCCCCGGACCGATTGGATGGCCTGCCGCCCCCGCCGTATTGTGATTATTGACGATGAGGCAGCGTTTCCTACTGTAGCATCTGCGCGCGATGTGGAAAGAGCTCCCTTGTCCTTTCCGCGGTAATGCTGGTTTGCGCGGCATCCGCGCACGGAGGGGGAAAGCAGAAACGCGGGGCCGGTTACCCCTCCCCGCCCACGATCACGGTGACCCAACGGGCCGGATCGACACGCCGGCGAAAGGCCTCCGCCACGCCCTCCCGGTCCAGCGCCTCGATGCGCCCGACGAAAGTATCCAGGTAATCCAGCGGCAGACCGTAGAGGCCGATCATGCTCAGATAGCCGAGGATCTTGCGATTGCTGTCGATGCGCAGCGGGAAACCGCCGGTGACGTTGTCGCGATGGGCCTTGTATTCCTCCTCGTCCGGCCCCGAGGCCCGGTATTTCTCCACCGTTTCACGCACCACGCGGATGGCTTCCCCGACCTGATCATTGCGGGTTTGCAGGCCGACCACGAAGGGGCCATTACGGCGCATGGGGGCGAAATAGGAATAGATGCTGTAGGACAGGCCGCGTTTTTCCCGCACCTCGTCCGACAGACGGGAGACCAGGCCGCCCCCTCCCAGTATATGGTTGGCCAGGTAGAGGGCGAAATAATCGGGATCACCGCGATGCATGCCCGGTTGCCCCATGAGCACATGGCTTTGCTTGGAAGGATGCTTGATGCGCACGGTGCGAGCCTCTCCCAGGTGTTTCACCGGTGGCAGCGGCGGCGGCGCCTCTCCTGCCGGCAATCCGCCCGCCACCCGTTCGGCCAGGGCCTCCGCGACGTCGCGGCGCAGGTCGCCCACAATGGCCACCACGGCGTTGCGGGCCACGTAATACCGCCGGTGAAAGGCCCTCACCTGCTCCCGCGTCAGCTTCGACAGGCTTTCCTCCGTGCCCCCCGGCGGCGTCGCATAGGGATGGTCGCCGAATACCGCCCTGTAGAAGGCCCGTTGGGCCACACCGGACGGGCTTTGCAGATCATGGCGCAGGCTCACCCGCATCTGTTCCAGGACGCGCCGGAAGGCCGCCTCCCCGAACGCCGGTTCCGCCACCACCTTGGCGAACAATTCCACGGCCGGCTGCAATACGGCCGGATCGCTCAGGCTGCGCAGGGATACCTGCGCCGCATCGCGGCCGGAATCGATGCCCAGCTGCGCGCCGAGACCTTCCAGGCGCGCGGCCAGTTGGTCGGCACTGAGTCCGCCAGCCCCCTCGTTGAGCAGGGAGGCGGTGAGCTGGGAGAGACCGGAGGCGCCACCATCGCGGGCGCTGCCGGCATCGAAGCTGATCTCCACATCGACCATGGGCAGTTCCGGGGCCGGCACGAAAAGGACACGGGCGCCATTGCCCGTGTACCAGGTCTGGATCGCGGGTGTGGCACCGGCGAGGATGGAAAATCCCAGGCCACAGGCCAGGATGAACAGGCGCAGAAACTCCCGGATCATTTTTCGTCCTCCTCTGCTTCCCCGCTGGGTTGCGGCTCCAGCACCGCCACATTCAACCGGTCATCGAGCAGATACCGGCGTGCCACTTCACGCACCTGCGCAGCGGTCACCGCCCGCACCCGTGGCACATATTCCTCCACCTGCCGCCAGGACAGGCCGACGGTCTCCAGCTCCCCGATCTGCATGGCCCGGTAGTACATCGAATCACGCTCGAACACGGCATCGGCCACCACCTGCGCCTTGACCCGCGCCAGTTCCTCCGGCGCCACCTCTTCCTCACGCAGACGCCGCACCTGTTCGCGCAGGGCCTTTTCCACCTCCTCGATGGTGTGGCCACTGGCCGGCACGGCACTGAGCAGGAGCTGGGTCTGCAGGCGGGCGTAGAGGTCGTAACCGGCCGAGGCGGCCGCGGCCACCTCCCCGCCACGAACCAGGAAACGGGCCAGCCGTGCCGAATCGCCACCGTCCAGCAACTCCGCCAACACCTCCAGGGCATAGGGCTCCCAGGCATCGGCCCCGGCAGTGACCAGGGAGGGAACCTTGTACCCCATGATCAGATAGGGCAGCCTGGCCGGGACCCGCACCACCACCCGGCGGGGGCCGTGTTGCGCGGGCTCGGTGCGTGGCTTGAGCGCGGGCAGGTGCTCGGCCTCGAAAGCACCGAAATACCTTTCCGCCAGGCGGAATACCTGCTCCGGCCGCACATCGCCCACCACCACCAGGGTGGCGTTGTTGGGTGCATACCAGGCACGGTACCAGGCACGCAGATCGGCAACGCTCATGTGCTCCAGATCGTCCATCCAACCGATCACCGGCTGGCCGTAGGGGCTGTGGTTCCAGGACAGGGCATTGAACTGCTCGTAGGTGAGCCCCTGGGGCTTGTCCTCGGTGCGCATGCGGCGTTCCTCCATCACCACCCGCAGTTCCTTGCCGAACTCCTCCTCCGGCAGGGTGAGGTTGCGCATGCGGTCGGCCTCCAGTTCCAGGGCGAGTTCCAGCCGGTCGGCGGCCAGCTTCTGGTAGTAGGCGGTATAGTCGCGGCTGGTGAAGGCGTTCTCACTGCCCCCCTGGGCGGCGACGATGCGCGAGAATTCACCGGGGCCATGTTTTTCCGTGCCCTTGAACATCATGTGCTCCAGCACGTGGGAAAGGCCGGTGATGCCGTCGTGCTCATAGCTGGAGCCCACCCGGTACCAGATCTGGGTGATCACCACCGGGGCGCGGTGGTCCTCCTTCACCAGCACCTTGAGGCCGTTGGCCAGGCGATGTTCGTGAACCCCGGCGGTGGCGGCCCACAGCGGGGTTGCGAGAAATATCAAAAAAAGCGTGAAAACACTGCGCATGGATTTTCCCAATTCAGGTTACGGCGTATTGCGGTTCCTGGGTGGCGGCAGGCCCGCCCATCACGGCCAATGCGTTTATCCGCCGGGAGGGCCGGATGATAGGATAGGGCGAACCACGGATGAATCATCGGCAAAAGTCCGGCAGACTCCAACACCCACCCTGTGACCCGCTTTTCCATGTTTGGTTTCAACAAAAAATCCGCCCCCGAGAAATCCCCCAGAACCGGCCTCCTCGACCGTCTCCGCCAGGGCCTCAGCCGCACCCGCGCCAGCCTCGGTGACGGCCTGGCCCGGCTGTTCCTGGGCCGGAAGGAAATCGATGAGGAACTGCTGGAGGAACTGGAGACCACCCTGCTGCTGGCGGATGTGGGAGTGGAAGCCACCCGCGCCATCATCGATGACCTCACCGAACGGGTGGACCGCAAACAGTTGACCGATCCCGAGGCCCTGATGACGGCCCTGCGGGAAGAGCTGGCGGACCTGCTGGAACCGGTCAGCGCACCGCTGCAGGTGGATGCGGCCCACACCCCCCATGTCATCCTCATGGTGGGGGTGAATGGGGTCGGCAAGACCACCACCATCGGCAAGCTGGCCAAGCGCATGCAGGCCGAAGGCCGCACGGTGATGCTGGCGGCCGGGGACACCTTCCGCGCCGCGGCGGTGGAACAGTTGCAGGTATGGGGTGAACGCAACGGTGTGCCGGTCATCGCCCAGGCCAGCGGCGCCGACCCGGCGGCGGTGGTATTCGACGCCATGCAATCGGCCCGAGCCAAGGGCATCGACGTGCTCATCGCCGATACCGCCGGGCGCCTGCATACCCAGACCAACCTGATGGAAGAGCTGAAAAAGGTGAAACGGGTGCTGGGCAAACTGGACCCCGGCGCGCCTCACGAGGTGATGCTGGTGGTGGACGCGGGCACCGGCCAGAACGCACTCAACCAGGCTCGTGAATTTCACCAGGCGGTCCATCTGACCGGCATCACCCTGACCAAACTGGATGGTACCGCCAAGGGCGGCATCATCTTCGCCATCGCCAAGGAACTGGGGGTACCGATCCGTTTCATCGGTGTCGGCGAGGGCATCGAGGACCTGCGGCCCTTCGATGCCGGGGAATTCGTCGCCGCCCTGTTCGGAACGGACGACTGAGCAGTCCACGGCATGATCCGGTTCAACGACGTCAGCAAGCGCTTCACCGGCGGTCAGGAGGGGCTGGCCAACGTCAGTTTCCATCTGCCGCGCGGGCACATGGCCTTTCTCACCGGCCACTCCGGTGCCGGCAAGAGCACCCTGCTGAAACTGATCGCCCTGATGGAAAGGCCCACCCGCGGGCAGGTGACAGTGGACGGCATCAACCTCACCAGCATCAAACCCCGGCAACTGCCCTTCTACCGCCGCCGCATCGGTTTCATCTTTCAGAACCACCGCCTGCTGACCGAACTGACGGTCTATGACAACGTCTCCCTGCCGCTGGTGATCACCGGCATGGACCGCCGGGAGATCGGCAAACGGGTGCGCGCCGCCCTGGACCTGGTGGGCCTGCTGAACAAGGAACGCGCCTATCCCATCACCCTCTCCGCCGGCGAGCAGCAGCGGGTGGGTATCGCCCGTGCCGTGGTCAACCGCCCCGCCGTACTGCTGGCCGACGAGCCCACCGGCAACCTGGACCCGGACCTGTCGGTGGAGATCATGCATCTGTTCGAGCAGTTCAACCAGGTGGGCGTGACCGTACTCATCGCCAGCCACGACATCAGTCTGCTCAAGCGCATGGGCTATCCGGTGCTGACCCTGTCCCAGGGACGCATCTGCGGCTCCACGCTGGGGACACAAGGATGAGGCCGTCCAGATACAGGGGCGCGACCCGCCACACGGAAGCCAGACCGGGCCGTTCCGAAGGGCTTGGCCTGAAGCAGCGCCTGCGCGCCCGCCTCACCGATCACCTGCGCGAGGCGGTGGGCTCCCTGGGCCGGCTGACACGCTCCCCCCTCTCCAACCTGATGACCGCCGCGGTGATCGGTATCGCCCTGGCCCTGCCCGGCGCCCTGCATGTCGCCCTGAAGAATGTGCAACAACTCACCGGACGATGGGATGCCCTCAATCCCATCTCCCTCTATCTGAAGACCGGCGTGGATGAAAAAACCGCCTCCGATCTGGCACGGGAACTGGAACAAAGACCGGACATCGAGCAGGTCACCCTGATCGGCCGGGAGGAGGCCCTGGAGGAATTCCGCCGCCTGTCCGGTTTCGGTGAAGCCCTCGATACCCTCGGCGAGAACCCGCTGCCGGTGGTACTGGTGGTGCATCCAGCCACCAACAGGGACATGGCCAGCGTACGCCTGCTGCATGGTGAACTGGCCACACTGCCGCAGGTGGAACTGGCGCAACTGGACATGGAATGGCTGCAACGCCTGCAAGCCATGACTCACATCGCCCGGCGCGCCGTACTGCTGCTGGCCGTGCTGTTCGGCCTGGCCGTGCTGCTGGTGGTAGGCAACACCATTCGCCTGGACATCCGCAACCGCCACGAGGAAATCGAACTGACCAAACTGATCGGCGCCACCGATGCCTTCATCCGCCGCCCCTTCCTCTATGGCGGACTCTGGTATGGATTGTCCGGCGCCTTCATCGCCCTGGTGCTGGTGACGCTGTTCGTCCTGTCCCTGAGCGGGCCGGTGGAACATCTGGCCAGCCTCTACAGCAGCGGTTTCGGCGTGACCGGTCTATCCTGGTGGGAGGCCGCGATATTGCTCTCTGCCGGAGGCGCTCTCGGTCTGCTAGGATCATGGTTATCGGTCAGCCATCATCTGAAGGCGATCGAACCCCGCTAGGGAACTTCCGGCGGGACCGGGTTTCACGGCCTGCCCGGAGGTTCCCTGGGAGCCTGTCCGGGTAATGGGGGCTGTGGCGCTTTCACGGCGGGTTCATCGTTCCCCGGACAGGCTCCCAGGTCGCCGCGCAAACCCGGCGGGAAATGCGTGCGCATATATCAAACCTATAACGAACCGGGCAGGGGGCGGAGTAACCATCGATGCAATCGGCATTGAACATCATGCTGGTGGACGGTTCTCACGCCTCACGCGACATCCTGCGCAAGGCCCTGAAGGCCGAACTGCCCGACGCCAACATCCTGTCCATGAACACCGGCCTGGAGGCCCTGGTCCACGCCGCCAACACCCGTTTCGACCTCATCACCACCGCCCTCCTGATGCCGGACATGGACGGCCTGGAGTTCGCCCAGCGTATCCGCGCCATCCCCCTCAATCAGCGCACACCGCTGGTGGTGGTCTCCGGTGACGCCGACTGGCGCCTGCTGAGCGAGAGCTACGCCGCCGGTATCACCGGCTACCTGGACAAGGCCCAGGGCTACCGCGCCATTGCCTCCTATCTGCATGCCATCGCCCGCTCCGCACCGGGGCTGGTGGGGCGCGTGCTGTACGTCGAGGACAGCCTGACCGCGGCCACGGCCGTACGCCGCGTGCTCGAACGCGAGGGCCTGGAGGTGACCCACACCACGCGGGCGGAAACCGCCCTGGATCTGCTCGCCGAGTCGGTGGACCGGGAAGGACGCTCCAGTTTCGACATCATCATCACTGATTTCCGCTACCTGGACGGCCCCATGTCCGGGGCGGACCTGATCCGTGAAGTGCGCGCGCGTTTCCATTACCAGTCACAGGAACTGCCCATCCTGGTGATCACCGTACAGGACAGTGACCTGGGCATGGTCGAAGTGCTGCATTCGGGGGCCAATGACTTCCTGCACAAACCGGTGGTCGAGGACATCCTCGTCGCCCGGGTGCGCTCACTGCTCACCATCAAGCGTCAGTTTGAGGCCCTGGGGGGCCCGCGCCGCCAGCCGCAGCATCACGCGCATTGAAGACTCACCGCCGCCGGTAGAGAAGATCCCATACCCCATGGCCCAGTCGTCGGCCACGGCGCTCGAACTTGGTCTCGATGCGGTATTCCGGCCGTGCGGCATAGCGACCTGGACCGTTGATGTTGTCGAAACCGGCGCAGGCATCCATCACCTCCAGCATCTGTTCGGCGTAGTCGCGCCAATCGGTGGCGGCATGGAACACGCCCCCTGAACGGATCTTGCGCGCCAGCAGGTCGGCGAACTCCGGATTCAGTATGCGCCGCTTGTGATGGCGCTTCTTGTGCCAGGGGTCGGGGAAGAACAGCAACACCCGGTCCAGGCTGGCATCGGCGATGCGTTTTTCCAGCACCTCGACAGCATCCTGGCCGATCACGCGAACATTACCCAAGCCCTGTTCTTCCAGCCTCTGCAACAGACGGCCGACACCGGGCCGGTGGACCTCCAGACCGAGGAAATCCACTTCCGGCTCGGCGGCCGCCATGGAGGCGAGGGACTCACCATCACCGAAGCCGATCTCCAGCGTGCGCGGGGCGCAGCGGCCGAACAGCGCATCCAGATCGATGATGCCATCGTCTTCGGCCACGCCATAACGGGGCAGCAACTCGTTCAGGGCACGCTCCTGCCCCGGGGTCAGACGGCCCTCGCGCCGGACGAAGGAACGAATGCGGCGCCGCGAACGGCTGTCACTCATGGCCAGACCCGGCCCTCCCCGTACCGCGGCCGGCGGTCAGAAAAAGGTGCCGTCAATGGGTGAAGAGGCGGATGCGTAGCGCTTGCGCGGCATGCGCCCGGCAAGGAAAGCCTCGCGCCCGGCCTCGATGGCCTTTTTCATGGCAGAGGCCATCAACACCGGATTCCCGGCCTCGGCGATGGCGGTGTTCATGAGTACCGCATCGCAACCCAGCTCCATGGCGATGGCCGCATCGGAAGCGGTGCCGACACCGGCATCCACCAGCACGGGAACCTTGGCATTCTGCACGATCTCCAGCACATTGTAGCGGTTCTGGATACCGAGACCGGAACCGATGGGACCGGCCAGGGGCATGACCGCCACGCAGCCGATCTCTTCCAGCCGCTTGGCGACGATGGGATCGTCGCTGGTGTAAACCATCACCTTGAAGCCCTCATTGACCAGGGTTTCGGCCGCTTCCAGGGTTGCGGAGACATCCGGATAGAGGGTCTTCTCGTCACCCAGCACCTCCAGCTTCACCAGATCATGGCCGCCCAGCAGCTCACGTGCCAGGCGGCAGGTGCGGACCGCATCCTCGGCGGTATAACAACCGGCGGTATTGGGCAGGATGGTGTATTGATCCGGCGGCAGCACATCCAGCAGATTCGGCTCGTCCGGATTCTGGCCGATATTGGTACGGCGGATGGCGACGGTGACGATCTCGGCGCCACTCATCTCGACGGCCTGGCGGGTTTCCTCCAGGTCCTTGTATTTGCCGGTACCCACCAGCAGGCGGGAGGTGTATTCCACCCCGGCAATGATCAGGGGATCGTTCATCGGCATTGGGTCTTGAATGATTGTCCGGTATGGGGTGAGGCCGTTCAGCCACCACCGATCGCCTGCACCACCTCCACCTGGTCTTCCGCTTGCAGCGTGTATTCCGCATGCATGCTGCCGGGTATGATCTCGCGATTGACCTCGACGGCCACACGCCGGCCAGCCAGGCCCATCTCATCCAGCAGCTGGATGATTGTGGTGCCTTCGGCAAGGCGGCGGATTTCACCATTGACTCGGACGTCCATGGATTCGGGGGCAGTGACTGTGTTGCAAAGGCGGCGAGTATACCCCAATGTTGCATCCGGGGATCAGGAGAGCGGCTCTTTTTCCCGCGGCGGCTCTCCCACGTCCGACAGGCGCCCAGCACCAAACTGCCGTATCCATTCCTTTGGGAACTCTGATCGAGGCGCGTAGTGGCTTGATCAGAGTTCCCATCCGGGGTTTGTCCATGGGAGGAAGAATGAATATCAATGGCTTGCGAGAGTCTTCATGTGCCCTTCCCCCAACCCCCTATCCTCCGGTACTTGTTCAGAACTTCCTTTGACAGTCCGGGGGGCTTGGTTACAATCCCTGCCGCATGCGGGTGTAGCTCAATGGTAGAGCTCTTGGTTCCCAACCAAGCGACGGGGGTTCGATTCCCCTCACCCGCTCCAGATAATTACCAAGCCGAACCTCGGCAAGACCTCATTCAGAGTGGCCTTGTATAAGCAATTTGAGGTAAGTCGAGGCTCGCTTGGTCAAGGGCGCCAACGGCGCCCTTTTGCGTTTCCAGGGAACTCAGCGTACGCCGCCATCCTCGGGAGCCTGAGGGGCGCCATAGCCTGAACCACC